>NZ_JBUZTL010000038.1:0-33130 GCF_055408345.1 Pseudomonas sp. B424 | reverse complement strand
CTTTCGCATCATCAAACACACCTCAGATTTGGGCGCAATCATAGCGCCCTATTGATGTGTCCGAATTCATTAGGCCAGTTCAAGCCCGCTCCCACAGGGGCTTTCGTCCTTGTGGGAGCGTGGCTTGCCCGCGATGGCATCAGCGCGGTCAAGCAGAGTAATCGAGTCGCGAGTATCGCGAGCAAGCCCGCTCCAGCAGTTCTTAAGCCAGCGCGATATCAGCCGGCGACACAATGCTGGTCTTGGCCCCGCGGGAGCGGCCGGAGCTCAGGTAAGCCGCAATCGACTCCTGGGTCACTTCACCCTGGAACACACGCTCAGCGTCCATGACCGGCAACCACGAACGGTTGAACTCGTACATGCGCGACAGCAGGATGCGCAAGTGTTCCTCGGACGCGGCAGTGGCGGTGAACTCGCGCAGATACTGGCCACAGGTGCCGGTCTGACGGTGCAGGTCGCGACGGCGCACGTAGCCCAGGGCCTTGTTGTCGGCGCAGGTCACGACGACATAACGACGGTCGAGTTCGTCCATCAGCTCCAGCGCTTCGGCCACCGGGGTTTCAGGGCTGACCGACGGCGCGTTGTCGGCAGCGTCTTCGGCCTTGACCAGCAGCAGGCGCTTGAGCGTGCTGTCCTGGCCCACAAAGTTGCTGACAAAATCATCGGCCGGGTGGGCGAGCAGGGTGTCCGGGTGGTCCATCTGCAACAGCTTGCCACCACGGAAAATCGCAATCTTGTCGCCCAGCTTGATGGCTTCGTCGATGTCGTGGCTGACCATGATCACGGTCTTGTTCAGCGCCCGCTGCATCTCGAAGAACTCGTTCTGGATCATCTCGCGGTTGATCGGGTCGACCGCGCCAAAAGGTTCGTCCATTAATAGCAGCGGTGCGTCAGCGGCCAGGGCACGAATCACACCGATCCGCTGTTGCTGGCCACCCGAAAGCTCACGCGGGTAGCGCGTCAGGTACTGCTTGGGTTCGAGCTTGATCATGCTCATCAGTTCGCGCGCACGGTCGTGGCACTTCTGCTTGTCCCAGCCCAGCAGGCGCGGAACGATGGTGATGTTTTCCTCGATGGTCATGTTGGGGAACAGACCGATCTGCTGGATGACATAACCGATGTTGCGACGCAGGGTCACCGGGTCGAGGTCGGTGGTGTCCTCGCCGTTGATCAGGATCTTGCCGGAAGTTGGCTTGATCAGGCGGTTGATCATTTTCAGCGTGGTGCTTTTACCGCAACCCGAAGGCCCGAGGAATACGCAGATTTCGCCTTCGTTGACGGTCAGGCTTACCGAGTCCACGGCTTTTACGTCTTTGCCGTTGCTTTGGAAAGTTTTGCTGAGGTTTTGAAGTTCGATCATTTGAGCAGTCCTTTTGGAGTCAGCGAGCGTTGCAGCCATTGCAGAAGCAGGTCAGCGATGATGGCCAGAACACTGACCAGCACGGCGCCGACGATCAGCATCGACATGTCGCTACGGCTGATTGCAGCAAGAATAAGTACACCCAGGCCGCCGGCACCGATGGTGGCAGCGATGGTCATTACACCGATGTTCATCACCACGGCGGTGCGTACACCGGCCAGGATCACGGGTACCGCGATCGGCAGTTCAACCATGCGCAGGCGCTGGCCGAAGGTCATGCCGATGCCGCGTGCAGCTTCACGGATACCCGGTTCCACACCGGTGAGGGCCAGGAACGTGTTACGCATGATTGGCAGCAGGGAATACAGGAACACCGCCGTGATGGCCGGCATCGGGCCAAGACCCTGGCCGAACTTGGAATAGAACGGCAACAGCAGGCCGAACAGGGCGATAGACGGAATGGTCAGCAGCACGGTGGCGCTGGCTTGCAGGGGGCCGGCCAGTGACGGGAAGCGCGTCATCAGCACGCCCAGCGGCACACCGATCAAGATCGCGAGGATCACGGCAATACCGACCAGGGTGATGTGCTGCCAAGTCAGATGCAGTACTAGCGACCAGTCCATGTGGGAAAAGGCGTTTAAAAATTCCATGTCTTTTCCTTAGTTGAGTGGATGCTGGCGCAGGAAGTCTGCGGCCACCTTGGAGGGGCTTTCGTGGTTCACGTCGACCCGCGCGTTGAGCTGGCGCATGGTTTCGTCGTCAAACAGATCAGCCAGTGGTTTGAGCAAATCCGCCAGGTCAGGATGCTTGTCCAGGTACTCCTGTCGTACCACGGGCGCAGCGGTGTAGTCGGGGAAGTAATGCATGTCGTCCTCGAGCAGCTTGAGATCGAAAGCACTCAAGCGACCGTCAGTGGTGTAGACCAGCCCGGCAAACACCTGACCGTTTTTCAACGAGGTGTAGACCAGCCCTGCGTCCATCTGGCGGATGTTTCTGCGGCTCAGGTCCATGCCGTACAGCTCGACCATACCTTTCAAGCCATCTGAACGATTGGCGAACTCGGTATCCAGTGAAACCAGTGCGTTTTTATTCGCAGGATCTCGCAGCGCCTTGTTCAGGTCGCTGATGGTGTTGATGTCGGGATACTTCTTGGCCACGTCCTCAGGCAACGCCAGGGCATAGGTGTTGCTGAACTTGGACGGGTGCAGCCAGACCAGTCCTTTTTTAGCGTCGAGTTCTTTAACCCGGTCGAAGGATTGCTGGCTGTCGAGTTTTTCGGTCACGTGGTTGTAAGCCACCAGTGACACGCCGGTGTACTCCCAGATCAAGTCCAGTTGCCCGGATTCCTGGGCACTGCGCGCCAGGCTACTGCCCAGTCCACCTGTCACTTGAGCGTTGTAGCCCTTGCTCTTGAGGTATTGCGCAGTAATTTCTGCGAGCAAGGTTTGCTCGGTAAAGACCCGCGCCCCAATCCGGACCAGGGGTTTTTCTGCGGCTTGAACAATTCCTGCGAACAGCAGGATGCAGCCTAAAAACAAGCTTATTTTTTTCATGGATATTCCTTTGCTCAGCCAGACCTTAAACAGGTCGCAGGCCGCGTTCCAACCACCGGCGGCTGATCAGTATCACCAGGCCGTCGAGCAGCAATGCCAGCAGTGCGGTACAGGCCGCCCCGAGGATTAATTGCGGCTGATTGTTAAGGGCGATGCCGGGGAAAATCAGGCTGCCCAGGCTGTTGGCGCCGATAAGGAACGCCAGCGGTGCCGTACCGACGTTGATCGCCAGTGCGACGCGCACGCCACCCATGATGATGGGCACGGCATTGGGCAGTTCGACCCGCCAGAGCACTTGGCGCGGGGTCATGCCGATGCCGACGGCGGCTTCCTTGAGCGAACCCTGTACGTTTTTCAGGCCTTCGTAGGTGTTACGCACAATGGGCAGCAACGAGGCGAGAAACAGGGCGAAGATGGCAGGACCGCTACCGATCCCCAGAAAACCCAGGGCAATGGCCAGTACGGCCAGTGGTGGGACGGTGTTGCCGATGTTGAAGACTTGCATGAAGCGTTCCGCACGTCCGGCCATATTCGGTCGGCTGAGGAAAATGCCAGCGGGTATCCCTACAAGGAGGGCGGCGAGCATTGAAGCGAGTACCAGGTACAGGTGGGCTTGCAGGTAGAACAACAAATCATCTTGATAGTGTTCGATAGTGCTGATGCCGATCCAGTGGACCAACAGGGCCAGAAGCGCGATTACAACCGCACATCCTATAAGCCCTTTTCCATAGCGATTAGCCACAGACGGACTCCTTTTTTTCAGTCGGCGAACACATTGTCGTGTGGCAATGCCATTCCTGGCTGCCAACAATTGCGTTCGCGAAGAGCAACAGGCGGTGGCGAAAAGCGCCCTCATCACCTGTCATTAGCGCAGCCTCGTCAGGCTAACTTGCTGATATTCCAGCCCCTGACGGTTTGTCGTATCAGGAGAGTGGACGCCTCCACTGCTTAAAAGGTTCACATTATTTACGGCACAATGCCACCCTTGTCCGACGAGGCATGGTACCAACGGTGGCTGTGCAGGCCGTATTTGGGCTATAATCCGCGCCCTTTTTTGAATCAATCGTCAGGCGATTTCCCATGACCAACCAGGCCGCCGAAGTCGCGAAACGCCGCACTTTCGCTATTATTTCCCACCCCGATGCGGGTAAGACCACCATCACCGAAAAGCTTCTGCTGATGGGTAAGGCGATTGCTATCGCCGGTACGGTGAAATCGCGAAAGTCCGACCGCCATGCCACCTCCGACTGGATGGAAATGGAGAAACAACGGGGTATTTCGATTACCACGTCGGTCATGCAGTTCCCGTATCGCGACCACATGATCAACCTGCTCGACACCCCGGGCCACGAAGACTTCTCGGAAGACACCTACCGCACACTGACGGCGGTCGACTCGGCCCTGATGGTGCTCGATGGCGGTAAAGGTGTTGAGCCACGGACCATCGCCCTGATGGACGTTTGCCGTCTGCGCGATACGCCAATCGTCAGCTTCATCAACAAACTCGACCGCGATATTCGCGACCCGATCGAGTTGCTGGACGAGATCGAAGCGGTCCTGAAAATCAAGGCTGCGCCGATCACCTGGCCGATTGGTTGCTACCGTGACTTCAAGGGTGTTTACCACCTTGCAGACGACTACATCATCGTTTACACCGCCGGTCACGGCCATGAGCGCACCGATGTCAAAATCATCGAAAAACTCGATTCCGATGAGGCACGTGCCCACTTGGGTGACGAGTACCAGCGTTTCGTCGACCAGCTGGAACTGGTGCAGGGCGCCTGCCACGAATTCAACCAGCAGGAATTCCTTGATGGCCAGCTGACGCCGGTGTTCTTCGGTACTGCACTGGGCAACTTTGGTGTCGACCACGTGCTTGATGCCGTTGTGAACTGGGCTCCCGAGCCGTTGCCCCGTGTGGCCAACGAGCGCACGGTTGAGCCGACCGAAGAGAAATTCAGCGGTTTCGTGTTCAAGATCCAGGCAAACATGGATCCCAAACACCGCGACCGTATCGCCTTTATGCGTATCTGCTCGGGCAGGTACGAAAAGGGCATGAAAATGCGCCACGCGCGTACCGGCAAAGACGTACGAATCGGCGATGCGCTGACGTTCTTCTCCTCTGAGCGTGAACAGCTCGAAGAAGCCTATGCGGGCGACATCATCGGTTTGCACAACCACGGAACCATCCAGATCGGCGACACCTTTACCGAAGGCGAAAGCCTGAGCTTTACCGGTATCCCGCACTTTGCCCCGGAACTGTTCCGTCGCGTGCGCCTGCGCGATCCGCTCAAGTCCAAGCAATTGCGTCAGGGTTTGCAGCAACTGGCCGAAGAGGGCGCCACCCAGGTGTTCTTCCCGGAGCGCAGCAACGACATCATTCTGGGCGCCGTGGGTGTGCTGCAGTTTGACGTGGTCGCGAGCCGCCTGAAGGGCGAGTACAAGGTGGAATGCTCCTACGAGCCAATCACCGTGTGGTCGGCGCGCTGGATTGACTGCAGCGATAAGAAAAAGCTCGAAGAGTTCAAGATCAAGGCTGTGGAAAACCTGGCCATCGATGGCGGCGGTCACCTGACCTACCTGGCTCCGACGCGCGTCAACCTGGCGTTGATGGAAGAGCGCTGGCCGGATGTGAAGTTCCGCGCAACGCGTGAGCACCACTAAGGGCTCAGGCGTCTGGTTGAAAAAAAGCGAAGCCTTTGGGCTTCGCTTTTTTTATGGGCGTGAATTTGTAGCCGCTGCCGAAGGCTGCGATCGAGCCTGAAGGGGTCGTGAAGGCCCTGCGGTCCTTATCGCAGCCTGCGGCAGCGGCTACAAAGTTGTGGTGTTTTTCTACATGGCATTAGTCCAAATGGATCTATAGCGACCTGTGGGTTTTCGGGAAATTGTGAGGCAGGCGAACTAGTTTTAAAGGGTATTTCTCACACACAGGATGGAAATCGCCATGAAGCTTTTTCAACGCATCGTGTTGTTGCTCAAGGTGCTGGTGTTGCTGACGGTGAGTGCGTCGGCGGCATGGGCGAGTAATCCGCTGACCAGCCCGGGGGCAGGGTTTTCTGCGACAGGTGTGCCGGGGCCGACGATTCATGCGATTTACAAGTCGGACTCGGAGCCTGGTGATCAGGGGCAGGGCGGCAGCTCGGGGGATGATGACCAGACCGATGGTGACGGCGGTGCAGATGGCGGTGGCGATAGCGGCGATGGAGGTGATGAGGGTGACGAAGGCGATAGCCAGACGTAGTCCTTGAACTGTGGGAGCAGGCTTGCTCGCGATGCAGACGACCCGGTCTGTCTGGATAACCGAGTCGAATCTATCGCGAGCAAGCCCGCTCCCGCATAAGCGTCAGTCAGTTAGAAACTGTTCCGCGTGATGGCAGGCAACCTGGCGGTTGTCGAGCAGGCGCAAGGCCGGCTCGACAGTGCTGCACAACTCGGTCGCATAGGGGCAGCGCTTGTGGAAAGCACAGCCTGACGGCGGATTCAGCGGGTTGGGCAGCTCACCCACGATCTTGATTTTCGGCTTGTCCGGGTCCGGGTGGATGGTCGGGGTGGCCGAGAGCAATGCCTGGGTGTAGGGATGCAACGGCCGGGTGTAGATCTCTTCCTTGGGCCCCATTTCGACCGGGCGGCCCAGGTACATCACCAATACCGTGTCAGCCACATGCCGCACCACCGCCAGGTTGTGCGAGATGAAAACGTAGGCGGTGTTGAACTCTTGCTGCAAGTCCATGAACAGGTTGAGCACCTGCGCCTGAATCGACACGTCGAGCGCGGAGGTCGGTTCGTCGGCCACCAGCACCTTGGGTTGCAGCATCATGGCCCGTGCCAGGGCAATACGCTGACGCTGACCGCCCGAGAACATGTGCGGGTAGCGATGGTAGTGCTCAGGGCGCAAGCCGACCTGTTTCATCATGGCCTGGACTTTTTCGCGGCGTTCGCTGGCGCTCAGGTTGGTGTTGATCAGCAGCGGCTCGGCCAGCTGGTCACCCACTTTCTGCCGCGGGTTCAGCGAGGCGTAAGGGCTCTGGAACACCATCTGCACGTCTTTGCGCAGTTGCTTGCGCTCAGCCTTGTTGGCGCCCGTCACTTCCTGCCCGGCAATTTTCAACGAGCCCGAGGACGGCTCCTCAATCAAGGTCAGGGCGCGGGCCAGGGTGGACTTGCCACAACCTGACTCGCCAACCACCGCCAGGGTTTTGCCGGCTTCAAGTTCAAACGACACACCGTTGAGGGCGCGTACCAGTGCGTGGCCTTTGAACAGGCCACGGGACACTTCGTAATGACGGGTTAGGTCACGGGCGGTAAGAACGACAGTCATTACGCCACCTCCTGATTCAAGGGGAAGAAGCAGCGCACCTGGCTATGAGCTTTTTGTTCCAGCTCAGGACGTTGTTGACGGCATTTTTCCTGGACGTACGGGCAGCGTGGCGACAACAGGCAGCCTTGCGGGCGGTCGTAACGCCCCGGCACGATGCCGGGCAAGGTGGCCAGGCGCGCCGAGCCCATGCTGTGTTCCGGAATCGCGGCCAGCAATGCTTCGCTGTACGGGTGCGCGGGCACATCAAACAGCCCCGGTACATTGCCGACTTCAACAGCCTGGCCGGCGTACATCACGCAGACCCGCTGGGCGGTTTCGGCGACCACGGCCAGGTCGTGGGTGATCAGTACCAGGCCCATGTCCTGCTCGCGCTGCAGGTTGAGCAGCAGCTCCATGATCTGGGCTTGAATGGTCACGTCCAGCGCGGTAGTCGGCTCGTCAGCGATCAGCAGTTTGGGCTCACCGGCAATGGCCATGGCAATCGCCACGCGTTGGCTCATGCCACCCGACAACTGGTGCGGGTAGGCTTCCATGCGGCTGGCAGCCCCCGGAATTTCGACTTTTTCCAGCAGCTCTATCGCCCGTTTGCGCGCAGCTTTGCTGGACATTTTCAGGTGCAGGCGCAGCACTTCTTCGATCTGGAAGCCCACGGTGTAGCTGGGGTTCAGCGCGGTCATCGGGTCCTGAAAGACCATGGCCATGTCTTTGCCGACGATTTGCCGGCGTTGACGGGCGCTGAGGGTCAGCATGTTCTTGCCGTCGAAGTTCAGCGCGTCGGCGGTCACGATGCCGGGGTGCTCGATCAGGCCCATCAGCGCCATCATGGTCACGGACTTGCCGGACCCCGACTCGCCCACAATGGCCAGGACTTCGCCTTTATCCACAGACAGGCTCAGGCCGTCGACCACCGGCACCGCCTTGGCGTCGCCAAAACGAACGTTGAGATTCTTGATTTCTAACAGTGACATGGGAATCTCCTCAGGCGGCGTTCTTGAGTTTCGGGTCCAGCGCATCGCGCAGCCCGTCGCCCATCAGGTTGATTGCCAGCACGCTGAGCAAAATGGTCAGACCGGGCAGGCTCACCACCCACCAGGCGCGTTCGATGTAGTCACGGGCCGAGGCGAGCATGGTGCCCCACTCCGGAGTTGGCGGCTGTACGCCCAAACCGAGGAAGCCCAGTGCCGCGGCGTCGAGAATTGCCGAGGAGAAACTGAGGGTGGCCTGAACGATCAACGGCGCCATGCAGTTGGGCAGCACGGTGACGAACATCAGGCGCGGCAAGCTGGCACCGGCCAGGCGGGCAGCGGTCACGTAGTCGCGATTGAGCTCGCCCATGACGGCGGCCCGGGTCAGACGCACGTAGGACGGCAAGGACACGATGGCGATGGCGATCACGGTGTTGATCAGGCCAGGGCCGAGGATGGCGACAATCGCCACGGCCAGCAGCAGGGATGGCAGGGCCAGCATGATGTCCATCAAGCGCATGATGGTCGGGCCGAGGAGGCGCGGGAAGAACCCGGCAAACAGCCCCAGGATCACGCCCGGAATCAGCGAGATCACCACCGACGACAAACCGATCAGCAGCGACAGGCGCGAGCCTTCAATCAGGCGCGACAGCAGGTCACGGCCCAGTTCGTCGGTGCCGAGCAAAAATTGCCACTGGCCGCCTTCGAGCCAGACCGGCGGGGTCAGCAGGAAGTCGCGGTACTGCTCGCTCGGGCTATGGGGCGCGACCCACGGGGCAAAGATCGCGCAGAACACGATGACGCACATGAACATCAGGCCGGCAACGGCCCCTTTGTTCCGGGAGAACGCGTGCCAGAATTCTTTGTAAGGCGATGGATAAAGCAGGCTTTGATCCACTTCGGTAGCGTTTGTAGATGAAGTCATGGTCAGGATCTCAGCGCTGGTGGCGGATGCGTGGGTTGGCAAAGCCGTAGAGGATGTCCACTACGAAGTTGACCAGAATCACCAGGCAGGCGATTAGCAGAATGCCGTTTTGCACCACGGGATAGTCCCGGGCGCCGATGGCTTCGATCAGCCACTTGCCGATACCGGGCCAGGAGAAGATGGTTTCGGTCAGGACGGCACCGGCCAGCAGGGTGCCGACTTGCAGGCCGACCACGGTCAGTACCGGGATCAGGGCATTGCGCAGGCCATGCACGAACACCACGCGCGCAGGCGACAGGCCTTTGGCGCGGGCGGTACGGATGTAGTCTTCGCGCAGCACTTCGAGCATGGATGAACGGGTCATGCGGGCGATCACGGCCAGCGGGATGGTGCCCAGCACGATGGCGGGCAGGATCATGTGGTGCAGCGCGTCCCAAAAGGCTTCGGGTTCATCGCTGAGCAGGGTGTCGATGAGCATGAAGCCGGTTTTGGGCTCAATGTCGTACAAGAGGTCGATCCGCCCGGAAACCGGGGTCCAGCCCAGGCCCACCGAGAAGAACATGATCAGAATCAGGCCCCACCAGAAGATTGGCATCGAATAACCCGCCAGGGAGATGCCCATCACCCCGTGGTCAAATAACGAGCCTCGCTTGAGCGCAGCGATAACCCCCGCCAGTAACCCGAAGATGCCGGCGAACAAGAGCGCCGCTGACGCCAGTTCAAGGGTGGCAGGGAACAGCGCGGAAAATTCGGTCCACACGCTTTCACGGGTTCTCAATGACTCGCCCAAATCGCCATGGGCGAGCTTGGTGACGTAGTCAATATATTGTTCATAGAGCGGCTTGTTCAGGCCCAGACGTTCCATGGCCTGGGCGTGCATTTCGGGATCGACCCGACGCTCACCCATCATGACTTCAACCGGATCGCCCGGGATCATGCGGATCAGGGCAAAGGTCAGCAGGGTGATGCCGAAGAAAGTGGGGATCAACAACCCCACTCGGCGGGCAATAAAACTAAACATCGTGTGGTGTACCTCATCAGCCGGTTAGGCAGGTCCGCCAGTGTTCAAGTGAATCCTGGCGGGTGTTTTATTGTTCTACTTCACCTGGGTCGTGGCGAAGTTGTTGTTGGTCAGCGGGCTAAGGGTATAGCCCTCGACGTTTTTGCGCATGGCTGTAAAGAGCATAGGATGGGTTACGTTAATCCAGGGTTGATCTTGATTGAAAATGAGCTGCGCCTGTTCATAGAGTGCAGCCCGTTCAGCGGGTTCACTGATATTTCGGGCCCTGGTAATCAGGGCTTCGAAGTCTTTATTGCACCAGCGTGCGTAGTTCTCGCCATTTTTGGCGGCCTCGCAGCTAAGCAGCGGGGTCAGGAAGTTGTCCGGGTCGCCGTTATCGCCGCCCCATCCCGTAGAGACCAGATCATGCTCGCCACTCTTGGCGCGCTTGAGCATTTCGCCCCATTCCATGACGCGAATGTCCAGTTTGATGCCGACCTGGGCAAGGTCCGACTGCAGCAATTGCGCGCCCAGCATCGGGTTGGGGTTGGTTGGCCCGCCACCGTTACGGGTGAACAGGGTCATTACCGTGCCTGGCGGTACGCCGGCTTCCTTGAGCAGCGCCCGGGCCTTGTCCAGGTCGCGGGGCGGGCTTTGAATGCTTTTGTTGTAGCCAAGCATGGTGGGCGGGTACGGGTTGATCGCGATCAGCGCGTTGCCTTCACCGTGCACGGTGTTGAGGTAGGTCTGTTTGTCGAAGGCGATGTCGATGGCTTTGCGCACCCGTACATCACTCAGGTATTTGTGGCTGGAGTTCATGGCGATATAGCTGGTCATCAGCGCTGCCAGTTCATCGACCTTGAGGTTCGGGTCGGTGCGGATGTTTTTGACGTCATCGGGCTTGGGGTACAGCGCAATCTGGCATTCGTTGGCCTTGAGCTTTTGCAGGCGCACGTTGCTGTCAGTGGTGATGGCGAAGATCAGTGCATCGGTAGGCGGTTTGCCACGGAAGTAGTCCGGGTTGGCCTTGAAGCGTACCTGGGCATCTTTGTTGTACCGCACGAAGATAAACGGGCCGGTGCCGATGGGCTTGTTGTTCAGGTCCGCTGTTTTGCCGGACTTGAGCAGCTGGTCGGCGTACTCAGCTGAATAGATGGACGTGAAAGGCATGGCCACGTCGCGCAAAAATGGTGCTTCAGCGTGGTTGAGGGTGATTTTTACTGTCAGGTCGTCAACTTTTTCGACGCTTTTGAGCAGGCCTTTGAAGCCCATGCTTTCAAAGTAGGGGTAACCGACCAACGACAGTTTGTGCCACGGGTGATTCGGGTCCAGCTGGCGCTGGAAACTCCAGACAACATCGTCGGCGTTCAGGGTTCGGGTCGGTTTGAAGTAATCGGTGGTGTGGAATTTCACGCCGGGGCGCAGGTAAAAGGTGTACTCAAGACCGTCGGGGCTGATGTCCCATCGTTCGGCCAGGGCGGGTTCAACATTTGTCGTACCGGGAGCAAAGTCGGCCAGGCGGTTGAGGATGGTTTCAGCTGAGGCATCGGCCGTTACGGCAGTGGTGAACTGGACGATATCGAACCCTTCAGGGCTGGCTTCGGTGCAGACCACCAGGTTTTTGGCCGAAACACTGACCGCTGTACTAAGCAGTGCCACGGCGATGGCGGTGCGTAGTGGAAGTCTTTTCATGGCAATCCTCTCCAATCAGTTGAACCAGCGTAACGACGACGGCTGATTCGTCGAATCAGCCGCGGTCCTTGTGTGCAACGGGTGTGTTTACAGAATGTTGAACGGGATGGTGGTTACCAGACGGAACTCGTTGATGTTGCCGTCAGACTGGTTTTTGCTGGCGCGGTGGGTGGTGTAGGTCGCGCGGATGGCAGTGGCTTTCAGTGGACCGCTTTGAACAGCATAGGAAGTGCCAATGCTGTATTCGGAGTGATCTTCGCCGTCCATGTTTTTCACGTCGTAGGCGGTGCCTTTGTACTTGGTACCGTCAATGTCCCAGCCGCGAGCGTGGTAAGCGTTGAACTTCAGGCCTGGAATGCCGTATTGCGCCATGTTGATGCTGTAGGCCAGTTGCAGCGACTTCTCGTTCGGGCCGTTGAAGTCCGAGAGCAGGGAGTTGGCCAGGTAGATACCGTTGGTTTCGTGCAGGTAGTCGAAGTACTCGTCGCCGACGATTTGCTGGAACGCCAGGGTCACGGTATGGGCCTGGTGGGTCAGGCCGAATGCCAGGCTGTAGGCATCGTTGTTGATGTTGCCCAGGGCCTTGCTGCCGGTATCTAGGGTTTTGTAGTAGTTGAGATTGGTGTTCAGGCCCAGCACGGCGTTGTCGCCGATGTCGTGTACGGCGCCGAAGTAGTACTGGTTCCAGAAGTCTTCAACGTGAGTCGCGTACAGCGTGGTTTTCAGGTTTTTGAACGGCTGATAGTTCAGGCCTGCAACGCTGGCACGGTCAGTCTCGGCACCGGCTGCGCCGTATTCGCTGCGAAACTTGCTCAGGCTTTGTTCGGTACGCGGGGATACGCGGTCGAAGGAGCCTGCGTCGAAGGACAGGTTGTTGAACTCTTCACTGTGCAGGCCCACACCCTGGAAGCTGGAAGGCAGTGCGCGGTTGCCGATCACATCGATGGTCGGGCTGCTGAAGTTCTGCCGGCCTACGGTCAGTGTGGTGTTGGAGATGCGTGCGCTGAGGTTGGCCAGGCCCAGTTTGCTCCACTGGCCGACGGCATCGCCGTCGCTGTGGGTGAGGGTGCGGTTGTTCGGGCCGGCGATGTCCTTGGCGTCACGGTCCAGTGCAATGGCGTTGTAAGCCGCAAACTGGGTACTGAAGCCAATGGTGCCCTGGGTGAAGCCCGACTTGTAATCGAGGATGGTGCCCTGCACCCAGTTGATCCGGCGCGGGGTGGACTCGCGGGTGCCATGCTTGTTGTAGCTGAAGCGATCATCGCGACGCTTGAGTTCGTTGGCGTACCAGTTGCGGGTGGTACCGCTCAGTGTCTGCTCCTCAATGAAGCCCTTGGTTTCGCTTTGAGCGCTGGTGGCTTTCAATTCGGTAGGCATGAACTCATCGGCATGTGCCATCGCCGTGAGGCTGCTGATGGACAAGGCTAACAACGCGCTGCTAGTGACTTTCATGGTTGAGGCTCCTTTGTTTTCTTTTTTTATTGCCGGCCTTTTTTTGTTGGCCAAGCTGTTGTGGAACATTTAAAGCGTTGCAAACGTTTGCCTGGTTGCAGATCGGCGAAGCTTCGGCGGACCACTTCCAGTGGCCTGCCGAGGCCGGGACGATTTGCGGGCTTAGTCTTTGAGGCTGACACCCGAGAAGGCGTTGCGTCCGAAGGGGCTGACCTTGAACCCTTCGACTTTGGCGCTTAACGGCTGGTTGACCGTGGAGTGTGCAATCGGTGTGATCGGCACCTGTTGCTTGAGCAACTGCTGGGCCTGTTTGTAGAGCACCGTGCGTTGGTCACGGTCGGTGACGGTCTTGGCTTTTTTGACCAGTGCGTCGTAGTCCTTGTCGCACCACATGGAGTAGTTATTGCCGCCAATGGCGTCGCAGCTGTACAGCGTGCCGAGCCAGTTGTCCGGGTCACCGTTGTCGCCGGTCCAGCCAATCAGGCTGATGTCGTGCTCGCCATTTTTGGTGCGCTTGATGTACTCGCCCCATTCATAGCTGACGATCTTGACCTTGAGCCCGACCTTGCCCCAGTCCGACTGCAGCATTTCGGCCATGAGCTTGGCGTTCGGGTTGTAAGGACGCTGTACGGGCATGGCCCACAGGGTGATTTCGGTGCCTTCCTTGACGCCTGCGGCCTTGAGCAGCTCTTTGGCTTTTTCAGGGTTGTAGGGGGCGTCAACGATGGTTTCGTCGTAGGACCATTGGGTAGGCGGCATGGCATTGACTGCCTTTTGGCCTGCGCCCTGGTACACGGCCTTGAGGATCTCGTCCTTGTTGACGGCCATGTCCAGCGCCTGACGCACTTGCAACTGGTCAAACGGCTTGTGCTGCACGTTGTAGGCGATGTAACCGAGGTTGAAGCCGGGCTTCTCGATGACCTGCAGCTTCGGGTCTGCCTTGAGGGCAGCGACGTCTGCCGGGCGCGGGCTCAGCGAAACCTGGCACTCGTTCTTGCGCAGCTTTTGCATGCGGGCGGAGGCATCGACGTTGATCGAGAAAATCAAGTTATCGAGTTTGACCTGGCTCGGGTCCCAATATTCCTTGTTGGCGGCATACCGGATGTTCGAGTCTTTTTGATAGCGCTGGAACACATACGGCCCGGTACCGACCGGCTTCTGGTTGATGTCGCTGGGTTTGCCGGTCTTGAGCAGTTGATCGGCGTATTCGGCGGACAGGATCGCGGCAAAGCTCATGGCCAGGTTTTGAATAAAGGCGGCGTCTACCGAATTGAGCTTCATGACCACGGTCATCGGGTCGGTTTTTTCGACGCTGGCGATATTCTTGTCCAGGCTCATCCCGGTGAAGTAAGGGAACTCGGTCGGGTAAGCCTTACGGAACGGGTGCTCGGGATTAAGCATGCGGTTGAATGTAAAGAGCACGTCATCGGCATTCAAATTACGGGTCGGAGTGAACCACTTGGTGGTGTGAAACTTGACCCCGTCACGCAGGTGGAAGGTATAGGTCAGGCCGTCCTCGGAAATATCCCAGCGAGTGGCGAGGGCCGGGCCCGCGGCGGTGCCGCCTTTTTCGAATTCGGCGAGGCGGTTGTAGATCGGCTCGGCCGCGTCGTTGTCGGTGGCGGTGGTGTACTGCGCGGTATCAAAACCGGCAGGGCTGCCTTCAGAGCAAAACACCAGGCTGTTGGCGGCGCTCGCGAGCGGGCTGCCGGCAAGTACGCCGGCACTGAGCAAAACAGATAAAACCAGAGGGTTGCGCATGGCGATCCCATTCCTTTTTGTTATTGAGTCCTGAATACGCGCTTTGGCAGCTGCGCGGTCGCTCAGGCGTCAACTTCACAGCAACGGTGCTGTAACCGGCGCAATAGAGAGGCCGTACGCCGACGTTAGAGGGGCGACGAGCAGGAGTAAATGCGTCGGGACTGACCGAGCTGTAGGAAAAATCTCGACGTCTTATAGCCTCCGCTGTAGTTCGCGGTGGCTTTAAGCTGAAGGATATTTCCGACGCCTTGGCGGGTAAGCAAATGCGGCTTTGTAGCCGCATTCACCGGTCCTTTATTTGGTGATGCTGACTCCGTAGAAGGAGTTCAAGCCGAACGGGCTGATCTTGAAATCCTCTACGTTTTTGCGCATCGGTTGATACACCGTCGAGTGTGCGATAGGTGTCATTGGGACTTGGCTTTTGAGCAGTTGCTGCGCCTGTTGGTACAGTTTTGTGCGCTCTGCAACATCGGTGGTGGCCTTGGCGGCTTTAACCAGCTTGTCGAACTGCGGGTCGCACCACTTGGAGAAGTTGTTGCCTTCCAGCGAGTCGCAACCGAACAGCGTGCCGAGCCAGTTGTCCGGGTCACCGTTGTCGCCGCTCCAGCCAATCAGCATCGCGCCGTTCTCACCGCCCTTGGAGCGCTTGATGTACTCGCCCCATTCATAGGTCATGATCTTGGCCTTGATGCCGATCTTGCTCCAGTCGGACTGAAGCATTTCCGCCATCAACTTGGCATTTGGGTTGTAAGGACGTTGAACCGGCATGGCCCACAGGGTGATTTCGGTGCCGTCCTTGATCCCCGCTTCTTTAAGCAGCTGCTTGGCTTTTTCCGGATCGAAAGGAGCGTCCTTGATGCTGGTGTCATACGACCATTGGGTCGGCGGCATGGAGCCAACAGCCAGCTGGCCTGCACCCTGGTACACCGAGTCGATGATTTGCTGCTTGTTCACCGACATGTCCAGCGCCTGACGGACCTTGAGCTGGGCCATCGGGTTCGGCTCGTTGCTGCCCTTGATCTTGTCCATCACGTTGTAGGCGATGTAGCCGAGGTTGAAGCCTGCCTGGTGAGGCATCTTCAGGTTTGGATCTTCGCCAAGGGCCTTGAGGTCTGCCGGGCGCGGGAAGAGGGTGACCTGGCACTCGTTCTTTTTAAGCTTCTGGATGCGCACCGACGGGTCGGTGGTGATGGCGAAGATCAGGTTGTCGATCTTGACGTCTTCAGGCTTCCAGTAGTCCTTGTTGCCGGTGTAACGGATGTTCGAGTCTTTCTGGTAGCTCTTGAATACAAACGGGCCGGTGCCGATCGGTTTCTGGTTGATATCGGCAGGCTTGCCTTCCTTGAGCAGCTTGTCGGCGTACTCGGCGGACTGGAGGGAGGCAAAGCTCATGGCCAGGTTCTGGATGAATGCGGCATCGACCGTGTTCAGCGTGAAGCGCACGGTCTTGTCGTCGATTTTTTCCACCTTGGCGATGTTTTTATCCATGCCCATGTCGGTGAAATAAGGGAATTCGGTGGGGTAGACCTTACGGAACGGCATGTCTTTGTCGAGCATGCGGTTGAACGTGAAGAGCACGTCGTCGGCGTTGAAATCACGGGTCGGTTTGAAGTACGGCGTGGTGTGGAACTTGACGCCATCACGCAGGTGGAAGGTCCATGTCAGGTTGTCCGGCGAGACATCCCAGCTGGTCGCCAGGCCTGGCTCAACGGCGGTGCCGCCACGCTGGAACTGGCTCAGACGGTTGAACATGGTCTCTGCCGACGCATCGAAGTCAGTGCCGGTGGTGTACTGGCCCGGGTCAAAACCGGCCGGGCTGCCTTCGGAGCAGAACACCAGGTTGGTCGCTGCGTGGGCGAAAGGTGCACTTGCCAACAGGCTGGCGCCTACTAAAAACGGAATGACCGCGTGTTTGAACATGGTGGCCTCATGATTTTTGTCATTTTTGGTTTGAGGGCGACCTTGTGAGTCGACCCGGCGATACTTATGCACAGCCCATACCCAATGCAATATGCGGAAGTGATTGAAGCTCTAAAACGTGGAACGATCGTACAAGAATGTCGCTTATATATAACTAATGACGCATTTGATCGTTTGCGTCCTGCTTTTAGACGCATTTACTTACATGTCTTGAGGCCTCCTGAACGTCAGCTGCACTGTTTTAGGTCAGCACTGTTACTAATTGAGACTTTTGCAATGGAACTCCACAGGTTTGGGTTGCAGGTGCCTGCCAAAACCCCGTCTCTTCATGTTAGGACGTTCTTCAGGTTTTACCCCGAGGCATAAAAAAACCCCTGAAGCGTGGTCGCTTCAGGGGTTTTGAGGTTGTATCGCGGTTTACTGCATCTGGACTTCAATCACACCGTCGGCGCTCATGCTGACTTCGCTGGTACCGGCTTCGACTTCCGGAGTCGGCGCGGAGTCCATCGCCGGGGCGGCAGCTTTCATCATCATCGCGCTGCGCATGTAGGGCTGCGGATAGCCATTGGTGTTGAGGTTCAGGTTGACGATTTTGTAACCCTTGCCGCCCAGAGCATCGGTGGCCAGCTGGGCGCGGGCCTTGAATGCATTGACGGCATCCTTGAGCAGCGCGTCTTCGCTGGTTTTGCGGGTGGCATTGGCGACGGTGAACTGCATGCTGCCCATTTTCAGGGTTTGCATCAGATCGCCGGTGAGCTTGGACAATGCGGCAAAGTCGGTGCTTTCCAGGCGTAGCTCGGCGCGCTCACGCCAGCCGGTGATCTTCTGGGTTTTGTTGTCGTAAATCGGGTAGCTGTTGCGGTTGCCCTGGCGCAAGGTCACTTCCTTGACGGACTTGGCCTGGCCAATGGCCTTGTTCATCGAGGTGGTGACTTCAGCGGCCAGCTTGGCTGCATCGGTATTTTGCGCCTCGGTGTACAGCGTCACGATCATCAGGTCGCGGGGGACTTCCTGGCTGGCTTCGGCGCGCAAGGAGATCTGGTTGTAATGAATGTCGTCGGCCAGCGCCGGCAGGCTGGCCAGGGCGCCGATGCTCAGGGTCAAAAGGGCAGCGGTGCGTTGAAAAGTGGACATGGAAGCTCCTTGAATGAGGACAGCAAGACCTATAAGACTGTAGAGAGTGGCCATCAGTTCGCCCAGTTACATTTTCGATACATTTGGCGGCTACTTCTTTGTCCACTGTGGGAGCGGGCTTGCTCGCGAAGCAGGCACCAGTGTCTGTCAGCCAGACCGCATCGAAGCCATCGCGAGCAAGCCCGCTCCCACACAGTTTGCCCAGATGCAGGCCATTAGCCGCTTTTTCACAAAAAACACTGTGGCTCTTTGCCGCACTTTTGCCTGTCGGGCCGTTCGCTTGGTTATACTCCCTGCGATCCGCCTGGAGCGCTCATCAGGAGAGCTCATGCTCGCCCCCGTTCAGTTATTGTCAGCAACGCGCCAGAACTTATGGCGTCTTACGTTTATCCGCATGTTGGTGCTGGCCGCGCAAGCGGGCTCAGTCGGCTTTGCCTACCTGTTCAATCTGTTGCCGCTGCCGTGGTTTCAACTGAGTATCACGCTCGGTTTTTCCATGCTGCTGTGTGCTTTTACCGCTATCAGGTTGCGCACCACCTGGCCGGTAACGGAGCTGGAGTACGCGCTGCAACTGGCCTGTGACCTGTTTATCCACAGTGCCTTGCTGTACTTCTCGGGAGGCTCGGCCAACCCGTTTGTGTCCTATTACCTGGTGCCGCTGACCATCGCCGCGGTGACATTGCCATGGCGTTACTCGTTGGTGCTGACCGGGATCGCGCTGGCGCTCTACACGCTGTTGCTGATGCAGTTCTACCCGATAGACACGGTGCCGTTCTTCCGCGAAAAGCTGCAGATTTACGGGATGTGGCTGAGTTTTGCGCTGTCGGCGGCAGTGATCACGTTTTTCGCTGCCAAGATGGGCGAAGAGCTGCGTCGTCAGGAAGAGCTGCGTGCCCTGCGCCGTGAAGAAGGCCTGCGCGACCAGCAGTTACTGGCGGTGGCAACACAAGCGGCCGGTGCCGCCCACGAGTTGGGTACGCCGTTGTCGACCATGAGCGTGCTGCTTAAAGAGATGCGCCGCGATCATCAGGACCCTGAATTGCAGGATGATCTGAGCGTGCTTCAGGATCAGGTCAAGCTGTGCAAGGAAACCCTGCAGCAACTGGTGCGTGCCGCTGAAGCCAACCGTCGTTTGGCGATTGAGGTTCAGGACGTCACGCAGTGGCTGGACGAGGCCTTGAACCGCTGGCACTTGATGCGTCCTGAGGCCACTTACCGCTTTCAGTGTCTGGGCCATGCACCGGTTCCGCGCCTGGCGCCGCCGCCGGACTTGACCCAGGCGTTGCTCAACTTGCTTAACAATGCAGCCGATGCCTGCCCTGAAGGGCTGGAAGTCTGCCTCGATTGGGATGCAGTTGATCTGACCATCAGTATTCGCGACCACGGTCCAGGTGTACCGTTGGCCATCGCCGAGCAAATCGGCAAACCCTTTTTTACCACCAAGGGCAAAGGCTTCGGCCTGGGCCTATTCTTGAGCAAAGCCAGCGTGACACGCGCCGGTGGCTCGGTAAAACTCTACAGTCATGAGGATGGCGGAACGCTCACTGAGCTGCGCCTGCCACGTGTCGCCCGAGGAAATGAAAATGAGTGAAGAAATTCAGGTCGAAGGCGAAGAACTGCCACATTTGTTGTTGGTAGATGACGACGCCACGTTTACCCGCGTAATGGCTCGCGCCATGAGCCGACGCGGTTTTCGCGTCAGCACGGCGGGCTCCGCCGAAGAAGGGCTGATCCTGGCGCAACAGGACCTGCCCGATTACGCGGCACTGGATCTGAAAATGGACGGCGATTCAGGCCTGGTCCTGTTGCCCAAGCTGCTTGAGCTTGATCCCGAGATGCGGGTGGTGATCCTCACCGGCTATTCGAGCATCGCCACTGCCGTTGAAGCGATCAAGCGCGGCGCCTGCAATTACCTGTGCAAGCCTGCGGATGCGGATGACGTGCTCGCCGCCTTGCTGTCCCAGCATGCCGACCTCGAAACCCTGGTGCCGGACAACCCGATGTCGGTTGACCGTCTGCAGTGGGAACACATCCAGCGCGTGCTGGGTGAGCATGAAGGCAATATTTCGGCCACTGCCCGCGCCCTGGGCATGCATCGCCGTACGTTGCAGCGCAAATTGCAGAAGCGCCCGGTAAGACGCTGAACAGGAACTGCCGCCATTTCGTTGCGCCTTGCCACGAAATGGCGGCAGGACCTACTCTGTGCCAAGACGTTTCATCGCGTCGTGGGCCGGTCGTCCTGACCGGTTTGCAAGATGTTCTTTACTCCGATCGAGCCTGAACTATGAATCAGAACGCTGAGCCTTCTGTCGTGAATGATGCTGTGCGCGGGCAATTCATACCTCGGGTCTGGGGCCTCATAACACCCTACTGGCGCAGTGAAGAGCGTGCCAGGGCGTGGATGCTGTTGATTGCAGTGATCGTCTTGTCGCTTGTCAGTGTGGGCATCTCGGTGTGGATCAACCATTGGTACAAGGACTTCTACAACGCACTGGAGAAAAAGGACGGTGCTGCGTTCTGGAGCCTGATCGGCTATTTCGGGATCATCGCTGCGGTGGGTATTGTCGGCGCGGTGTACCGGCTTTACCTGACCCAGATGCTGACCATTCGCTGGCGTCGCTGGCTGACCGAAAAGCATTTCGCACGCTGGCTCGAACACAAGAACTACTACCAGCTGGAGCAGGGCGGTTACACCGATAACCCTGACCAGCGCATCAGTGAAGACCTCAACTCGTTCACCGACAATACCCTCACCCTCGGCCTTGGCCTGATCCGTACCCTGGTCAGCCTGGTGTCGTTCTCGGTGATCCTGTGGGGTGTTTCGGGCAGCATTGAAGTCTTTGGCATTACCATTCCCGGCTACATGTTCTGGTGCGCGCTGCTGTATGCCGCCGTCGGTAGCTGGCTGGCGCACCTGATTGGTCGCCGCCTGATCGGTTTGAGCAATCAACAGCAACGCTTCGAAGCCGACCTGCGTTTCGCGATGGTTCGGGTGCGGGAAAACGCCGAGAGCATTGCGTTGTACAACGGCGAACCCAATGAACATGAACGGCTTAGCATACGTTTCGACCGGGTCTGGAAGAACTTCTGGACGCAAATGAAGGTGACAAAGCGGCTGACATTTTTCACCGCGGGCTACTCGCAAATTGCCATTATCTTTCCGTTTGTCGTCGCCGCGCCGCGCTACTTCTCCGGCAAGATCGAGCTGGGTGAGCTGATGCAAATCAACTCGGCCTTCAGCAACGTGCAAGAGAACTTCAGCTGGTTTATCGATGCCTACGTCACCCTGGCTGCATGGCGTGCTACCTGTGATCGTTTGCTCAGCTTTCGCCAGGCCATGACCGACAACGAACAGCGTGCACCGGCGATTGATGTGCAGCGCCAGGGCGAGGCGCTGAAGATCGATGGGCTGAGCCTGGACCTGGCCGATGGCCGCGCTTTGCTGCATGACGCCAACTTGCAGGTGGCGGCCGGGGACAGGCTGATGCTCAGCGGTCGCTCCGGCAGCGGCAAAAGTACCTTGCTGCGGGCCATGGGCGGGCTTTGGCCGCAAGGGGGCGGGGCGATCCGGCTGCCCGAGGAGCGGGCGCTGTTCTTGCCACAAAAACCGTACCTGCCCATTGGAACCTTGCGTGACGCCTTGAGTTATCCACAGCCCGGCGACAGCTACGACACGCAACGCTATGAACAAGTGCTGCGCAGCTGCCGCCTTGAGCATCTGATCCCCAAGCTCGACGAGGTCAACCACTGGCAGCGTCTGCTGTCCGGTGGCGAGCAGCAACGATTGGCTTTTGCCCGTGCGCTGTTGTATCGGCCGCAATGGCTCTACATGGACGAGGCCACCTCGGCGATGGATGAAGAAGACGAAGCCATGCTGTACCAGGCCCTTATCGATCAACTGCCGGGGTTGAGTATTGTCAGCGTGGGGCATCGCAGCAGTCTGGCGCGCTTCCACCCTCGGCATGTGAGGATCGAGGCGGGGCAGTTGATGGCGCAGTAGACAGCCTGCCGGGAGGCACTCTGTGCCTCCCGGTGCTTGCGGCCCGCATGCTAGAGTGCCGGTCCCCGCGCTTTGGAACCCGACATGAGCCTTTTACTTCGCAGTGCTGCACTGAGCCTGGTGCTGGCCAGCCTGCCCCTGGCCGCCGCGCCGATGCATGCACAGTTTTTACCCATGGATGACCTGCAGTTGCGTGCCGAAAAACCGGAGCAGCAACAGCTGATGCAGGTGACATCCTATTCGGTGGTGGTGGGCAACCAGCGTCAATCCAATCAGCAGCCGATCCCGGTGACGTCACCCTTGCTGCTGCGCTTGAAAGGCAAGCCGCTGAGTCAGGGGGCGACGGTGAGCCAGGTGCTGATCTCGTTTGATGGCGAAAGCAAAAGCCTGAAAAAGCCCGTGTTTGACAGCAAAACCCGGACGCTGACGTTGTCGTATCCGCCGTCTCAATACCCGGTGGTGATGGACTTGTTGCGTAACGACACGGTCTATTGCCAGTTTTTGACCTATGCCAACGGGCATATCTGGGCTGACTTGCACACCGGCAGCGTGCGCGCACGTTGAGCCTTGGGTAAACTGCGGGCCCCGTGAAGTATCAGCAGGCTGGAGTCGGACATGCGTAAAGATAAGAAGCAGTTGATTGGTGATGAGATCGGCGACGAGCAGATCAAGTTGTTCCTGGACTTTGAACCCGTGGACGCCATTTCGCCGTCGCTGCACAAACTGATCAAAGCCTATCGCGGTCTGCGTATCGATGACTTCGGGCGTTTCCTGACCTTCTTCAAGGAGGCTGGCTACGACCTGGATGGCAAAGATGAGCATGGCCAGACGTTCGTGGACATCATCAAGGATCAGCGCAACGCCGACGAATACATTGAACTGATCAAACAGGCCCGCGGCTGATCAACTCTGTGGGAGCGGGCTTGCTCGCGATCCTGGCGACTCGGTCTTTAATCTGGACCGCGTCGATCTCATCGCGAGCAAGCCCGCTCCCACACAGAACAACAAAAAAGCCCCTCGGCCTGAAACAGGACG
Source organism: Pseudomonas sp. B424 (assembly GCF_055408345.1). NCBI lineage: Bacteria > Pseudomonadati > Pseudomonadota > Gammaproteobacteria > Pseudomonadales > Pseudomonadaceae > Pseudomonas > Pseudomonas sp. B424. Next base: position 10,015 of record NZ_JBUZTL010000038.1, on the reverse strand, counting down.
AGGGGCTTTTTTTGACGTATCACTACGCCGGTGTTGCGTTACGCGATGCTGGTGCCAGCACTTTGTGGCTCTACCAGTTCCAGCAACTCGGAGTTGCGGGTGCTGATTTCGCGATACAGCTCGGCGTCGGTTTCAAGGACATTTTCCCGTGCCGGGAAGATTTCCTTGAGCTTGGTCGCCCATTCGCCACTGGCTTTCTGTGGGAAGCAACGTTCGATCAGGTCCAGCATGATCGACACCGTGACCGAAGCGCCCGGAGAGGCACCCAGCAGAGCGGCCAGCGAGCCGTCCTTGGCCGCAACCAGTTCGGTACCGAACTGCAGAACGCCGCCTTTTTTCGGGTCTTTCTTGATGATCTGAACCCGTTGGCCGGCAACTTCAAGGCGCCAGTCTTCGGCTTTTGCCTGCGGGTAGAAGCGACGCAGGGAATCGAGACGTTGTTCCATCGACTGGCGCACTTCGCTGACCAGATACTTGGTCAGGTCCATGTTGTCGCGAGCAACGGCGAGCATTGGCCCGATGTTGCCCAGACGGATCGACATCGGCAGGTCAAGGAACGAACCGTGCTTGAGGAACTTGGTGGTGAAGCCGGCATAAGGTCCGAACAGCAACGATTTTTTGCCATCAACCACACGGGTGTCCAGGTGCGGCACCGACATCGGTGGCGAACCCACGGCGGCCTGGCTGTAAACCTTGGCCTGGTGCAGCTTGACCACTTCCGGGTTGTCGCAACGCAGCCACTGGCCGCTGACCGGGAAGCCGCCATAGCCTTTGCTTTCTTCGATGCCCGAGGCTTGCAGCAGCGGCAGGGCCGCACCGCCTGCGCCCAGGAACACGAACTTGGCATCAACGTCGCGGGTGTTGCCGCTGTTGGTGTCCTTGATACTTACGGTCCAGCCGCTGCCATTACGCTTGAGGCCGGTAACTTTTTTGCTGTACTTGATCTGGGTGTCCGGTGCGCTGGCCAGATGCTTGAGCAGCTGCTGGGTCAGGGCGCCGAAGTTGACGTCAGTACCATGCATTACGCGGGTGGCCGAGATGTGTTGGTCCGCAGGGCGGCCCGGCATCATCAGGGGCATCCACTCGGTCATTCTGGCTTTGTCTTCGGTGTATTCCATGTCTGAAAACGCATGGTGCTTGCTCAGCACTTCAAAACGTTTTTTCAGGAAGGACACGCCTTTTTCGCCTTCAACGTAGCTCAGGTGAGGCACCGGGCTGATGAAGGACTTGCACGAACCGAAGGTCCCTTTTTGCGCCAGGTAGGCCCAAAACTGTTTCGAGACTTCGAACTGGGCATTGATATGCACAGCCTTTTTGATATCGATCGAACCATCAGCCGCCTGTGGCGTGTAGTTCAATTCACAAAGGCCAGCGTGGCCGGTGCCTGCGTTGTTCCACGGGTTGGAACTCTCCGCAGCACCGGAGTCCATCTGCTCAACAACTTCCAGCGTGATGCCGGGGTCGAGCTCTTTGAGCAGTACGGCGAGGGTGGCACTCATGATGCCCGCTCCAACCAGTACTACGTCCACTGCTTCGTTATGCGCCATTAACGCGTCTCCAAAATCTACGGCACCAAATTGACGGCATAGCTGCCAGGTGTTCCGAGGCGTACAGCTGATAGAGCCTCAGGACACTCATGGCCGGGATCGCCATGTCCGATTCTTCGCAATTTCTTGCAACTTTAGCGGACGCCACCAACCGGGCCTTCAAGGTTCATATGAACGCATTTCAGTACTCGGGAGGCAATTCGACTTAAGGTCTAGAGCGTCCGTTCGTGCAACCAAATCCGTAAGCGGACAGGCTTCAGTCTCGTGCTGTGGAGCCGACTTCGATCCTGCTTGGTGGAGCTGTTTCAGACGCTAATGGTGCATGTTCAGACGCAAAACTTTTCATTTGCTCGCCACACTCTTGTGAAGTTGTGAAACCCGTTTTTTTTTCACGCTCTTTTGGAGACGTGAACCTCAAAAAAGGGCTGCCGCAAGCCGGGCCCCGAACAAGTGGCCGAGCATAATGGCAGCTCTGGCAGACCATGTGAAAATTGTGGGTTCAGGCAAGAATAAATCAAGCGCATCCGCAACACATGATCTGTGTGGGCGGCTCTCTGTGGGCGGTGCGGGGGTGCTAATACAAGCGCATTAGCGGTGCTGCGAGGCCCGATCAGGAGACGTCCTTATAATCGGGGGGAGATTGTAGCGAAGAAACGCGGGCAATTGATCCTGTTAAATGACTTTTATTGGTTCGCCGGTCAAAGTCCCAACAAGGGTTGCACCGCCGAGCGCGTTGCGGGCGGGCTGATACGGGCATTGGCGGGTAGTACCTGGTGCAACCAGTTAAGACGGATTTCTTCGATTTCGACCCAGCTATCGCCGACCGGCGGTTGTTTGCATTGCTTGAAGGCCTGGCAGCGACCCGCTGAATCGAGGCGGGCGAAGCAGCGATGAGGGCGATCAAGGCCGAGCAGCGACAAGAGCATGTTCATGGCGTCACCTGTTGAGTCAGTCAGCCAGACTATGCCCGGGTGACGTGACATCACGATGTATCGGTGATGACAGGGTGGTGACAGCAAGCGGCTAGTTAGCGGGTGCACTGCACCGCTATACTGACGGCCTGTGTTACCCAGTCCTGGAGAGATAAGCATGTTGCAACGCCTGTTGTTCGGTTTGATTACTGTGACCAGTTTGACTCTGGTCGGCTGCGCCCACAGCCCGCAACAACTCAGCCCGCAACCCAAGCTGACCACCCAGCTTGCGCCAGTGGGTCGTGGCCAGCCGGTAGTAGTACGTGTGGTGGACGGTCGTCCGTCGCCAACCCTGGGCACCCGTGGTGGCATGTATCCCGAGACCAGCGCGATCAGCGTCAGCAGTGCCGACCTGATTCCAAAACTGCAAGCCCAGGCCGAAGCTGCCGTGCGCTTGCTGGGTTACACGCCGACATCCAATGCGATGAATGCACCAACGCTGACCGTCACCCTGGCCGAGCTCAAGTATCAGTCGCCCAAAGACACCATGTACGTGACCGAAGCCACTATTGGCGCAACGTTCCGCTCTGATGTGAAGAGCGGTGGCCGTACTTACAGCGGCCGTTATGGCGCGTCCCTGGACCAGCGCTTCGGCATGGCGCCGAATCAGGAAACCAACACCAAGCTGGTGAGTGACGTGTTGAGTGATGCACTGACCCGTGTGTTCAAGGATCCGACCATAGGTCGTTTGCTCGGCGAGTAAGCGCAGCAAAACAAAAAGCCCGAACTCAGTGAGTTCGGGCTTTTTTGTGTTTGGCCGCTTCAGGCCGCTTCGGCATATAGCTCCAGGCGGCTGACGCCGGTGAGCAAATCCAGCTCTGGCAAGTCGGCATGTGTATGGCCGCTCAAGGCGCAATACACCAGCCAGTGATGATCCTGAACATTAATGGCCAGACCTTCGATCAGTGCCTGCTGTTCGTCGCTGGGGGCGATCAGATACAGGCGGTCCTGGTTTTCTGCGTGCAGCATGACAAGCTCCGTGTCGGTATCGAGGGGCCACAGAGTGGCTTCTCTACATGACGATACGGTTACAGCAGAAATTAAGCACTGCTGTGGGAGCGAGCCTGCTCGCGATGCGGGCGGCTCAGTTTGTCGGTGCATCGAGTAGATGCAATCGCGAGCAGGCTCGCTCCCACGGGTCTTATCGGGTTACAGGGGCAGCCCCGCCTTGACCCGATACTGGTTACGTACCGGCATCGCGTATTGCAGCACCAGATACGGGCGGTGCTCGGCAGGGCAGGCGTCCAGGCGGCGTTGCCATTCCTGGCGGGCCTTGGCCAGTTCTTCGGCACCGAATACCTCAGTGGCCTTTGGCACTTGCAGCTCGGGCTCGGCATCAGCCCACTGCGCATACGCCAGGTAGTGCGCCGGGAACAGGCGATAACCACTGAGAATATGGCGATCCATTTCGGCGGCCAGCAATTTGCTGTCTTCGAAAGGCTCGATGACGGGCGCGGCAAAGTTCACGTGCACGCGGCCTTTGTAGCCGGTAATGCCATTGGCGATGCTGGTGTCGTCTTCACCCGGCACCTTGGTGTAAGTGCCCGTGGTGGCACGGATAAACAGCTCGCGGGCCTTGGCCTGGTCACAGGGGTCGTATTCGTAGCTGATGGATACCGGGGTCAGGTTCAGCGACTGGATGACCTCGGCAAACGGCTCGTTTTTACGGCTCATGTGGAACATTTTCAGGATTGCCGAATCTGTACGGTCATCACCGTCCTTGGCGCGCCCTTCGGCCTGGGCGATCCAGATCGACTGGCAGTCGGTGCGGATCGAGTGATTGATATACGCCGACAGCAGCTGATAGGCCGCGAGCTTTTCACGGCGCCCGGTGATCGAGCGGTGCACGATAAAGCTCTTGTTCAGGCGCATCAGATCGCTGACAAAGGGTTTTTGCAGCAGGTTGTCGCCAATGGCGATACGCGGCGTCGGCAGGCCCGCGTGATACACCGCATAGTTGACGAAGGCCGGGTCCATCACGATATCGCGGTGGTTGGCCAAAAACAGGTAAGCGCTACCGGTCTTCAATTGCTCGACGCCGGTATAGGTCACGCCGTCGGTGGCATGTTCGATGGTGCGGTCGACATAAACCTCGACCTTGTCCTGCAACGAAGCCACTGAATTGACGCTCGCGAACTCTTTGCGCAAGCGATGAGCTATAAGTGGTTTTAACAGCCAGCCGAAGGCGCCTGCCAGGCGCGGGAAGCGAAAGCGGGTCAGGATATCTAGAAACGCCTTGTCGCTGAGCAGCCGGGCCAGCACTGCTGGTACTTCGGCGTCGTCGTAAGGTCGGATGGTATCGAATTGGCCCATCATGCTCTCTTGTTGGAAACGGCTAGGGTTGGTACGCAGGGCAGGGCAAAAAAATAGCCCTGCTAATAGACCGGCGATTATACGCACAAGTCACTCTGGAGACCGCGATGCTTGAGACTGAACACTATGAGTGCCCCTATTGCGGCGAGCCCGCTGAAGCCGTGCTCGATCTCTCGGGGGGCGATCAGACGTATGTTGAAGATTGCCCGGTGTGTTGCCGGCCGATTGTTTTCCATCTTCAGACCGATGGTCAGGAGTGGATGCTTGATGTACATACCGAGAATGATTCGTGAGTGAATGCCATGCAACGCATCTACGAACCGCAAAACCTGATGGAAGCCGAGCTGTTGCTGGGCATGCTTGCCAGTGAGGGCGTTGACGCGTGCCTTCAGGGGCGTGATTTGATTGGCGGGACCGGTGAGCTGCCGGCGTTGGGTTTGCTGGGGCTGGCCGTGGCCGATGATCAGGCGCGATACGCGCGCGAGTTGATCGATGCGTACAATGCCGCATCACCGGTGGCGGGCGATGAGCCCGAGAGTTTCCCCGATGTGCTGGACTGCTGAGGTCAGCGACGGTTTATTCACTGCTATATAGAAAAGAGTTGTACAGCCCCATGTGTGGACGTTTTGCCCTGTTTCGCTGGAATCCTGCGTTTGCAGCCTTGCCCGGTTTTCCGGCGGACCAGCAGGCCCAGTGGAATATTTCGCCCAATGATTCGGTATTGATCCTGCGTGCAGGCGCAGAGCCAGGCCAGCGCGAACTGGCCCGGGCCCGTTGGGGCCTGACCCCCGCGTGGCTGACCGACCTGTCCCGAACCCCGGCCCATGCCCGTGCCGAGACTGCAGCCGAACAGCCGATGTTTCGCGATGCCTTGCGTGAGCGGCGCTGCCTGATCCCGGCCAACGGCTTTTATGAATGGCGCGGCACCACCCGCAAACGCCCCTATTGGTTGACGCCGGGCGAGGGTTCTTCGCTGTTTTTTGCCGGTATTTGGGAGGCGTACCCCGTCCAGGGCCATGTATGGCTGAGCACGGCGGTCATCACCCAGGCGGCAGCCAGTCAGCGCCGACCCTTGATTCTGGATGAGGCGGGCCAGCAGGCCTGGCTTGACCCTCAAACCCCGCTGCATACGCTGCAGGCATTGCTGGCCAGCCCGCAGATGCCGCTGCGCGAGCGGCCGCTGGCCAATCTGGTCAATGATCCCAAACTCAATGCCCCTGAGTGTCTGACCCCGGGTTGAGATACGATGCGCACCATCTTTATGGAGAGTCACGATGGGTAAGTTAGCGGTAGTGTGCGCCGTGGGCGCGGGGTTGTTGCTCAGCGGTTGCCAGGCGGTGAATACCACCAGTGGCGGCGCGGTCGGTGTCGAGCGCAAGCAGTACATGTTCAGCATGCTGTCGAGCCAGCAGGTTGATCAGATGTATGCGCAGTCGTATCAGCAGACTGTCAGCGAGGCCGGCACCAAGGGGGCTCTGGACAAGACCAGCGCCAATGCCAAGCGCCTGCAGGCGATTGCCAACCGGCTGATTGCCCAGGCCCCGGCCTTTCGCCCGGATGCCGCGCAGTGGAACTGGGAAGTCAATCTGATCAAGAGCGACGAGCTCAACGCCAACTGCGGTCCCGGCGGCAAGATCATTTTCTATAGCGGGATCATCGATCAGCTCAAACTCAGTGACGACGAAATTGCCGCGATCATGGGCCATGAGATTGCCCACGCCTTGCGTGAACACGGTCGTGAGTCCATGTCCAAAGCCTATGGCATCGAGATCGCCAAGCAGGGTGCGGGTGCGTTGCTGGGGTTGGGTCAGGACAGCCTCGGGCTGGCCGATACCGTGGTCAACTACAGCCTGACCTTGCCCAACAGTCGCAGCAATGAAAACGAAGCGGACCTGATCGGCCTGGAGCTGGCGGCGCGAGCGGGCTACAACCCGAATGCGGCGATTACCCTGTGGCAGAAAATGGCCAAGGAGTCCCAGGATGCACCACCGGAATTCATGAGCACCCACCCGGCCTCCACTAGCCGGATTGCGGCACTGCAAGCGGCCATTCCGAAGGTGATGCCGCTGTATCAGCAGGCCCCGAAATCGTAATCCCCCTCGTGGGAGCGGGCTTGCTTGCGATGACGTCTACACGGTTCAACTGAACAACCGCATCGCCTGCATCGCGAGCAAACCCGCTCCCACAGGAAAAGCTCTGCTACACCCAGCCGCTGAGTGCCATCGCCTTGTACACCGCCACTGCGGCCAGTACGACGAACGCGGTGGCTGCCAGGCGGCGGATCAGGGTCAGCGGCAGTTTGTCTGCGGCAAAGTTACCTGCCAAAACCACCGGCACGTTGGCAATCAGCATGCCCAGGGTGGTACCGATAATCACCAGCCACAGGTCCGGGTATTGCGCGGCGAGCATCACCGTCGCGACCTGGGTCTTGTCGCCGATTTCGGCAATGAAGAATGTGATCAGGGTGGTGACGAAAGGCCCGTACTTGCGTGCAGTACTGGCTTCGTCGTCGTCCATCTTGTCGGGCACCAGCGTCCACAGCGCAGTGGCGACAAAGCTCGCGGCGAGGATCCAGTGCAGCATCACATCACTGAAGAAGGTGCTGAACCAGGCGCCTACGGCACCGGCTGCGGCATGGTTGGCCAGGGTTGCGACCACGATACCGGCGATAATCGGCCAGGGCTTTCGAAAGCGTGCGGCGAGAATGAGGGCGAGCAGCTGCGTCTTGTCGCCGATTTCGGCCAAGGCAACAATTGCGGTAGGAACAAGTAAGGAATCGAGCATCATCAGGTGGCTTCCAGGGGCGGGTCGACACGGCTATGACACGTACAGCCTTCCCGCCCCGGGTAAGGTGTTCGTGTCATAGGTCTTGTCAAACCCCGGTCCGTCTGTGCGGACACCTGGGTCGCATACGCCATGGTCTGTTGACCAAGTATGTTGACGTATGCCGGACGAGCATGGCGCTCGTGGGAGACTACTCCCCTAGGACGGAGCGGATTCTGCCTAGGCAAAACCGATCCCGCAAGCTCTTATTTTCCAAAGACCTCAACGGCGTTTGGCGCTGTAAATCCGAAAACCCTGCCCTTGTGCCTTGACCGCACAGGCCCCGAAATGCTCTTCGATCAGCGGTTGATAGCGCAGGAAGCTGTTGGCCACAATCCGAAGTTCGCCACCTGATTTCAGATGTTTCACTGCTTTTTGCAGCAAATTCTCGGTAGCTTGGTAATCGGTGTGCACGCCGACATGGAACGGCGGATTGCTCAGGATCGAGTTCAAACCCATGGGTGCTGCGTCGATGCCGTCGCCGGTAATCACTTCACCTTCCAGGCCGTTGGCCGCGAGGGTCAGACGACTGCTGGCGGTGGCAAAGGCATCCACATCGAGCAGGGTGACGGTGTTATGCGGGTAACGACGCTTGATCGCAGCACCGAGCACGCCCGCGCCGCAGCCAAAATCCAGTACGTGGCCGCTGGGCAGTTTGTCCAGGTGTTCAAGCAGCAGGGCACTGCCACGATCCAGGCGGCCGTGGCTGAACACGCCCGGCAGGCTCACGACTTTTAGCGGGCCTTCGGCCAGCTCCAGCTCGTAATGTTGCGCGAGCTCTTCGAGCACTGGCACTGGCGGGGCGTTTTCCACGGTCACTTGCCAGAGCTGGCAATGCCGCGCGCTGTCAAGTTTGCGAGGTTTGCCGAACGGGGTCAGCTGTTTCGACGCACCTTCAATGCCGCCCTTTTTTTCACCGACCAGAAACACGTCGGCATTGGGCAGGCGAGAGGCCACGGCTTTGAGCACGTAGTCGCTCAGCTCTTTGGACTTGGGCAAAAAAACCACGGCGGTGTCGAACGCCCGCTCGGGGATTTCGACACCAAACTGCACACGGCCTTCAAAGCGGGCATCCAGAGTCGCCTGGTCGCCGGCATGCCAGCACCAGCCATGGGCGTTGGGCATTTCACCGAGTAACTCGTCAGCCGGCAAACCGACCAACAGCACCGAACCTTGAAAGTATTCAGGCTGACGAAGCAGTACTTCACTGCGCGGATCCATAATCTGCTCCTCAAAAAGGGGCGCAGTCTATCAACTGACGACCCGCAGCGCTGTACCGTTGAAGAAGGCTTCGGCGTTTTGCGCCAGTTGGCCGACGATCCGCTGACGTGCCTCGCGGCTGCCCCAGGCGCTGTGCGGGGTAATGATCAGGCGCGGGATGTCGGTCGCCAGCAGCGGGTTGCCGTCACGGGGCGGCTCGACGCTCAGCACGTCGGTCGCGGCGCCTCCCAGATGGCCGCTGCGCAGGGCGTCGGCCAGGGCCTGTTCGTCGATCATGCCGCCACGTGCAGTGTTGACCACAAAGGCCCCAGGCTTGAGCAGTGCCAGCTCGCGAGCGCCGATGAAGTTGCGTGTGTGTTCGTTGAGCGGGCAGTGAAAAGTCAGCGCGTCGACCTGGGGCAGCAGTTCGTCCAGGGGCAATCGGTCGGCACGGGCCGGGCGGCCAGGGATTTGCCCGATCAAGACACGCATGCCGAAAGCTTGTGCCAATTTCGCCACCGCGCTGCCCAGTTCGCCATGACCGAACAGGCCCAGGGTTTTGCCTTCCAGCTCCACAATCGGAAAGTCCAGCAGGCAGAACTGCTTCGCTTGCTGCCACTGGCCATCACTCACGGCTTTTTGATAGTCGATCAGGCGTGTGGCCAGCGCCAGCAGCAGGCCCAGGGTGTGCTGCGCCACCGATGGCGTGCCGTAACCCTGGCAGTTGGCAACAGTGATTCCCTGGGCGCGGGCGGCTTCAAGGTCGACGTTATTGGTGCCGGTGGCGGCCACCAGGATCAGCTTCAGATCCGGGCAGGCGGCAAGGGTCGCGGCGTTGAGCAGGATTTTGTTGCTGATGGCTACGCTGGCGCCTTGCAGACGCTCGATCACATTGGCGGGCGCGGTGTCCGACCACAACTGCAACTCGCCGAAGCAGCGGCGCAGGGGCCCGAGATCAAGGTCGCCCAGATCCAGTGACGGGTGATCAAGGAATACGGCGCGCTGAGTGTTAGTCATCAACTGTACCTTTTGTGCTGTGAAATGAAGGCGTAATGTGGCGAGCCTAGGGGGTGTTCTCATTCAGGCGAGCCATATGACAGCAGACACAAGGGATAACATCGACTGGTAATTCCTGGCCAGTCGCTCATATCGTGTCGCTAT
>NZ_JBUZTL010000037.1:0-33356 GCF_055408345.1 Pseudomonas sp. B424 | reverse complement strand
CGTACCCAACGACATGCAGGTCGGCCAGACCGGCAAAATCGTTGCGCCACAGCTGTACATCGCGGTCGGTATCTCCGGTGCGATCCAGCATCTGGCGGGTATGAAAGACTCCAAAGTGATCGTTGCGATCAACAAGGACGAAGAAGCACCGATCTTCCAGGTGGCTGATTACGGTCTGGTGGCGGATTTGTTTGAAGCGGTGCCCGAGCTGGAATCCTGTGTCTGATAATGCCTTTGCCTCTGCACCTTGCTGGCGTGCAACCGGGGCCTTGTAGCCCATAAAAAAACCCGGAGATTATCCGGGTTTTTTTTATGGGGCGGGGTTATCAGCTGTAGCTGTTAACTTTGACCAGTGCCGGCGCGGTTTGCGCCTTTTCCCAGGTCAGGGTCAAGGTTTGCAGAACGCGCGCCATGTAGTCCGTATCGGCGGCGGCCTTCTTGCCCACGTAGCCTTGGCCACGGCGGTACATTTTGAGGTGGGCTCGCATTTGTGGGCGGTCCTCCTCGAATCTGGTTTCTTCCTTGCACGATGTCACAGCATCGATGCGAACATCACCGGCGTCATTGATCCACAGGATGTGGTCGTTCAGCGTGTCTTTCTGGGCGGCGAACAGTCGAGCCAGCTCATTAACAGTCGGTTGATTATTCAGGTTCATAGCTAACTCCTTGACCACTCGTTGATCTGTCTAATTGATTCGCGCAACTGCACCTGCAGCGCTACGTAGTGTCCATCTAAAGCAGATCCGCCTTGAGTTCGTCACATGTAGTCGTAAAGCAAAGCACTACATAAAGAGCGTAAAGCGAAGGAGAGCAGCGTAAACCAGGATGCCAGGGTGACATGCCGCATCAACCACAAGCCTCTTGAGGACGTTTCGCCAGCCTCTGTCGTCTTTGACGCGGACGATCAAGCCAGGTCTGCTTCATCAATTCTGCCTTGTGGGCAGTACCTATCCCGGAACAGCCCGACAGCTCGTCGAGCGTGCTTGCAACAACCCTTTCCAGCGCTTCCGGTGGGGAAGACGTCTGCATCATGCTGGGGGAAAATCCTGTCGTCAACACATATGTAGTGATTATTTTAAGGCACTACATATGTGACTGACGGGTCGATTTCCAGCATGCCGGTCATCCTCTTTGGCGGGCTATTTTCCGGTGGGGGCGGGTTGCAACAGATGTCTTGCGCCCTGTGGTCTGCAGGCAAACGCCTGACTGCACAGTGGCTCTGCTAGAATCTGGCGCTTTGACATTGACTAGAGGTGCCCCATGAGCGAGCCGATCCGCCTGACCCAGTACAGCCACGGCGCGGGGTGCGGGTGCAAGATTTCGCCTCAGGTACTGGAAGTGATCCTCGCCGGCAGTGGCGCACAAAACCTCGACCCCAAGCTGTGGGTCGGCAATGCGTCACGTGACGATGCGGCGGTTTACGCGCTGGATGACGAACGCGGTGTGGTTTCGACTACCGACTTCTTTATGCCCATCGTCGATGACCCTTACGATTTCGGCCGCATTGCGGCCACCAATGCCATCAGTGACATCTACGCCATGGGCGGTGATCCGCTGATGGCGATTGCGATTTTGGGCTGGCCGGTGCATTTGCTGGCGCCAGAAGTGGCCCGCGAAGTGATTCGCGGTGGCCGGGCGGTGTGTGACGAGGCCGGTATTCCGCTGGCGGGCGGGCACTCGATTGATACCCCGGAGCCGATCTTCGGTCTGGCCGTAACCGGCGTGGTCAACAAGCGCCACATGAAGCGCAATGACACGGCCACCGCCGGTTGCCTGCTGTACCTGACCAAACCGCTGGGGATCGGCATCCTCACCACTGCCGAGAAGAAGGGCAAGTTGCGCACTGAAGACATCGGTGTGGCACGAGACTGGATGTGCACGCTGAACAAGGTCGGCAGCCAATTCGCCAGGCTGGAAGGCGTCAAGGCGATGACCGACGTCACCGGTTTTGGTCTGTTGGGGCACTTGGTGGAAATGGCCGACGGCAGCCATCTGACCGCCCGTATCGAATACGCCAAAGTGCCGCGTCTGGACTCGGTCGAGTACTACCTGGAACAGGGCTGCGTGCCCGGCGGCACCTTGCGCAACTTCGACAGCTACGCGAGCAAACTGTCGCCGCTGCAAGAGTTGCACAAGCGCGTCTTGTGCGACCCGCAAACCAGTGGCGGCCTGCTGGTTGCGGTCACCCCTGAAGGCAACGAAGCGTTCCTGAAAATGGCCGGCGAACAGGGCCTTGCCCTTGAGCCGATCGGTCAGCTGGTTGAGCGACAGACGTACGCGGTTGAGGTGTCATGATGGCTCATGACGTAACCGACTTCCGCGACCTGTTCCTCAATGATCGGCCGATGATGGATACCCGCGCGCCGATTGAATTTCACAAGGGCGCCTTCCCCGGCGTGGTCAACTTGCCGTTGATGACCGACCACGAGCGCGAGCGCGTGGGCACCTGCTACAAGCAGCAGGGTCAGCAGGCCGCTGTGGTCCTGGGGCATCAACTGGTGTCGGGGCAGGTCAAGGCCGAACGGCTGCAGGCCTGGGCCGACTTTGCCCGGGCCAATCCGGACGGCTGCCTGTACTGCTTTCGTGGCGGCATGCGCTCGCAAATTGTCCAGCAGTGGCTCAGGCAGGAAGCCGGGATCGACTACCCGCGAGTCACCGGCGGCTACAAGGCGCTGCGTACCTTCCTGATTCAAACCGTTGACGATGCCGTGGCGCAGTGCGACCTGATGGTGCTCGGCGGGATGACCGGCACCGGCAAAACCGATGTGCTGGTGCAGCTCGACAACAGCCTGGACCTTGAAGGCCATGCCAACCACCGTGGTTCAAGCTTCGGCAAGCGGGCGACCGGGCAGCCGTCGAATATCGACTTCGAAAACCGCCTGGCGATCGACTTGCTGAAAAAGCGTGCCAAGGGGCACGAGCGGTTTGTGGTGGAAGACGAAAGCCGTACGGTCGGCAGCTGCGCCTTGCCGCTGGCGTTGTATCAACGCATGCAGGACGCACCGATGGTCTGGCTTGAAGACAGCCTGGAAAGCCGCGTTGAACGCATCTTGCGCGACTACGTGGTGGGGTTGAGTGCCGAATTCACCGCCAAAAATGGCGAACACGGCTTCACCCTGTTTTCCCGGCGCTTGCTGGAAAGCCTGTCGAATATCCAGCGCCGTCTGGGCGGCGAGCGTCATCAGCGTTTGCAGGCGGTGATGGAGGCCGCGTTGCAAGAGCAGGCCAGTTGTGGCGCGGTAGACCTTCACCGGGTCTGGATCGAGGCGTTGTTGCGCGAATACTACGACCCGATGTACGCCTTTCAGCGCGAGAAAAAGGGCTCGCGCATTGCCTTTGCCGGCGACCAGGCCGCAGTGCTGGAGTACCTGACTGGCCAATAGCGCTAACTGGCACACCGCAGTGCTGCCATCGCCAGCAGGCTGGCTGCCGCACGCTGGGTGCCAGGCTCCCGGCCCCTGTGGGAGCTGGCTGGCCAGCGATGCTCCTGATGCCGGGAGTTTTGGCCAAAGCAGTCACCCAGCTTGAGCGGTTTGACCATTGTTGCAGAGCCTTCCCGGGGCGATTATCAGCAGGATTTTTCACGGTTCCCATCCTAAAAATAAAGACCGAGGGATTCTGCTGATGCGCGACTATCTGACCGCGATGACTGACTTTGATTATCAACGTACGGTGACGGGCGCACTGGACGGCCATTTGGCGGCAGTCAATGCCTGTGTCGAGTGCTGTGACCGGCACGCTTTGCCTGGTCGAATTGCGTTGTTCTGGGAGGGGCGCGATGCCAGCAGCGCCACATACACCTTTACTCAACTTCAGGACCAGGCCGCACGCTTTGCCAACTTCTTGCTGGCCCAAGGCGTAAAACGCGGCGACAAGGTGGCAGGCTTGCTGCCACGCAATGTCGAACTGCTGATCGTTGCCTTCGCGGTCTGGCGCATCGGTGCGATCTACCAGCCACTGTTTACCGCGTTCGGCCCCAAGGCCATCGAGCACCGGCTCAACAGCTCCGGCGCCAGGCTGGTGGTCACGGACGCGGTCAACCGCGCCAAACTCACCGAGGTCAATGACTGCCCGGCAATTGTCACGGTGGCAGGGGCCAAGGGGCAGGGCCTGGTGCGCGGTGATTTCAGCTTCTGGGCCGAGCTGGACAACTACCCGGCCGTCTGTGAGCCGGTAATGCTGACCGGTGAAGATCCGTTCCTGCTGATGTTCACCTCGGGCACCACGGGCCCGGCCAAACCGCTGCTGGTACCGCTCAAGGCCATTGTCGCGTTCCAGAGCTACACCCGTGATGCAGTAGATCTGCGCCCCGAAGATTCATTCTGGAATCTGGCCGATCCGGGCTGGGCCTACGGGATCTATTTCGGCATCACCGGGCCGTTGTCCATGGGCCACCCCATCACCTTTTACGATGGTCCGTTCACGGTCGAAAGCACCTGCCGGGTGATCAAGAAGCTGGGCATCACCAACCTTACCGGGTCACCCACGGCCTACCGCATGCTGATTGCCGCCGGGGATGCGTTCTCCAGCAAGATCAAGGGCCAGTTGCGTGCTGTCAGCAGCGCCGGCGAGCCCTTGAACCCGGAAGTGATCCGCTGGTTCGCCGATGAACTCAACGTCACCATCCACGACCACTACGGCCAGACCGAAGTCGGCATGGTGCTGTGCAACCACCACGGGCTCAACCATCCGGTGCACATGGGCGCTGCGGGCTTCGCCTCGCCGGGCCACCGGATCGTGGTGCTCGATGACAACCATCAGGAACTGCCTGTTGGCCAGCCGGGGATTCTGGCGGTCGATCGCAGCCAGTCGCCGATGTGCTGGTTTGGCGGCTATCAGGGCTTCAAGACCAAGGCATTCGTCGGCGATTACTACCTGAGCGGCGACACCGTGGAGCTGAACCCGGACGGCAGCATCAGCTTTGTCGGGCGTAGCGATGACGTGATCACCACCTCGGGTTACCGCGTGGGGCCGTTCGATGTGGAAAGCGCCCTGATCGAACACCCGGCCGTCATCGAAGCTGCCGTGGTGGGCAAGCCGGACCCCGAGCGTACCGAGCTGGTCAAAGCCTTTGTAGTGCTCAGCCCGCAGTACCTGGGCGATGCACAGTTGGCCGAAACCCTGCGCCTGCATGTGCGCCAGCGTCTGGCCGCCCATGCTTACCCCCGTGAAATCGAATTTGTCAGCGAGCTGCCGAAAACCCCGAGCGGCAAGCTGCAGCGCTTCATTTTGCGCAATCAGGAAATCGCCAAGGCTGAAATGGCCGCAAACGCCAAAGTCACGGCATGACCCCAAGGAATCAATGATGCAAATCCAAAACAAGGTTTTTATCGTCACCGGTGGTGCATCGGGACTGGGCGCAGCGACTGCCGAGATGTTGGTGGCAGCAGGCGCCAGGGTGATGCTGGTAGACATGAATGCCGAAGCAGTGGCCACACAGGCGAGCAAGCTCGGCAGCCAGGCCCGCAGTGCCGTGGCGGACATCAGCCAGGCGGATGCGGCGCAGGCGGCAGTTGACGCGACCGTGGCTGCGTTTGGCGAGGTCAACGGGCTGGTCAATTGCGCGGGCATTGTGCGCGGCGAAAAGATCCTCGGCAAAAACGGCCCCCACGGGCTGGAGAGCTTCAGTCAGGTGATCAACGTCAACCTGATTGGCAGCTTCAACATGCTGCGTCTGGCGGCTGCGGCGATTGCCGACAGCAGCGCCGATGCCGATGGCGAGCGCGGCGTGATCATCAATACGGCGTCGGTGGCGGCGTTTGACGGGCAGATCGGCCAGGCTGCGTATGCGGCCTCCAAAGGCGCCATCGCCAGCCTGACCTTGCCCGCTGCCCGTGAATTGGCGCGCTTCGGAATTCGGGTAATGACCATCGCCCCCGGCATTTTCGAAACGCCGATGATGGCCGGCATGACCCCTGAAGTGCGCGACTCGCTGGCCGCCGGCGTGCCGTTCCCGCCGCGTCTGGGCAAGCCTTGCGAGTACGCGTCGCTGGTGCGGCATATTATTGAAAACAGCATGCTCAATGGCGAGGTGATCCGTCTCGACGGTGCCTTGCGCATGGCCGCCAAATAAGAGGTGTGTAATGACTATTGCCAATGATCCGGTCGTGATTGTGAGTGCCGCGCGCACCCCCATGGGCGGCTTTCAGGGTGACTTCAAGGGCCTGACCGCGCCGCAATTGGGCGCCGCGGCGATCCGTGCCGCGGTCGAGCGCGCAGGAGTGGCCCCCGATGGCGTCGAAGAAGTGTTGTTTGGTTGCGTGTTGTCGGCCGGCCTCGGTCAGGCGCCTGCGCGCCAGGCCGCTTTGGGTGCCGGGCTGGACAAGGGCACCCGCTGCACCACCCTGAACAAAATGTGCGGCTCGGGTATGGAAGCCACCATCCTGGCCCACGACCGGCTGCTGGCCGGTGGTGTCGATGTGGTGGTGGCGGGGGGCATGGAGAGCATGTCCAACGCCCCGTATTTGCTCGATCGTGCCCGCAGCGGCTATCGCATGGGGCACGGCCGGGTGCTGGATCACATGTTCCTCGACGGGCTGGAAGATGCCTATGACCGTGGGCGCCTGATGGGTACCTTCGCCGAAGACTGTGCCCAGCTCCACGGCTTCAGCCGTGAGGCGCAGGATGCGTTTGCGGTGACCTCGCTGACCCGGGCCCAGCAGGCAATCAAGGACGGCAGCTTTCGCGCCGAGATCGTGCCGGTGCAGATCACCGTTGGCAAAGAACAACGCTTGATCAGTGACGACGAGCAACCGCCCAAAGCCAACCTGGCCAAGATCCCGACCCTGAAACCGGCGTTCCGCGAAGGCGGCACGGTCACGGCGGCCAACTCCAGCTCGATTTCCGATGGCGCGGCAGCCTTGGTGTTGATGCGTCAATCCGAGGCTCAAAAGCGCGGCCTTAAACCCTTGGCCGTGATTCATGGCCATGCCGCATTTGCCGATGAGCCGGGGCTGTTCCCGACCGCTCCGGTGGGCGCGATCAAGCGTTTGATGAGCAAGACCGGCTGGAAGCTGAATGAGGTCGATCTGTTCGAGATCAATGAAGCCTTCGCCGTGGTGAGCCTGGTGACCATGACCGAGCTGGATATTGCCCACGACAAGGTCAATATCTACGGCGGCGCCTGCGCCCTGGGCCACCCGATAGGCGCCTCGGGGGCACGGATTCTGGTGACTCTGATTTCGGCACTGCGCCAGCAAAACCTCAAGCGCGGCGTTGCAGCCATCTGCATCGGTGGCGGTGAAGCCACGGCAATTGCCGTGGAATGTCTTTAAGGATTCTTATGCTGCCCACACCCGAACAATTACAAATCAGTGAAGCGGCCCGCCAGTTTGCCCAGGAACGTTTGAAGCCCTTTGCGGCTGAATGGGACAAGCAGCACCGTTTCCCCCGCGAGGCCATTGACGAGATGGCGCAGCTGGGCTTTTTCGGCATGTTGGTGCCTGAGGAGTGGGGCGGTTGCGACACGGGCTATCAGGCCTACGCAATGGCCCTGGAAGAAATCGCCGCCGGCGACGGCTCGTGCTCCACGATCATGAGCGTGCACAACTCGGTGGGTTGCGTGCCGATTCTCAAGTTCGGCACCGAGCAGCAAAAGCGCGAGTTTCTGGTGCCTCTGGCCAGCGGTGCGATGCTGGGCGCGTTTGCCCTGACGGAGCCCCAGGCCGGCTCCGATGCCAGCGACCTGAAAACCCGGGCCCGCCGTGAAGGCGATTATTACGTGCTCAACGGCTGCAAGCAGTTCATCACCTCGGGGCAAAATGCCGGGGTGGTGATTGTGTTCGCCGTGACCGACCCGGCAGCGGGTAAGCGCGGGATCACGGCGTTTATCGTGCCCACGGACTCACCGGGTTACAGCGTGGCCCGGGTTGAAGACAAACTGGGGCAGCACGCCTCGGACACCTGCCAGATTCTGTTTACCGACCTGAAAGTGCCGGTGGCCAACCGACTGGGTGAAGAGGGCCAGGGCTACAAAATCGCCCTGGGCAACCTGGAAGGCGGGCGCATTGGTATCGCATCCCAGGCGGTGGGCATGGCCCGCGCTGCGTTCGAGGCTGCCCGCGACTATGCCCGTGAGCGTGTGACCTTTGGCCAGCCATTGGTTGAGCATCAGGCGGTGGCGTTTCGTTTGGCTGACATGTCGACTGAAATCGCCGTTGCCCGGCAGATGGTGCGTTACGCCGCAGCCTTGCGTGACAGCGGGCAGTCGGCCTTGGTCGAGGCCTCGCAGGCCAAGCTGTTTGCTTCGGAAATGGCCGAGCGGGTGTGCTCCAAAGCGTTGCAAACCCTGGGTGGTTATGGCTATTTGAGCGACTTCCCGCTGGAGCGTATCTACCGCGATGTGCGGGTGTGCCAGATCTACGAAGGCACCAGCGATATCCAGCGCATGGTCATTTCGCGCAATCTTTGAATCGAGGACTTTTCAATGAACTACGAAACCATTCTGTTGGACATTCACGGACACGTGGGCCTGATTACCCTGAACCGCCCCCAGGCGTTGAACGCCCTGAATGCGCAGTTGATCAGCGAAGTGAACCAGGCGCTGGACACGCTGGAAGCCGATAGCGCGATTGGCTGCATCGTGATCACCGGTTCGAAAAAATCCTTTGCCGCCGGTGCGGACATCAAGGAAATGGCCGACCTGACCTACCCGCAAATCTACCTCGATGACCTGTTCTCGGACAGCGACCGCGTGGCAACCCGGCGCAAGCCGGTCATTGCTGCAGTGGCAGGTTTTGCCCTGGGTGGCGGCTGTGAACTGGCGATGATGTGCGACTTTATTCTGGCCGGTGACAACGCTAAATTCGGTCAGCCGGAAATCAACCTCGGTGTGCTGCCGGGCATGGGCGGCACCCAGCGTCTGACTCGCGCCGTGGGCAAGGCCAAGGCCATGGAAATGTGCCTGAGCGGGCGCTTGATCGGGGCAGAAGAGGCCGAGCGTTCAGGGCTGGTAGCCCGCGTGGTGCCGGTGGATGAACTGCTGGAAGAAGCGCTGAAAGTGGCGGCGACGATTGCCAAAAAATCCCTGCCGGTGCTGATGCTGACCAAGGAATGCGTCAACCGTGCCTTTGAAGTCAGCCTGGCTGAAGGCGTGCGCTTTGAGCGTCGGGTGTTCCATGGCTTGTTCGCCACACATGACCAGAAAGAAGGCATGGCAGCGTTTGTTGGCAAGCGTGAAGCCGAGTTTAAAAACCGCTAAAGCTCAAGAGTCCCTCACCCCAACCCTCTCCTGGAGGGTGAGGGGCTCTTGCAGCACCACTCAAATCAGATAATTCTTCAGCTCCCGCGCAATCACCATTCGCTGGATCTCGCTCGAACCTTCATAGATCT
Source organism: Pseudomonas sp. B424 (assembly GCF_055408345.1). Lineage (NCBI taxonomy): Bacteria > Pseudomonadati > Pseudomonadota > Gammaproteobacteria > Pseudomonadales > Pseudomonadaceae > Pseudomonas > Pseudomonas sp. B424. The sequence continues at coordinate 24,026 of NZ_JBUZTL010000037.1, read as the reverse complement.
GGGTAATCCGCGCATCGCGGTAGTAGCGCTCCACCGGATAGTCTTCAAGGTAGCCATAGCCACCGTGGATCTGGATGGCCCTGGAGCACACATACTCGGCCATTTCCGAAGCAAACAGCTTGGCTTGCGAGGCTTCTGACAGGCAGGGTTTGCCCGCGCTGCGCAGGCGCGCTGCATGCAGGATCAGCAGGCGTGAAGCATTGATGCGGGTTTGCATGTCGGCCAGCATGTTGGCGATGCTCTGGTGCTCGATGATTGCTTTATCAAATTGCACCCGGTCGCGGGCATAACCCAGTGCTGCTTCGAAGGCGGCACGGGCGATCCCCAGTGCCTGGGCGGCAATGCCGATGCGTCCGCCTTCCAGGTTGGACAGGGCGATTGCCAGCCCTTTGCCGCGCTCGCCCAGCATGTTGGCTTCAGGCACGGTGCAGTTGCTCAGGGTGACGGCGCAGGTGTCCGAGGCACGGATGCCCATTTTGTGTTCGGTGCGGTCGACGATAAAGCCGGGGGTGGCGGTGGGCACCAAAAACGCCGAAAGGCCTTTTTTGCCCAGGTCGGGATCGGTCACCGCAAATACGATGGCCAGCTTGGCGCGCTTGCCATTGCTGACAAACTGTTTGGCGCCGTTGATCACCCATTGCCCGTCACGCAGTTCTGCCCGGGTGCGCAGGTTATGGGCTTCAGAGCCGGCCTGAGGCTCGGTCAGGCAGAAACAGGCGATGGTCTGGCCGCTGGCAAGTTCTGCCAGCCAGGTTTGTTTCTGGGCCTCGCTGCCGTACTTGAGGACAGGTCCGCAACCGACCGAGTTATGGATGCTCATCAGCGCGCCTGTGGCGCCATCGCCGGCGGAAATTTCTTCGACGGCCAGGGCGTAGGCCACGTAGTCGACGTAGGTGCCCCCCCATTCTTCAGGCACCACCATGCCCAGCAGGCCAAGTTCGCCCAGCTTGGCCACCAGTGCGTCGTCGATCCAGCCGGCTTTCTCCCAGGCCTGGGCATGGGGGGCGATTTCGCGGCGGGCGAAGTCGCGGGCCATGTCGCGGATCATCACTTGCTCTTCGCTCAGTTCGATGTCTTGCATGGCTCAGGCCCCCTTCGCGTTGAATTCGGTGAAAAAACTGGCGACATGGGCCGGGTCGAGCGCGTCCAGGCTGGGCGGGTTCCAGTGCGGGGTTTTGTCCTTGTCGATAATCAGTGCACGCACGCCCTCCATCAGGTCGCCACGGTCGAACCACTGGCGGTCCAGGTGCAGTTCCAGGGCGAAGCATTGTTCAAGCGCGAGCTCACGGCCACGGCGGAGCATTTCGAGGGTGACGGCCATTGCCAGGGGCGAGCGGGTTTGCAGCAGGTCAGCGGTTTCGTTGGCCCAGTCGCGGGTTTGCGGGTCGCTGACGGCGCGCAGGTGGGCGACGATTCGCGGCATGTCGGCCTGGGAAAAAACGCTGTCGATCAGGGGCCGCAGCTTGGCCAGTGGCGGGTCGGGCAAGACGGTGACCGCAAACGTGGCAATCAGCGTGGTCAGGTCATCAATGGGAGCATTTTGCCATTTGAGGGTGTCGAGGCACTGGTCCAGTTCAGGCAGTTTGCTGCTGTGCAGATAGCCGTCGGCCAGCCCGCAATACAGCGCATCGCTGGCGCGGATCTGCACGCCGCTGACACCGAGGTAAGTGCCCAGTTGACCGGGTGTTCGGGGCAGGAAGTAGCTGCCGCCAACGTCCGGGAAGTAACCGATAGCGACTTCCGGCATTGCCAGCTTGCTGCGTTCAGTGACCAGACGCAGGTTTGCACCCTGCACCAGGCCCATGCCGCCGCCCAGCACGAAGCCGTCCATCAGGGCGATCACGGGTTTGGCGTAGCGGTGCAGGGTCAGGTCGAGGGCGTACTCCTCTTCGAAGAACGCGGTGTGCAGGGTGTCGTTGTTTTGATAGCTGTCATACAGCGAGCGGATATCACCGCCGGCGCAAAAGGCTTTTTCCCCGGCGCCGCGCAGCACCACGGCCTTGACCTGAGGGTCTGTGGCCCAGGTATCGAGATGCTGCTGCAGGCTGCGGACCATCTCCAGGTTGATGGCGTTGAGGCCGCTTGGGCGGTTCAGGGTCAGGTGGCCAATATGGTTGCGGACCTCGGCCAGAATCGAGTCCTGAATAGGTGCGACATCCGGTGTCGGTGAGGAGGAAACCTGAGCAGTCATCACTAACTCCCTGCTTTATATTGTTTTTAGTGGGTGTTCACGGGCGAACGATAACCGATGCTAACAGTGCAAATTTGCCCATTACAACCCTGATAAGTGCAGGGTTGGTGTGCATATTTGCATATTTGCATGTGTGGCATGCAGGAATGTGCGAACTTATTGCGCCAGCCAGCCGCCGTCCACATTCCATGCGGCACCGCGTACCTGGCTGCCAGCCTCACTGCATAAAAACAGTACCAGCTCGCCCAGTTGTGGCGGAGTCACGAACTCCAGCGAAGGTTGTTTTTCGGCCAGCAGATCGTGCTGCGCCTGATAGGGGTCAATGCCCTGGCTGATGCGCTGATCAATCTGTTTTTGCACCAGTGGCGTAAGCACCCAGCCGGGGCAGATGGCGTTGCAGGTGATATTGCTGGTGGCGGTTTCCAGGCCGACGACTTTGGTCAGGCCGATCACGCCATGTTTGGCTGCCACATAGGCGGCCTTGCCCACCGAGCCCACCAGCCCGTGAACCGACGCGATATTGACGATGCGCCCCCAGCCGCGCTTGCGCATGCCGGGCAGGGTCAGGCGGGTGCTATGGAACACGCTGGACAGGTTGATCGCGATAATGGAGTCCCAGCGCTCTACAGGGAACTCCTCAACACTGGCCACATGCTGGATGCCGGCGTTGTTGACCAGAATGTCGATGCCGCCGAATTCGCGCTCGGCATAACTGATCATGTCGGCGATCTGGGCCGGGTCGCTGACATCGGCAGGGTGATGACCAACCTTGCCACCGAACTGTTCGATCTCGGCCATGACTTTGCTGGCATCGCCAAAGCCGTTAAGTATCAGGTCGGCGCCAGCCCGGGCCAGGCTTTGGGCGATGCCCAGGCCGATGCCGCTGGTGGAACCGGTAACCAGGGCGGTTTTACCCTTAAGGCTCATATCCATTCCTCAGTACGATGGGTTCGTGACTGAGGAAACGTAGCACGTGGTTCGCTATTGCGGATACGAAACGGCCCACCAAAAGGTGGGCCGTTTTCACGCAGCGCTGGGAGAGTTAGTCCTGGCGGCTGGTGACTTCCAGCAGGTGGTAGCCGAACTGGGTTTTAACCGGGCCCTGTACTACGTTGATTGGCGCGCTGAAAACGACGGTGTCGAATTCTTTAACCATCTGGCCCGGGCCGAAAGAACCCAGGTCGCCGCCCTGACGGCTGGATGGGCAAGAAGAGTTTGCCTTGGCAACTTCGGCGAAATCAGCGCCGCCTTCGATTTGGGCTTTCAGTTCGTTGCACTTGTCTTCGGTGGCAACGAGGATGTGACGGGCTGTGGCTTTAGCCATGAGGGAGTACTCCTTTCAAGAAAGTGCCGAGCCTACCGGATTCATCAGGGTTTTTCTCGGCAAAAGTGCTGTTTTGCGTTTTTGCTGACTGGCGGATCACTGCCTGCCCGGGTGCTACCGGGTGGTTTTTATAAACCTTTATTTTTCAGAAGCTTGGCGTGTTCGACATAAAGCTCGACCGGGTTGACGGTTTTTCTGCTCAGGCGTGCCATCTGGTTGATGGTGTCCAGGTGGTCCAGGGGGTAGTCCGAGCGGATCACATGGCCGAGGTGCGAGCTGAAGCGCCCGACCATTCCGTCATTCTCTTTGGTCTCTCGGGTAAAAAAGCTGCCGAATACCCGGCAGGCGTTATGCAGGGGGTCGAGCAGGTTCAGTGACTCCGACAGCCGTGAGCCTTTGATAATGCCGCTCCAGGAGTAATAGAAAACATCATCCACCTGCTCGGGGCCCATTGCGCCCCAGGTTTCTGGCAGGCCCTGGGGGTATTTGAGGTTGAAGGCCGCGACGCCCTCGGTGGTCAGGGCATTGAGGGCGTTCAGTGCATGCTGGGACAGGTGCGGGTGACCGCTGAGGTTTGACAGGAATGTGCTGAATGCCGTGGTCAGGCCCGCAGCGACGGTTTCGCCGAACTTTCCCGGGGCAAAGGCCTGGCGCAAGCGGTCGGCCAGTTCCGAGCCGTGGTTGGGGCCGCTGACAGACGTTACTGAAGCGACAGTTTCGGGGGCGATGGCTGCCACATAGCGCGCGGTCAGGGCGCCCTGGCTGTGGCCTATCAGGTTGACCCGCTGTGCGCCGGTCTGCTTGCGCAGGGCGAGTATCTGCTTGAGCAGTTGAGCGCCACGTTCTTCATTGCCATTGGTTGCAGAAATAAACGGAATATAAACGCTGGCGCCACGGTAATTGAGCGCTTCCTTGATGCCATTGAAGTATTGGTGGGAACCAATACGGTCGAATCCAAAAAGGCCGTGTACCAATAAAATCGGGTATTGCGTGTTTGCTGAGTCATCCATGATCAATCTCGCAGGGTGTTTTTAACCATAAAAAACACCTTAGTCGAAATCGGCTTCGCGCAACCGTGGGCTTCGTCCCAGGTTGCGCTGCAGTTTGCCGAACGTGTTTGTCAGGCTATGGCGCGGGCAGTACGACGTTGCGCTTGCAGTTGGCGGGCTGCATTGCGAAGCAGTTGCTCGGTTGCATCCCAGCCCAGGCAGCCGTCGGTTACGGAAACGCCGTAGCGCATGTTCGCGCTCAGGGCCTGGCAGCCTTCGAACAGATGGCTTTCGAGCATCATGCCAATCAGCGAGTGATCGCCTGCCAGGCGTTGTGCAAGTACATCGTTGAACACATCCGGCTGGCGCAGCGGGTCTTTGCCACTGTTGGCATGGCTGCAATCCACCATCAGGCGCGCAGGGATGGCGCTCTTTTCCAGCCCGGCGCGGGCCTTGGCCACACTGGCACGGTCGTAGTTCGGGCCGCTGTGGCCGCCGCGCAGCACCAAATGGGTGTCGGGGTTGCCGCGTGTTTCAACGATTGCCGGATGGCCCTGACTATCCACGCCGAAGTGGCGATGACTGTGTGCGGCAGAGCGCATGGCGTCACAGGCGATGGCAACGCCGCCGTCGGTACCGTTTTTGAACCCCACTGGCAGATCAAGGCCGCTGGCCATTTCGCGATGGATTTGCGATTCGGTGGTGCGTGCACCAATGGCCACCCAGCCCAGCAGGTCGTCGAAGTAGCCGGCTGCAATGGGTTGCAGCAACTCGGTGGCAACCGGCAGGCCCATGCGCAGCATCTCCAGCATGAGTTCGCGCGACAGGGTCAAGCCATGGGCCATGTCATCGCTGCCATCCAGGTGCGGGTCGTAGGCCAGGCCTTTCCAGCCCACCGTGGTGCGCGGTTTTTCGATGTAGGCGCGCATGACCAGCAGCATGTTGTCGCGAACTTCGTGGGCCAGAGCAGTGAGATTGCTGGCGTATTCAAGTGCGGCGAGGGGGTCATGGATAGAGCAGGGGCCGACAACAACCAGTAAACGGGAGTCTTCACCGTTCAGAATGGCGCGGATGGCCTGGCGCTGGCTGCTCACCTGGTCGCGAAGCTTGTCGCTCAGGGGCAGTTGCTGTTTGAGTTGCGCTGCGCTGGGCAGGCGACGGGTCGAAATCTGGGAAGTGGCAGTGTGTACGGCTGGCAGAGCTGAAACGGATGCGTTCATGGTATGTGCTTCCTGGGCAGGCGGCGGGTTCTCCCGCGCGCTCAGCCCTACTGGGGTGTTCGACAATTGGCCAGACTGGCTATGAGTGCTTGCGTGCCACCAATGTGGGTCCGTTCGGAGGCGGCAGGCTGTCCCGAACGGCGGCTGATAAATCGCCATGCAGTGCAAAGGTCGAAGCGGTAATAAGTGGCGTAGTTCATGGGGTAAATCCTCAAATTGATAATTGTCGGGGCCTGAAAAAACAAAACCCCCGATCGGGAAGCCGACCGGGGGTGAGAATTCTCTGGTAGGCGACCCCTAAGTAGTGGGCGCCGTGTGGGTATCAGGCGCGCCAGTGGCTAAACCAATACCCAAAATAAAATCGTGCAACGGAGTGCATGTTGTTCGCGCACACAGCTGCAGCCAGACGCGAATCGCGTGCGGTCTTGCAAATGTCTGTGGCGGCGTGATGCAACATGGGTTGTCTCCGATTGATGTGTCGCAGCTTACTCGAGGCGAACGGGCCTGTTCAATAAAAAAATACTATGTGGACTGGCCGTAAAGGCTATCGCCTGTACGTTTACAGGAGGAGGGCGGTGTTCCTGCGCGGGCATCCCGAACACTTGGGCCCCTGCTGCCGGGCTTTCTGGCCCTGTTGCTAGGCATGCAGCAGTGGAGGAAAACGGTCTGAATACTAAATCGGGAGTCACGCCCGAATAAGCGCATACTCAAACGAGCTCGTCACCTTTCATTTCTACCGAAAGTGTGGTCAGGGGGGCGATGATGCCGTCCTTCATGCCCAGAAGAACCGCTACTTTGTGGGCTTCACCACGCTTCCCTTTTTTGCGCCCGGCGAGCACTTGATAAGTGGTTGCCGGGTCGACTCCATGTTCCCGAGCGAACTCTTGAACGGATTTCCCCTGGTATTCCAGCCATGCCTTGGCTTGTGCGGCAGTACGGATTCCGGTCATAGTTCAAAACCGTTCAAAGTTGTTTAATATTTTTTGATTATACCATCCTTGTGGGTGTTTAAAATGGGATCCTTCATCCAAATGAGTGGAATTGGTGTGCGCTTGCGGCAGGAAAGAGAGCGGCTGGGTTTGTCGCAGAAATCTTTTGGCGAAATCGGTGGTGTCGAGGCAAATGCCCAAGGCAAATATGAAAATGGCGATCGCGCGCCCAAGGCGGACTATTTGTCCCGCGTCGCAGGCCGTGGCGTGGATGTGCTTTATGTCTTGACGGGCACCCCTACGCCAACATTGATCGAAAATATCAGCCATTTAGAAGAGAAAATCCTGATCAGCTTTCGTGTGCTGCACAAGGAAGATCAGGCGGCAATTCGCCGGTTAACCACGACCCTGGCCGAGTATTCTGCGCCTCAACTTTTAAAAGAGCGCCTTGGCCCTCGGGATGTTGATCCGGTCAAGGAATGAATCTTTACAGGATTTAACTTTTTAACGAGGATAGTTGACGTATGTCGGTAGGTTGGCTGAAGAGTTTTTGCTAAGGTGTCGGCAATCGAACAAGACCAATTTGCGAGGTGTCGACTTGATTCGGGTTCTAGTGGTCGATGATCACGATCTTGTGCGTACAGGGATCACACGAATGCTGGCCGATATCGAGGGTCTGCAGGTGGTCGGTCAAGCCGAGTCCGGTGAAGAGTCGCTGCTCAAGGCTCGTGAGTTGAAACCGGATGTAGTCCTGATGGATGTCAAGATGCCTGGCATCGGCGGCCTGGAGGCGACTCGCAAGATGATGCGCAGCCACCCGGACATCAAGGTGGTCGCCGTGACCGTGTGCGAAGAGGACCCTTTCCCTACACGTTTGCTGCAAGCAGGTGCCGCGGGTTATATGACCAAAGGCGCAGGCCTGGCTGAAATGGTCCAGGCGATTCGCCTGGTGTTCGCCGGCCAGCGCTATATCTGCCCGCAGGTTGCCCAGCAATTGGCGCTCAAGTCCTTTCAACCTGCCAGTGATTCCCCCTTTGATGCCTTGTCGGAGCGCGAAATCCAGATCGCGTTGATGATTGTCGGCTGTCAGAAGGTTCAGGTCATTTCAGACAAGCTGTGCTTGTCGCCCAAGACGGTCAACACCTACCGCTACCGCATTTACGAGAAGCTCTCGGTCAAAAGTGATGTTGAGCTGGCCTTGCTGGCTGTTCGTCACGGCATGGTCGATGCTGGTTGACGATGACTGACGTGTTCGACGCAAGTGCATTTCTTTCGACCTGCAGTGGTCGGCCTGGCGTGTATCGCATGTTCGACAGCGATGCGCGGCTGCTTTACGTGGGCAAGGCCAAGCACCTTAAAAAGCGCCTGGCCAGCTACTTCCGCAAAACCGGACTGGCGCCAAAAACGGCTGCGCTGGTTGCCCGCATCGCGCAAATTGAAACCACCATAACCGCCAACGAAACCGAAGCGCTGCTGCTTGAACAGACGCTTATCAAGGAATGGCGCCCGCCGTACAACATCCTGTTGCGCGACGATAAGTCCTATCCGTATGTGTTTCTGTCCGACGGTGATTACCCGCGCCTGAGCATTCATCGCGGCGCCAAGAAGCAAAAAGGCAAGTACTTCGGGCCTTACCCCAGCGCGGGGGCTATTCGGGAAAGTCTGAGTATCTTGCAGAAGACTTTTCTGGTGCGTCAGTGCGAAGACAGTTACTTCAAAAACAGAACACGCCCTTGCTTGCAGTACCAGATCAAGCGCTGCAAGGCGCCCTGTGTGGGGCTGGTTGACCCCAAGGAGTATGCCGAGGACGTACGTCACTCGATCATGTTCCTTGAAGGGCGCAGCAGCGCGCTGACCGACGAACTCAATAGTGCAATGGAGCAGGCTGCCAGTACCCTCGATTTTGAGCGTGCCGCAGAAGTGCGTGACCAGATTTCGCTGCTGCGCCGGGTGCAGGACCAGCAAAGCATGGAGGGCGGTACGGGGGATGTGGACGTGATTGCCGCGTTTGTGAACCCTGGCGGCGCCTGTGTGCATTTGATCAATGTGCGCGGGGGGCGGGTATTGGGCAGCAAGAACTTCTTCCCTCAGGTCGGTATCGAGGAAGATGTGGCCGAAGTCATGGCGGCGTTTCTCGGGCAGTACTACATCAGCAGCCCCGAGCGCGACCTGCCAAGCGAGCTGATCGTCAACGTGGAACACGAGAGTTTCGGGGCCATTATCGAGGCCATTGAAGAGCTGCGGGGCCGTGAGCTGGCAATCAGCTACCGGGTGCGTGGTACCCGGGCACGATGGCAGCAGTTGGCCGTTACCAACGCCGAGCAGGCCCTGGGGGCTCGTCTGGCCAACCGCCTGCATGTGGCGGCGCGCTTTGAGGCCCTGGCTCAAGTATTGAAGCTCGACGAGATTCCGCAGCGGCTGGAGTGCTACGACATCAGCCACTCCAGCGGCGAGGCAACGGTCGCGTCCTGCGTGGTGTTTGGCCCGGAAGGTCCGATCAAGTCGGACTACAGGCGTTTTAATATTGAGGGCGTCACCCCCGGGGATGACTATGCCGCCATGCACCAGGCGTTGATGCGTCGCTTCAGCCGGCTGAAAGAGGGGGAGGGCAAGTTGCCCGACATTTTGCTGGTCGACGGGGGCAAGGGACAGCTTTCAATGGCCCGTGATGTGCTCAATGAACTGGCCGTTCCCGACCTGATTCTGCTCGGCGTGGCCAAGGGTGCGACCCGTAAGGCCGGTTTTGAAACCCTCTATTTGAATGACGCGGCCCATGAGTTCACATTAAAAGGCGACTCGCCGGCCCTGCATTTGATCCAGCAGATCCGTGACGAGGCTCACCGTTTTGCCATTACCGGGCATCGCGCCCGCCGCGGCAAAACCCGTCGAACCTCAACCCTGGAAGGCATTGCAGGGGTAGGGCCGACGCGTCGCCGAGATTTATTGAAACATTTTGGTGGCTTACAGGAGCTGTCTCGTGCAAGCATCGAGGAGATCGCCAAAGCACCCGGGATCAGTAAAAAGCTCGCTGAGTTGATTTATGCAAACCTGCACAGCGAGTAGAATGCCACCTCACCTCGTAGCCAGTTGTGCCGATGAATATCCCTAATTTGATCACCGTACTACGCGTTCTACTTATTCCTTTCTTCATTCTGTTGTTCTACATGCCGTACAGCTGGAGTTATGTAGCCGCCAGCTCAGTCTTCGCATTTGCGGCGGCGACAGACTGGCTTGACGGGTATCTGGCCAGACGGCTGGAGCAAAGTACGCCTTTTGGCGCCTTTCTGGACCCGGTCGCCGACAAGCTGATGGTTGCCGTGGCGTTGGTTTTGCTGGTGCAAGAGCATCACAATGTGTGGCTGACCTTGCCGGCAGCGGTGATTATTGGCCGTGAAATTGTCATCTCCGCGTTGCGCGAGTGGATGGCAGAGCTGGGTGCGCGAGCACAGGTTGCCGTATCTAACATGGGTAAATGGAAAACTGCGGCGCAAATGCTGGCCCTGATTATCCTGCTGGCCAATCCATCCGATTTCAGCTTCTGGGTATTGGTGGGGTATGGGTTGCTGCTGGTGGCTGCCGGGTTGACCTTATGGTCGATGCTTCAGTATCTGCGGGCTGCCTGGCCGCATTTGAAGACCACCTCCGTAAAATAAATAAAACTTTTTGAATCAAGAGGTTGACGCATTCTTTTAAACCTATAGAATGCCCAGCACCAAGACGCGGGAATAGCTCAGTTGGTAGAGCACGACCTTGCCAAGGTCGGGGTCGCGAGTTCGAGTCTCGTTTCCCGCTCCAAATTATGGTTATGAGGGCATCAACTGAATTTCTGTTGCTCCCTTAAACCTGTGAAAAGCGACCTTAGGGTCGCTTTTTTCGTTTGTGGAGTTCCATCAAGATCTCCCTTCAGCCCACGGAAAGTTGTACTGAATTCCGTCTTTTGAAATCGGCTGGCTCCCCCCAAAAAAAGACGACGTATGCAGGACACCTGGCTGATGACGCTGGCCCGGTCGACAGCTGAAAAATTACATAGGAAAAGCCCCGTTGCTGAAAAGCAACGGGGCTTTTTCGTTTTTGCTTTTCGATTTGGGGCAAAAGCCATGGCCTGAATCAGTTCTGTGGTTATGCGGGTGTCTTTGGTTTTGTAGTGCATCACCCAGGGATTACCCGCAAGAACATTCCGTCCTCGCTTTCAGATCGGTCCTAAATACTTTTTAACCAAGAAAGCAAAAGATTCCGTCCTCGCTGGACCGCAGCAATTACGCGGTCGCGCAAAACGCAAAAAGGCATTGGCTTGCTCACTGCCAAGTCAATGCGGCATGGACGGAATCAGCATGTTTAAATTTCTCCTTGGGAAGAGGTTGTTATCTTTGGTTTTGTTCGGTTGCCTGGCGGGACCGAGCTCTGCCGTGGCGGCCCCGCTACCGACACCGGGTGATCAAGAGTTGATTCGTGATCGCCAAGAGCGATTGCTTGAAGAACAGCGGCGCCGACTTGAAGAACTCCAGGAGTTACCGGGTAAAAAAGAGGCCCCCACGACCCCGGTTGCCGCAGCTGGCAGCCGCTGTTTTCCTGTTAAGACCATCGAAGTCAAAGGTGCCGACAGCCTACCCGCGAATGAGCGCGAGGGTGTGCTCAAGCCTTACATCGGGCAGTGCCTGGGCGTAGCACAACTTAACGAATTACTTAAAACCATCACCAACCACTACATAGACAGGGGGCTGGTGACCAGTCGCGCTTACTTGCCGCAACAGGACTTGTCCCAAGGTCATCTGCAAGTGCTGGTGGTGGAAGGCAAACTCGAAAGTTTCAAGGGCGCCGACAACAGCAAATTATCCAGTCGAGAATTGGCCATGAGTTTTCCCGGCCAGCCTGGTAATCAGCTCAATCTGCGGGAAATCGAGCAGGCGATTGATCAGCTCAACCGCTTGCCATCCAATCAGGCGCAAATGGAGCTGGCACCGGGCAGTGAAGTGGGTGGCAGCGCGGTGGTGGTGAAAAACAATCCGCAAAAGCCGTGGCGCGTCAGCCTGTCGCGTAACAACGACGGCCAAAAGAGCACCGGCGAGCAACAGTGGGGCACAGGTTTTGAGTGGGACAGCCCGCTAGGCCTGGCGGATCAACTGGTTCTGCGCGGTGGCCATGATGCGATCAGTGATCACCAGAAATCCTCGAAGAGCGCGATGCTCTACTACAACCTGCCATGGGGCTGGTGGAACTTCGCTTATACCTACAGCCAGAGTGATTACCGCTCGGTGGCCCAAGCCAACACCTTTGATTTCAAGCAAACCGGTGACAGTGCAAACCATCAACTGCGCGCCGAGCGGGTGGCCCATCGCGATGCGATGAGTAAAACCTCGCTCAATGCCGGTTTGGTGCATATGCGCTCCAACAACTATGTAAGAGATTCACGACTGCGCAACAGCAGCCACCGTCTTAGCGAATTTCAGCTTGGCATCAACCACGGTCGACGTATCGCGAGTTCCTTCGTCAACTTGGATGTCGGAATGCAAAACGGTATCGGCGCCTTTGATGCCCAGGGCAGTCACAACCCCAAACCGAGCATGCCAGAGGCCCGCTACCGCAAATACACCGCGACCATCAGCTATTTGCAGCCATTCAAGCTATGGGGCGAGTCCTTCAGTTTTAGCAGTATGGCCACCGGCCAACGTAGTGAGGATGTGTTGTTCAGCCCGCAACGCATAAGTCTGGGCGGTTCAGCCTCGGTGCGTGGCTACAAAGACCAACAACTTTCCGGCGACGGTGGCGGCTACTGGCGCAACGACCTTCGCTGGTCGCGCCCTGTAACCCTGGGCTGGCTGCGCCCGGCATTTACCGATTACGGCACTAGCCTGGGCTACGACCAAGGCGTAATTCGCCACGGTCGTTACAACCGAGAGGCTAGTGGTCGAGTCTCCAGCAACTCGCTGGAGCTGTTTGCCCGTGGCCGTAACCTCAGCGCCAGCGTGACCTTTGCTCACTCTCTGGAACGACCGGATGTGCTCACCGAGCGCGAAGCACCGATCTACTTCCGTATGGATTTTTTCCTGTAATTCAACGCTTTGTTGTATCGAGAAACTGACATGGATGACCGGCAATTAGCCTTTTCGGCCCGCCAGCCTTCGGCGGCCTTGCAATCCCGCGAGTCATTCTGGGGAATGCCAAAACGTGGCCTGGCCTTTATTTTGGCCAACTCGATCTTCTGGCATCCACTGCTGGTGCAGGCCGAAGCCATCGTCGTCAGCGGGCCAGGCACAAGCCTGGGAGCAGCAGGCAATGGTGTGCCCATCGTCAATATTGCAGCACCCAATGGCAGCGGTTTGTCGCACAACCAGTTCAGTGACTACAACGTCGGTGCCAATGGCCTGATCCTCAACAACGGCATCGACCGTACGCAATCGACCCAACTGGGCGGGATTATCCTAGGCAACCCGAACCTGCATGGCAATGCTGCCAACATCATCCTCAACGAAGTCAACGGCGGCAGCCCCAGCCAGTTGCGCGGTTACACCGAAGTGGCGGGGCAATCGGCCAAGGTGATCGTGGCCAACCCGTACGGCATTACCTGTAATGGTTGTGGTTTTATCAATACTCCGAGCGTCACGCTGAGCACGGGCAAACCGGTCTTTGGCAATGGTCGTCTGGATCGTTATCAGGTCGATGGCGGCACAGTGACCATCGACGGTCAGGGCTTGAACGCCAGCAATGTTGATCGCTTCGACATCATCACCCGCTCGGCGAAGATCAACGCACAGATCAATGCGCGCAATTTGACGGTGATTGCCGGTCGTAACGACGTCAATGCCCAGACCCTGCATACCACTGCGCGTGCAGATGACGGCAGCGCCAAACCGCAGTTGGCGATTGACTCCAGCGCCTTGGGCGGGATGTACGCAGGTGCGATCAGGCTGCTGGGCACCGAAGCCGGTGTCGGGGTCAGGCTGGACGGTACCTTGGCGGCCAGTGGCGGCGATATTCAGCTCGATGCCAATGGGCATTTGAGCATGGCTCAGGCCACGGCTGGTGGCGCTATCAACGTTAAAGCCGCGAGCCTCCACGCCCAAGGGGCGGTCTATGCTGGCACCACACTGGATATGCAGGCCCAAGGTGATTTCACCAGTCGTAAAAACCTCGTTGCCCGCGACAGCATCAAACTCTCCAGTGGCGCGCAGTTGACCAACCACGGAGTTATCGAAGCCGGGGTCAATGCAGACAATTCGCGCAACACGGCTGGTGATGTGCAAATCAACGCACAGACACTGACCAACACGGATGCCAGCATCGTCGCCAGCCGCAAATTGACGGCTAACGCCCAGACACTGAGCAATCAGGGTGGCACGCTGAGTGCCAAACAGATCGCCAGCATCCGCGCAGGCACCCTGGATAACCAGAACAAAGGGCGGGTTCTGAGTAGCGGCAGTCTCGACCTCAAAGCCTATCGGTTGCTTAACACCAAAGGCCTGGTTTCAGCCAACAGCGTCGACGCCCGGATCGGAAGCCTGGATAACCGCAATGGCATGCTCAGTAGCTTGGGTGAGCTGGGTTTGAACGTTAACGGAGAAGTGCAAAATCAGGGCGGTGTGGTGGTGGCTGACGGTAGCGCCCATATCAATGCTGTTCACCTCGACAATAGCAGCGGCAACATTTCCAGCAAACGTAACCTCAAGGTTCAGGCACAGGACCTCGATAACCAGAATGGTCAACTGATCGGCCAAGGTCTTGTCCACCTGACCAGCAACACCCTGGATAACCGCCAGAGCGGTCTGGTTGGCGGAACCCAAGGGCTGCGGCTAGATGTGGCAGATATCGACAACCGCGGCGGCGAAATCACCAGCCAGGCGGACGTGACGCTGACCGGTGATCGTCTGGACAACACAGGTGGCAGGCTCTCCAGCCAAAAAGACAGCAGCCTTGTCTTCGGCTCCGGTTTAGACAACAGCCAAGGCCTGATCAGCACTGAAGGTTTGTTGAATATTTCGGCGGCGACTCTGGTTAATAGTCTGGGCAGGCTGTCCAGTGGTGGCCAACTAAGTGTGGCCACCAGCGGCGTCCTGGATAACCGGGGGGGAAGCCTGGTAACCAATTCTGGCCTGGACGTGCGCAGCGCCAGTCTCGACAACAGCGAGAAGGGCACCCTGAGTTCCCGGCAAGCGCTACAGATCAACACCAGTGCGCTGAATAACCAGAGCGGCGGTAGCATCAACACGGCTGACGACCTCGCTATCACGGCGGGGCAGTTGGACAACCGTGGCGGTAGCATCGTTAGCGCCAAAGCCCTGAACGCCAGTGTCACGGGTCTGAACCAGCAGGGCGGGAAACTGATCAGTAACACCGCACTCACCCTGGATCTCAATCGCGGTCAGTTAAACAACCAGGGCGGCCTGATCAACGGGCCGCTGCTGGTGCTGAAAAACCTCAAGGGCGTCAATAACCAGGGTGGCGAAATCTCCAGTCGCCAAGGCTTTACCTTGATGGCGAACTACCTCGACAACAGCAATGGCCAGCTCCTGAGTGATGGCGCGCTGTCCTTGCGCATTGCCCAGGCCCTGACCAACATCAAGGGCCTGATCGCCGCTGCGACAGTGGATGGGCGAGCGGCAGACCTCGATAACAGCTCCGGCTCCCTGACCAGCCTTGGCGATCTGCAACTGTATGTTCAGGGCCTGTTGAGCAACCGGCAGGGCCTTATCGAAGCGGGCAACACCCTGACGGCCAGCAGTGGCGAGTTAGACAACCAAAATGGTTCGTTGCTGGGCAAGGCCATCACACTGGACTTCAGTACCGCAACGGGCGATCTGAACAACGCAGGCGGATTGATCACCACCAAAGGCCCTTTGACCCTCAAGCATCTACGTGACCTGAACAACCGTGGCGGCGAGATTTCCACCACGCAAACCCTCAGCCTGAGTGGCCGCAACCTCGATAACACTACCGGCCAACTGATCAGCAATAACCTGTTGGCCATCAATGGCGACCACCTGCTCAATCAGGGCGGGTTGATTTCCGGCTGGCAGGGCTTGAGTGTCACCGGTGTAACGCTCGACAACCGCAACAGCGGCAAGCTGTCCAGCCTTTACGGCAACCTTGATGCACACCTCAGTTCCAGCCTTTTTAACAGCGACGCAGGTGTTCTGGTCAGCCAAAAAAACCTGACTGTTACAGCTGCTGATCTGGACAACAGTGCCAAGGGCAATATAACCAGTGCTGGCGCCCAAACCCTTCACGTAAACGGTTTACTGAACAACGCCCAAGGCGGAGTGATCGACAGTGGCACGGCTCTGGACCTGAGCGCGTACGACCTCGACAACAGTGCTGGCAGCATCAATAGCGCCACAGCCACAACCCTCGACCTGCCTGGCACCTTGACCAACACTCGCGGCAAACTGTCCAGTGGCGGCCCGCTGCTGATCCAGCGGGCGACGCAGATCGACAACCAGGGCGGTGAACTGGTCAGCCGGAGCTTGCTGACCCTGTTGACTGCTGGCCTGGACAACCGTAACCGCGGCACAGTCGCGGCGGATGGCAGGTTGGAAATTAGCGCCAGTGGTTTGGTGCAAAACAGCAATGACGGCCTGATCTACAGCCAGGACGCCGACCTGAAACTCACCGCCAACCGCCTGGACAACGTCAAGGGCAAGGTGCAAAGCAAGACCAGCCTGCATCTGGATATTGCCGACGATCTTGATAACCAGGGCGGCAAATTGATCGCCCAAGACGGTGACCTCAACCTCAAAGCCACCAATCTGGACAACCGTGCAGGCGAACTGGCCAGCCTCAAAGCTGCCCTCGATGCTCGCGTAGTCGGCGTACTGCGCAACGGTGTGGCAGGGGTTGCCCAAGGCCAGCGACTGAACCTGAACGCGGGCAGTATCGATAACCTCGGAGGACGCATTTCCGCGCAAACCGGTGATGCCTTTATTACCACCGGCGTTTTCGATCACCGCGACGGTAGCCTCTTCGCCAAGGGTTTGTTGAAAGTTACCGGCACCTCCTTTGATAACAGCGGCGAGGTAGGCGGGCGTGTGGCTGCGCAGCAAGTCAGCTTCGATCTGAGCGGCGTCCTGAATAACCAAAAAGGCATCATCGAAAGTGCCAGCACCCTCAATGTCAGCGCCGCCAGTGTGGATAACCGGGCAGGGCAACTGCGTACCCTGGGAAGCAGCGGCAATACCCTGTTCCAGATTGGCGGGCTGCTGGACAACCGTAACGGCACCCTTGAAAGCGCCAACACTGACTTGACCTTGCTCGCGGGCAGCCTCCAGAACGCTGGCGGCAAGGTACTGCATTCAGGTAACGGCACCTTCGCCATTGATCCGTCGCTCCTCGACAACGTGGGTGGGAGTCTGGTTAGCCGCGGCGCGATGACCATCAGCCAGGACACCTGGACCAACAGCAGCGTGATTCAGGCTGCGCGCCTGACGGTCAACGTCAACAGCCTCAAGCAAACTGCCAACGGCCAGTTACTCGCATCCGACCGTTTTGTCGGCACTGGCGGGAACTGGTCCAATGACGGTTTGCTCGCCAGTGACGGCAATCTGCGCCTGAACCTCGATGGTACCTACTTGGCCAGCGGCCGGGTCAGTAGCCTTGGGGGCCTGGACCTTGCCTCTGCGCGCATGAACCTCAAGGAAACCGCCACCCTGGCCGGTGGCGGTGATACCCGGGTCACTGTGGCGGGACAACTGCATAACGCCGGGCGCCTGACCTCTGCGACCGACCTGAACTTGTTTGCCGGTGATGTGACCAACACCGGCACGCTGGGCGCGGGGGGCAAGCTAACACTCGATACCGACACACTGCTCAATCGCGATGGCCTGATTTTCAGTGGCGCCGACATGCAGTTGCTGGCTTCCAGCTTCACTAACGCCTATGCACAGGTCTATGCCCTGGGCGATGTACTGATTGCCAGAGATGTTGACCTGAGCAAAGCCGACTTGCTGGAAAACCGCTCGGGTAATATCGAGAGCGCGAAGAATCTCACCATCAGCGCCATGACCGTCAACAATGTCAGGGATGTGCTGGAGTACTCGGCCCATGAAAAAAGCTCGGTGACCGTTACCGAGCTTGATTGCAATGCAATACCCATTGCTGGCTGCGACTTTCGCAGTGGTGGCCGTCGAAACGGCCTGTGGCGAATTGATGAAATCGACAGCCTGAAAATTACCCGTAGCACGCTTGCGTCAATGTTGAGCAGTGGCGCGGATCTTGAGATCAACGCCGGGACACTGAATAACCACAGCAGCACCATCGCCGCTACAGGCAACCTGACTGCCAACGCAGACACCGTTAACAACCTGGGCGTGCAAGGGCAGGAGATCAAGGCCACCCGCACTTACTGGAACTATGTCACACAGATTTTTGCAGCAGTTCCGGCGGCAGCCCACTTCAATGCCAAGAACAGCCCGACTCCTTCGGCCACTGTCGAAGCAGACCTGAGCTACTTTATTGGCTTGTTGGGCGGCGGCAAACTCTCGCACACCACCACTACCCGGAACATCGAAGGTCAGTCCTACGAAGCCATCATTCAGGCCGGCGGCAGCGTCGACCTCAATGCCGAGCAGAACATCAACAACAGCGTTGCACGGGCTTACTACGACTACGTTGCTGCTGGCCGCACCCCAACCGATACGGGGGCGGGGAATGGCTACTCAACGCCGATTCAGATCAACTCCCAATTGCCGCCTGATGTGGCGCAACAACAGGTCAACCCGGTAGGGTTACCCGGTTTCAGCTTGCCTGAAGGGCAGAACGGCCTGTTCCGCCTGAGCGCACAAGACAGCAGCACGCCGACCACTGACGGTCCGCAGAGATGGGCCCTTGGCGGCTCCAGCGTCGCCACGGTAGATCGCCCGCCAACCACCCTAGTCGACCTCGGGGCTTTAGCCGGCTCAGCAACCCCGGTCGACGGCCAGGCCATCAATCGCGTACAAGGCCTGCCTGATGCAAACAGTGCCTCCCGCCCGCACAAGTACCTGATCGAAACCAACCCGGCACTGACCAACCTCAAGCAATTTATGGGCTCGGACTACCTGCTGTCGAAGTTGGGTCACGACCCGGACCAAAGCCAGAAACGCCTGGGGGACGGCTTCTATGAACAACGCCTGATCCAGCAGGCTGTCACCGCCCGCACTGGCCAGCGCTTTATCGACGGCCAAACCAGCGATGCGGCGACCTTCAAGTACCTGATGGACAACGCCATCGCCAGCAAGCAGGCGCTAAACCTGTCTGTGGGTATCACCCTCACAGGCGAACAAGTCGCGGCCCTGACCCACGACATCGTCTGGCTCGAAAACACCACGATCAACGACGAGCAAGTACTGGTCCCGGTGTTGTACCTGGCCCAGGCCAACAATCGGCTCGCCCCCAACGGCGCATTGATTGCCGGTAACGACGTCAAGCTGATCGCAGGCAAAGACCTCAACAACCTTGGCACCCTGCGAGCTGGCGAAAATCTCTTTGCCAGTGCGGGCAACAACCTTGTAAACAGCGGCTTGATTGACGCTGGTAACCGTCTCGACCTGCTGAGCGGCAACAACCTGAGCAACAAGGCAGGCGGCATCATTGCCGGGCGCGACATAAGCCTGACGGCGACCGGAGGTGATGTACTCAACGAACGCACCATCACCAGCCATAACAGCAGCAACGGCTACCGTACCGAACGCACTGATTTTGTGGACAACGCCGCCCGCATCGAAGCGGCGAACAACCTGTCCCTGCAAGCCGGGCGCGACGTCAACAGCGTCGGTAGCCTGATCAAAAGTGGCGCAGACACCACCATCAAGGCGGGTCGTGACGTCAACCTTGTAGCTTCAGAACAGCGCAAGAGCCAGGTTGCTGGCACGCTGTCTCGTGGCGACAGCACCACTCAATACGGCTCGGTCATCGAGGCGGGCCGCGACTTCCAGATCGTTGCAGCGCGAGACATCAGCGCCATTGCAAGCCAGATCGATGCTGTCCGCGACATCGCCATGGCCGCTAGCGGCGACCTGATCCTGGCCTCGGCGGCGAACGAACAACACAGCTCGCTCAACACCAAAAAAGTCAAAACCCGGGACGACCAAGTCAGCCAGGTATCGACCACGGTCAAGGCTGGAGGTGATGTGACCTTGAGCGCCGGGCAGGACTTGGCATTGGTCGCCAGCCGGGTCGAGGCGGGGGGTGAGGCTTATTTAGTGGCGGGTGGGAATCTGGGCCTGTTGGCTGCGCAGGACAGTGATTACTCGCTGTATGACATGAAGAAAAAGGGTGGGTGGGGAAGCCAAAAAACCAAGCGTGATGAAGTTAGCGATATCAAAAACGTTGGCAGCGAAATCAAGAGCGGTGGCGATCTGACCTTGAGCAGTAATGGTGATCAGCGCTATCAGGCGGCCAAGCTTGATAGTGGTAACGACATCATGATCAGCAGTGGTGTCGCTGTGACGTTTGAGGCGGTTAAGGATCTGCATCAGGAGAGTCACGAGAAGAGCAATGACAATGCGTTTTGGGTTTCATCCAAAGGCAAGGGCAACACCGATGAAGCTGTTCGGCAAACCCAAATGATTGCTGAAGGCAGCATCGTCATCAAAGCCGTTGATGGCCTGAAGATCGACATAAGGCAGGTGGATCAGCAAACCGTCAGCCAGTCTATCGACGCGATGGTCAAAGCAGACCCGCAATTGGCTTGGCTTAAAGATGCAGAAAATCGTGGTGATGTGGATTGGCGTCAGGTCAAGGAAATACACGACAGTTTCAAGTACAGCAACTCTGGGCTTGGGCCTGCTTCGCAGATCATTATTGCAATTGTGATGGCGGCATTTGTAGGGCCAGCAGCAATGGGGGCGATGACGGCAGCAGGAGCTACTAGTGTCGGAGTTGCAGCCGGGGTAGGTGCCGTTGCAGCGGGTGCGGCGACAAACGCTACGGTCAGTGCTGTGAATAATCGCGGCAACCTTGGTGCGGTGATCAAAGACGTCACTTCGTCAGATGCGATGAAGGGTTACGTGATATCAGGTGTTACAGCCGGTGTTACCGCTGGTTACTTTGATGACTTAACGGGAACCAAAACTAATACGGGAACCAGCAAGGTCAACGTGCCGCTCAATACCTGGAAAGGTGCTGGGCAATTTGCAGCAAATCAGACGCTGAAAAGTGGTACTTCTTTGGCCTTGAGTAAGGCATTGGGGCAGGGTGGTAACGTCAGCGATGCGTTGAAAAATGCGTTGTTCAACACCTTGGCCGCAGCTAGTTTCAATGCAGTAGGTGATTACACCAAAGACGTCTTCAGCGACGGATCAGCGCAAAAAATCGCAATCCAAGGCATGGTGGGGGGCTTGCTGGCTGAAGCTACTGGCGGCGATTTTAAAACCGGAGCTTTAGCCGCTGGTGCTAACGAAGCGCTCGTGGGGCACCTGAACAACCTAGTCAAAGGCGATGAAAGCCTGCTAACCATGAGCTCACAGATTGTCGGTGTATTGGCTGCGGCCGCTCAAAATGATGTTGATGCCAGCAAGCTGGAGAAAGGGAAATGGATTGCGCAGAACCTGACGCAATACAACTTTCTGGAGCATCTGCCACCAGGTTTGGTTGAGTATGGGCGAGCAGCAACCACTCTAGCGCAAGACATGCAAAGTAAGGGCGCCACCAATGATGAAATAGCCCAAGCACAACTGGCGTTGGTCCAAGGACAAGGTTTTGATGGTGTTCAACCTGCTACTGAGTTCGTTACGGCCTGGGGCATGTTTATGGCCGGCGAGATCACAGGTGTGGGGCTTGCGGCAATGTTAGGAAGGATTGTATCGGGGAGAGGGAAAGGATTTGGCACGGTAGCAGATGATTTTTTTGCGGGAGCTAAATATACTAATAAAGTTAATGGGCAAATAAAAATAGGTGATTTACATGCTTTTCCTGAAAGCGTTAAAGCTTTTCAGGGCTCTGGGCAAGTGACGAAAATTACTGGAGGTGATGGAGTGGTTAGAGATATTTTGAAGATACCCGGCGAGTATCGTGGTAAACAAGGAATGTTCGAGTTTATAAAAGAAGCAGATGGTTCAATAAATCATCGTCTTTTTAAACCAGACCTTGGGCAGCAATGATGAGTGATATATGGCCAGTTAAGATTGCTTCGATCCTAAGCTCAGGCATTTTGCTAGTATCTTGCGGAGTAAATAATTGGGCTTTTAATCGTGAAGAAGCTTTGTCTGTTATTTGTGAGCTTGAAGATATTGGTGTGGCGATTTTGGGGGGAGATGTATATAGGCTAATCAATGGTGAGTTGGAGTGTACCTATGATAGCTGGTATTGTGATGAGGGTGTAGGTGAATCAGAGCTGGAGTTTGTAAGGCGTAGTGCAAGTAAGGCTAGGGATTATATAAGAAATTATATGGTGAGCGACGCCCTGTTTGCAGTAGTTCCTAAGTTTTGACAGAATAAAAAAGCAATCAAAACTAGATGGGTTTATTTTTCTAACAGTGTCGCTGGGGTAAATTATGGTCAGTATTGAAAAGGGGACGGATTTATTTTTCACAAAGCTCGTGTGAAACTTCCAGGGAGGAGGGTAGGCCGTGTTATTTTGCCAAATTACCCGCATCACGTTGTACAGCGTGGTCACAATAGTGTAGTGGTCTAATGAAACCGGACACCCTTTTAGGCGAGAATACTCGCCAGATCGAGGTGTCAGATGACCAAACAACGCCGTACCTTTTCCGCTGAATTCAAACGCGAGGCTGCCGACCTCGTGCTCAAGCAAAACTACAGTTTCATCTAAGCCAGTCGTTCACTGAATCTTGGTAAGTTGGCGCTGCGCCGCTGGGTCGACCAGCTTCAGCAAGAGCGCACCGGCGTCACGCCCCAGAGCAAGGCCCTGACACCAGAGCAGCAAAAAATCCAGGAGCTGGAAGCCCGAATTGCTCGCCTTGAGCGGGAAAAATCGATCTTAAAAAATCTATGGTCACCCCCTTTTTTTGCAATGCTGATTCATGGGCGAAGTAGTTGGCTTGCTTAAATCTATCCGGCGTCTATTGGATGATTCACCCGCGCCATGATGAGAGTCGCGCCTGACGATCCTGAAAAGGCTAACGGCTTCTTGCTGAGCCAATTTTTAAAACAGGTTCTTCGTCAGGCCGGTAGGCCGTTTACGTCATCCATTATTCAGCTATCGCAAAACCTGAAAGGTGAATCGTGGTACAGCAACAACTGCAGAATCAGGCGTTCAAGGCGTCTGGCCCTGCTTCGTATTGCGTATGGTGCGCGGCCATCGCCCAAGCGATACGCGCCAGCTTGTTAGCCAAGGCACAGGCCACGACATTAGAGTGGCGTCGGCTCAGCAATGAGCGAACCCAGTCGGCCAAGGCTCCTTTCTGGTGATCGAGTCTCTGCATGTAGACCCTGGAACATTGCACCAACAACTGTCGAAGGTGCTTGTCGCCGCGTTTACTGATCCCCAGTAAGTTGGCCTTGCCGCCGGTGCTGTATTGCTTGGGTACCAAGCCCACTGATGCGGCAAAGTCCCGGCTGCATCGGTACTGCTTGCCATCGCCCATCTCCACAGCCAGCAGGCTGGCGGTGATCGGGCCGACACATGGAATGCTCAGCAAACGACTTCCCAGATCATCGTCGGCCAGTTGGCATGCCAACTCTTTATCCATTGCCTTGATTTGCTCATCCAGATAGACGAAGTGATTGTGCAAACGCTGCAGCAGCACCGTCAGACGAACGGGAAGTTCATGCTCAGCCAAAACAACTGCCAGACGCTTCATGATGGCCAAACCTCTGGGTAAGCTGACGCCAAACTCCAATAGAAAACCGTGCATTTGATTAGCGGTTCTGGTGCGATCACGCACCAACGATTCGCGCATCCGATGGAGTACAGACAGGGTTTGCTGGGATTCAGTCTTGGGCGTAACGAAACGCATCGAAGGACGAGAAGCGGCTTCGCAAATCGCCTCAGCGTCGACAAAGTCGTTTTTGTTCCCCTTGACGAAGGGCTTAACGAACTGCGGGGAAATCAGCTTGGCCGCGTGTCCCATTGCCGCCAACTGACGAGCAACATAGTGCGACCCCGCACAGGCCTCCATTGCCACGACACAGCTCGGCGAGCGGGCGAAAAACTGCATCATTTGCGCCCGTGAACATTTTTTGCGAAACACCTCCCGGCCTGACTTATCCTGGCCGTGCAGATGGAACGTATGTTTACCGAGATCAATACCTATCAGCGCTGACTCGCTCATGATGATGCCCTCCGAAAATAAATCACCCTGCTAAAGCCTAGCCCTCGCAAGGTGTGGGGGTGACCATCTCATTAGGCCACCGCGCTCTTGATGTCGGAAGATCTCGAGCGTTCACGCTGATTGACCAGTTGAGCATCCACGAGCCGGTTGATTGGCTGTGCAAGGTGTTTGA
>NZ_JBUZTL010000036.1:0-36151 GCF_055408345.1 Pseudomonas sp. B424 | reverse complement strand
TTGAGTTGAATCGCGCCGATGCCATCGCGAGCAAGCCCGCTCCCACATGGGGGTGTGCAGTTTCAAGCCTTAACCTTTGCTTTTGCTGTAGCCACGGGATTAATCAAGCGACGCGATCGCCCCTCACAGAAGGCCGAACGCAGGTGCTGTTCTGGGGGTGACGCGGCAGGACGCCGCGCCAGCCGCGATGGGCCATGGATGGCCCGTCGCGGCGTGCCCCCATAACAGTGCCGGAGTGAAGGCAGCGGGGGAGCCTGGGCGACCTCGGCCGTATGGCAGGGCAAGGACTTTTTGGTTCCGTTTGGGTCCTTGCAAAAGGGACTCGCTGTAAGAGCGAAACCAATATTTCAGTTAAACGCGAATGCCGGATATGTACCCGGTATTGCAGTTATTCATCAGCCAAGGCGCGATTTGGCAGGCGCACCGCATTTCCCGTATCGCAGGCAAGCCCACTCCCGCCGTTGTCTTACGCCATCGAATCACCACGACGCGGCGCCGCTGCCGGGCTGTCGTCCAGCGCCGAGATACGCGCTGCTGATTCAGCATCCACTTCACGCAGCGACTTGCCGCGGGTTTCGCGGGTCAGGCTGACGGCTATGACCGAGATCACCGAGGCACCCACCAGGTACCAGGCGATCGGCGTGGAGCTGTGGTACTTGTTGAGCAAGGTGATGGCGATCAGGGGGGCCAGTGAGCCGGCAAAGATCGGCGCCACCTGATAGCACAGCGACAACGCGGTATAACGCACATGCGTCGGGAACATCTCGGCCATCAACGCCGAGTAAGGTGCGTAGGTCATCGACTCAATGGCCAGGCCCAGAGTGATGGCGGCCATGATCAGCCAGTTGTTGCCGGTGTCCATCATCGGGAAGCCAACAAAACCCCAGAACGCAGTGAGCACGGCCCCCACCAGGTACACCGGTTTGCGCCCCACCAGGTCAGACAGGTAACCCATCAGCGGGATCAGGAAGAAGTGCAGCAGATGCGCGCCGAACATCAGGAACAGGATTTCCGAGGTGTCCTTGTGTACCACCAGTTTCAGGTAGGTGATCGAGAAGGTCACCACGGTGTAGTACAGGATGTTTTCCGCAAAACGTGCACCAATGCCCACCAGCACGGAACGCCAGTGGTGACGCAGTACTTCAACCACGCCCAGTTGCTGTTGCTTGTTTTGCGCCTGACGGGCCTGGGCTTCCTTGAAGATCGGTGCGTCGTCGACGCTGGTACGGATCCAGTAGCCGATCAGCACCACAATCGCCGAGAACCAGAACGCTACTCGCCAGCCCCAGGCCAGGAAGTCGGCTTCCGAGAGGGTGGTGGACAGCAGCAGCAAGGCGACGGTGGCGACCAGGTTGCCCGCGGGCACCCCGGCTTGCGGCCAGCTGGCCCAGAAGCCCCGGCGATTGTCCGGGCAGTGTTCGGAAACCAGCAAAATCGCTCCGCCCCATTCCCCGCCAAAAGCGAAGCCTTGAATCAGGCGCAGTACTACCAGCAGCACCGGTGCGGCGTAGCCGATCGTGTCGAAGCCGGGCAGGCAACCCATCAGGAAGGTGGTGATGCCCACCACGACCAGGCTCAGTTGCAGCAGACGTTTGCGCCCGAACTTGTCCCCGTAGTGACCGAACACCAGCCCGCCCAGAGGGCGCGCCAGAAAGCCGACCGCGTACAGGGCAAAGGCGGCGATGATGCCGTCGATCGGGCTATCGGTCTGGCGGAAGAACAATTGGCCAAAGACCAGCGCCGAGGCGGTGCCATAGAGGAAAAATTCATACCATTCGGCGACGGTGCCGGCCATGGCGGCAGCCACGACGCGTTTTAGTCCCGCCGGGGTGGTTGTAGCGTGAGAGGGTTGTGTCGACATGCTGTGTGTCCTGTATGGGCATGAAAGCGTGGGCCGGGGCAGTCATTGTTTGTTGCCTTCGGCTGCGTGAATAGTATTTCGTATACGATTTGTTTCGAGTGTTGTGTGCCAATCAATCCGGGCTTGCGGTGAACCTGCAGCCGCTGCCGAGGCAGGAGGCTGCGATAAGGTGCGACTTCAAAAACACAGGGCCGCTTCGCAGCTTCGTCAGTGGCTACAGATTTGCACGGATTCCAGAGTGTTAATGGGCACCGGGCCAGGTATCAGACAGTCGATACCCTTGTGGCCACGGGTCGCTCGGGTCGAGCAGGTGCTGGTGGGTGCCGGTGATCCAGGCACGCCCGGAAATGCAAGGGTAGATAGCCGCTCGCCCGGCGACTTCGGTCATGGAGTCGATGCGGCAATGGAACTCGGAACCGATGATCGAGCGCCCGACAAAACGGTCCCCGACCTTCAGCACGCCCTTGGCCTGCAACACGGCCATGCGCGCCGAGCAACCGGTGCCACAGGGCGAGCGGTCGATCTTGCCCGGGCGGATCACCACGGCGTTGGCGCCACTGGCGATACCGTTTTCATACACCAGGGGGGCCGCGATCTGGCAGAAGGAAATATGCGACCAGTCAGGGTTCAGCGGGTGGACGAAGCCCAGTTGCTCGTTGGCAGCGCGGGTAATCTTCAGGCCCACTTCGACGATATCTTTGGCTTCGTCAGGGCTGATGGAGAACCCCAGCTCCTTGGCATCGGCGAGCACAAAACTGTCGCCGCCATAGGCGGTGTCGACCTTGAGCGAGCCCAGACCTTCCACTTCGATCCAGGCATCCAGGCGGTCGGCGAAGGAGGGCACGTTCTTGATTTCAACCCGCTCCACCTTGCCGTTGCGGCACTCGGCCACGGCTTCGATCAGCCCGCCCGGCGCTTCGAGCACCAGCCGGGTCTGGGGCTCGGTCATCGGCAGAATCCCGCTGTCGAGCAACACCGTGGACACGCAGATGGAGTTGGAACCCGACATCGGCGGCGTGTCGGCCGGTTCCATGATGATCCAGGCCATTTGCGCCCGCGGGTCCTTGGCCGGCACCAGCAGGTTGACGTGGCGGAACACCCCGCCCCGGGGCTCATTGAGCACAAAGTTGCGCAGGGTTTCGTCCTGGGCAATCCAGCGGGACTGCTCCCACACCGTGGCCCCGGGTGGCGGGGCCACGCCGCCAACGATCACATCACCGACTTCGCCCTCGGCGTGACAACTGACCACATGAATGACTTTCGATGAACGCATGGTTTGCTCCGTGTTGTGTCTGTGTGAACGCTAGTCCGCTCCCACGGTGATCTGAACTATTTGACCGACTTGAGGAAGGCCGCGGTTTCGGCGTGTACAGGGTTGCCTATGACTTGATCGGGGGTGCCGATTTCGTGCACCAGGCCATTGCGAAAGAACGCCACGCGGTCGGAAACATCCCGCGCAAAGCGGATTTCGTGAGTCACCAGCACCATGGTCATACCGTCTTCGGCGAGCATGCGCATGGTGTCCAGCACTTCACCCACCAGCTGCGGGTCGAGGGCCGAGGTGGCTTCGTCAAACAGCATGTAGTCCGGCGACATGGCCAGGGCGCGGGCTATGGCCATGCGCTGTTGCTGCCCGCCCGACAGCTTGCCGGGGAAGGCCTTGAGCTTGTCGCCCAGACCCACGTGGGTCAGTTGCTGCACCGCCAGGGCCTCGGCTTCGGCCTTGCTCTTGCCCAGTACCTTGCGCGGCGCCAGCATTACGTTTTCGAGCACGGTCAGGTGCGGGAAGGCGTTCCATTGCTGGAACACGATGCCGATTTTTTGCCGCAGGTGGTTGAGGTTGGTGGCGCGGTCGTGGACTTCGATCCCGTCGACGCGGATATGGCCTTTCTGGATCGGCTCCAGGCCGTTGATACACATCAGCAGGGTCGACTTGCCGGAGCCGGAGCCGCCGATAATCGATACCACTTCGCCCTTGTTGACGGTCAGGCTCACGCCCTTGACCACTTCAAGGTCGCCGAAGGATTTGTGGACGTTGTCGATCTCAATCATTTTCTTGCCACCTTTTTTCCAGGCGAGCGCCAAGGCGGGCAACCACCAGGCTCATGACGTAATAGATAAGGCCGGCGATGCACAGCACCAGCATCGGTTCCTGAATACGGGTGACGATGGTTTGCGAGGCGCGCAGCAATTCGACGATGCCGATCCACATCACCAGCGCGGTGTCCTTCATCACGCTGAGCACCAGGTTGAGCCAGCCGGGGAAGGCCACTCGTGTGGCGATGGGCAGCACGATGTAGCGCAGGTCCTGCAGGTAGCTCAGGCCCAGGGAGCGGCTGGCCCGGCGTACGGTGGGCGGCACCGCCAGTACGCCGCTGCGCACGATTTCGGTGAAGTACGCGGCGGCGTAGACCCCGAGCACAATGCAACCGACGCTGAAGGCGCTGATGTTCAGGCCGACAATGCTTTTGAGCGAGTTGAACAGCACAAACTGGATCAGCAACGGCACGCTGCGAAACACATCCAGCACCCACGCCAGCGGCAGGCTGGCCCGTGGCAGCAGCGCCCGCAACAGGCCGAACAGCAGGCCGGCGAGGGTGCCGAGCACGATGGCCCATGTGGTCAGCTGCAGGGTGACCCAGGCCCCCTCCAGCAAAAACATGAAGTCGTTCCAGGTAAAACTGGTGGAAAACATAGTCACGTCCTCAGTAACGGAACAGTCGCCAGGCCAACAGCCGGGCTACTGCAACGATCGCCTTGGCAATCAGGTAATACAGCACCGCAGCAAGGGCGAAGTATTCGAAGGTGCGGAACGTTTTGACGTTGTAGTCCTGGGTGACGCCCGTAAGGTCGTTGTTGAGCCCGACGATCACCCCCAGCGAGGTCATCAGTACGGCCCAGACCATCTGATTGGTCAGCGGGTAGAACACGATGCGCAACAACTGCGGGACGACGATCATGCGGTAGGTCTGGAACGCGCTCATGCCCAGGGAGCGGGCGGCGCGAATCTGGGTTTCGGGCACGGCCTTGAGGCCGCCGCGGAAGTTTTCGGCCAGGTAGCCGGCGTTGTTGAACGTGATCCCGGCCAGCAGCGCGATCCATGAACTGACATGCAGGCCCAGGGAGCCCAGCCCGAAGTACAGGACATAGATCTGGAACAGCGACGGGGTGTTGCGGGCGATGGACACCCAGACGTTGCCGACACCGCGCAACATCGGGTTTTTGCTTTCGCGCATCACAGTCAGGGCCAGGGCGATCAGTACCCCGAAGATCATCGACAGCGCTGCTGTTTCAAAGGTGACCAGAGCACCGGCGAGCATATCCGGCAAGGCGCGCAGGGCTGAGCGCCATTGGAAGGTGTAATCAAACATGGACGGGGTTCTCCAGTAAGGCAGCGGTTTGCAGCCACTGCGGCAAGCGCCCGCTGGCCGTGGCGCTGCACGCCGCATCCACACATTCGGCGAGGCTGGCGAAATGCACCTTGCGCCCCACCAGGCCGGGGGCGTAATGGGCGTATTTGCCCGAGTTGGTCATCAGGTTTCGGGCGGCGGGCGGGATGACCGGCTCACCCAGCATGCACCAGCAGGTATCGCAGACCAGCGTGGCGCCGAAGGCTTCGATCGCGGCGATATGCCCGGCGGCGCGGGCCTGTTCCAGTACCGCACGGCCACAGGTGATCGCCAGTACCACGTGCGGGTGGCAGTGGCGGCCCTGGCACAGCCGGGCCAGACGGGCGAACTCGCTGAGGGAGAAGTGCGGGTTGCCCAGGGACACTACGTCCACACTGGGGTCGCGGGCGCTGTTGAGCTCCTGCCAGCTGAGCAGCAAGTCCGCCAGGGTGACCCGGGTCACCGGCAACGGGCCGTCCAGCACCTGTGCCGGGTCGAGCGCTTCGGGGGTCACTCCGGCGATATGAAACAGCGGTGCCGAGGAGGTTGTCGCAAAGGCCGCACCGAATGCCTTGAGGTCGTCGAGGTCCGGGTGATGCTGCTCCAGCCCTGAGATCAGCGGGATACGGCTGCCGGCCAGGGCGCCGATGTGGTAGCCCAGCAAGGGGTAGAACGCATCATCGAGGTCGGCCAGGGGTGGCAGTTCGACGTGCAGCCGGGCTTTGCGCCGGGCGTCCAGATGGCAGCCAGTCAGGGGAGCACGACCGGTGAGGGCGATGCAGATATCCAGATAGTCCGGGTATTTGAGCGTGCGAGCGCCCAGCACACTGTTGGCGTAAACCACTGCGTTGGACTCGGCCCAGACGATTTGCTCGCCCGCCTTGGGCGCGCTGTCGAGCAGGTAAGGGGCGCAGGTGAAACTCAGTTGCGCACCCATGGCCATGTAGGCGTCGCCCAAGGCACTGGCCGGTTCGCCCAGTGCCGGGTCGATACCCAGTTCGCGCCAGCGGCGCTGGTCTACGGAAATCGAATTGAGGGTGGTGGGCACCCGTACTTTGGCGCCCCATTCCACCAGTTGCCGGGCAAAGCGCAGGCTGGCAGGCCCGGTATAAATGCAGCCGTCGATATGGGCCTGGGTGATGTCGATCAGTTGCTCGGCCCCTTGCAGCTGCGCCATGCGCAGCACGATCTGCATTGCGACCTGAGCCGCCTTGCCGAACTCGCCGGCAAGCAGTGCCCGGTCGTGTGCGGTGAGCCGGACCGAGTGGCTGTCGGGTTGCACGTCGCTTAGGCGTGGTGCCCAGGTATCGTCGGGCTGTTTATCGAACAGATCCAGGTGGGTGCCATCGACCCGGGCGAACTCCTTGCCGCCCAAGGCCGCAAAGGCCTCTTCGCCGATGCAGAGCACCGGCAGGGAGCGCCCGAACAGCAGCTGTGCAACCAGCACGCCCAGGGTCAGAATCTCATCGGCCTGGGCCAGCACCAGTGCGGCGGGGGCGTGGCCATTGCTGATCAACTCCATCAGCACGCTGCTGCCTGTACAGGAGCCGCGCCCGCTCGGGATCGCCAGCACCCGGCCGGCCAGGCACTGGCCGCTGAGCGGGTGGTGACGGTCAATCACCTCACCGCTGCAGGGGTCGACGCCGCCCCAGAAACTCAGGCCGACATCGGCGTGCAGCAGGGGGCCAAAAGCAGCGCCGTCAACCAGGCTGCGACCGGCAAGAGAAGATTTCCCAGACATGCTGGATACCTCAGTAGTAGACGTGAGGCACGGTCAGATCAGCCGGTGGAATCTCGGTCCCGACCCATTTGACCCACAGCTCCTTGTAGCGTCCGGTGCGCACTTGCTGGTTGACGAACAGGTTGAGGTAGTTGAGCAGACCGTACTCGTTGCGTTTGGCTCCCAGTGACACGTAATCAACCACGTAAGGCGCGTTACCGGCGACTTTCAGGTTTTTGTACTTGCCTGATTTAAGGGTAGCTGCGGCCACGGTATTGGTGACGACGGTGGCTTCAATATGGCCTTGGGCGACGGCCAGCAGGGTGTCGTTTTGCGACTGATAAGCGCGGAACGAGCCGCTGCCCCAGTTTTTCACGTCTTTTTCCAGGGCAATGGCCTCATAGGTGCCGCTGGTGTTGCCCAAGGCCTTGCCCTTGAGGTCGTCGAAGCTGTTGATGCCGGTATTGTCGCGGGTCAGCACCACCATCTGGAACGCAAAGTAAGGGATGCTCAGGCCCACGGTTTTAGCCCGCTCCAGGGTGTCGGAAGTGGACGCCACGATGATGTCCGCACGCCCGGAGACCAGCGCCGGGATACGGTCGGGGAAGGGGGTTTCGACGATTTCGGGATCGACTCCGAGCACTTTCGCCAGGTCATTGCAGTAGTCCACGTCAAAGCCCACCGGCTTGTTGGCTTCGTCACGGGAACCCATGGGCGGGAAATCCAGGGTCACGGCACAGCGCAGCTTGCCCGAACCAATGATGTCGTCGAGCTTGTCGGCCTGGGCCGTGGCGATAAAGGAACTACTGAGAACAGCGCTGAGGGCTACGGCAAATACGGGGTTTTTCATAGAAGCCTCGGAGTCGTTGAAGTGCTGTTGAATATCGGATTGTGGATTTCGTATACGATATTTATTTAGCAATCACTGTGCCGATTTTTCCTGCATGTACGTAATCAGTGAGCGAGTGAGGTTTTTGCTGGCTTGAGTGATGGCACTTAGGTGCAGGACGGGTTGCCGTGTAGCAGGGTGGTGTTACAGAAGGGAGCAGTAACGTAGGAAATGCCCCACAAGGGAACACTTGCTGGCTTTTTGGCGGCATTTTCAACGTTGTGCCCTGCGGGCAGTATGGGGAGGTCCTGTTCTTGAGAGCGTGAACCCTATGCATAACGATGATGAAAGCGATGTGTACTACATCAATACAGATCTGATGCTGACGGCCCCCGTTGACCTGGCGCCATTGGCACAGGCGATGGCGTCCGCGCATCTCTGCGACTGTTCAATCAGTTGCTTGCATGACAGCCAGGCCGACGACGGTGTTTATCATTCGGTTTTCGAAGCTTACGGCCCACAGGGGAGTTACGGCACACCTGAAGAGAGCATCAATGTGCTGCTTGGTGCTGTTGAGCAGCTCCCGCAAGCGTTGAAACCCCTGTGGCAAGCCTGTACGCGAAAAACAATGGACATCGGTTTGCGAAGTGATGCGTTAACGCACAGCCTGACTTACCCGCTCCGCTTCGGCACGCTTGCCCGCATGCACTTATTGGGGATTGATCTGGCTATCACGGTTTACTGACACCTGCAGATATTCTGTTCACAGAAAGGCTTGGGTGATCAGGCTTCCAGCTTGTAGATACGGGCGCACTGCAAAACAATTGCCCTCCCCGAGTACATATCGGGCATTCGTGCCCAACTGCAATATTGGTTTCGCCCTACGGCGAGGTACTTTGGTCAAACAGCCGAGTGTCGGACCACCACAAAAATAAGCAAAAAGGCCTTGCCCCGGCATCCATGCCGGGAGACCCACTGCGCAGAACCTCCACTCGGCCTCCCGAAGGGGCGGGCAGATCAACAGCAATGCCCGCCGAGGCGGCCTACCGGCCGGCCTGTTTGGCGGCGAGGTCTGCGAGACTCGCACATCTCCTCTGTGGGAGCGGGCTTGCTCGCGATGCAAGCGGCGCGGTATTTGAGTTGAATCGCGCCGATGCCATCGCGAGCAAGCCCGCTCCCACATGGGGTTGTGCAGTTTCAAGCCTTAACCTTTGCTTTTGCTGTAGCCACGGGATTAATCAAGCGACACGATTACCCCTCACAGGAGGCAGGACGCCGCGCCAGCCGCGATGGGCCATGGATGGCCCGTCGCGGCGTGCCCCCATAACAGTGCCGGAGTGAGGGCACCGGGGGAGCCTGGGCGACCTCGGCCGTATGGTAGGGCAAGGACTTTTGGTTCCGTTTGGGTCCTTCCAAAAGGGACTCGCTGTAAGAGCGAAACCTGTATTTCAGTTAAACGCGAATGCCGGATATGTATCCGGTATTGCAGTTACTGACACAGCGTACATATCCATTCGATGCGCCACGGCTATCTACGGATTTCGCCCTTGCTTCGGTCCTGCTCCGTGGGCGCGCCGAAGGGGCGGGCAGATCAAAGGCGTTCGAGGCGGCCGGTCTGTTTGGTGTCGGGATCTGTGACGCCTCCAATCCGCTGTGGGAGCGAGCCTGCTCGCGAAGGCATCACTGCGGTTTACCAGAAAGATCGCGTCGCCTGCTTCGCGAGCAGGCTCGCTCCCACAAAAAAGGGTGCTGTTTAAAGTCTGGTTATTGCCTTTGCTTGACCGCGAGCAGAGTCTCTGCAGGTGTTGTGTCTGCCTGCGAATCTCAATGACTTTGCGGCAGGTGCTCGAACAGGGTCTTGCACACCCCGGCAATGTGTTCGTCCAGCAGCACCACAGCCAGCTCCACATCACCGGCCCGGCAGGCGTCGAGGATTTGCCGGTGTTCGTGGTCGGCGCGGTGTTTGCCGGCCGACAAGCTCATCTGGATGCGCAGGTAGCGTTCAAGCTTGTCATTGACCGAGCGAATCAGGCTGATCATGAAAGGCCGCTGTGCAGGCTCGTAGAGGCAGACGTGCAGTTCCCAGTTGAGTTCGGCCCATCGGCCCACGTCATCTTCGCCGACAAACTCCTGGCAGATGCGTTCGGCTCGGGCGAAGGTCTCTTCGGTCATGTTGGGGATGGCCAGGCGCAGCAACTTGTCTTCAAGCAGCATGCGCACCTCGAACATCTGCGCCAGTTCGGCTTCGGAAATTCGCGTGACCATAGCCCCGCGATTACGCTGGAACATCACCAGGCCTTCGGCTTCGAGCCGCTTGAGGGCTTCGCGCACGGGGATCTTGCTGACATTGAACTGGCGGGCGATATCGTCCTGGCGAATCGGCTCATCTTCAGCGAAGTGCCCGGCAACAATGGCGTCGCGCAGATGCAGGGTGATGATTTCCGACGTGGAAGGTGAGTTGCCAAGGTCAGGAGCATTGAATTTTGGGTGGGCCACGGTCGTCGTCATTCCCAGGGAAAGCAAATATGGTATACGAATTCGCCCGGGGGAGCCGTGTGCCGGTAGTCGCTCAGCGTACAAACGCCAGCACGCTGGCGGGTGAGCCTGATCCCGCCTGCAGGCGTAGTACGCCAATAACCAGCGTGCTGCCCGTTGGTGGCAACCGGTCGAGGTTGTTCAGGCACTCGAGGATGATGCCACCCTGCGCCAGTACCAGACGATTGCAGGCAAAGGATGTTTCCTGACCCGGGTCCACCCCGTGGGTGTCGATGCCGATTCCGGCGATGGCGCGATGCTCCAGCAAGAACCGGGTCGCGGCGGCGCCGACGCCCGGGAAGTGCAGACCTTGGGCGTCGGCATTGATAAACCTCCCGGGCTCCAGCCAGCGCGATTGCCAGCCGGTATGGAAAAGCACAACAGAGCCGGGGGCAATGACTCCGTTGTCCTGCTCCCAGAGCTCGATGTCCTGAGCACTGATCACATAGTCAGGGTTGCTACAGATGCGAGCCTGGACATCAACAACCACTGCCGGTCGAACCAGAGCCTCAGGCTTGTAGCCGTCGATGCCCATGGCATCGGGGTAAAAACTGTTGGGGGCGTTCATATGGGTTGCGCTGTGCTCGCCCATGCTGAAGTTGCGCAGGTAATAGCCGTCCTCTTGCAAGGATGCCTGGGTCGTAAAAATCACTGGCGGGTCATTGGGCCAGACGGGGAGGTCGGGCGTGATCAGGTGGCTGAGGTCAACAATCCGGTCAAATTGAATGTTCTGCATCAATGGCTTCCGCTTTCTGGAGGTCGGGCAATGGCGTCTTTTAGGTTGTCCCCAGATTATTGACGTAAAAACCGCTCAGGCGAAACTCACTGGGTGAGAGGGAAAACGCGCGACGGAACAGTTTCGAAAAGTAGTTGGGATCGCTGATGCCGACCGACAATGAAACGGCCTTGATCGACAGGTCGGTGACTTCCAGAAGGTGTGCCGCGCGTTTCATGCGCTCGTGCAGCACGTACTCGGCAGGTGACATGCCGGCGGCGCGGGTGAACACCCGGGAGAAATGGGCGCGGCTCAACCCGGCGATGCGGGCCAGGCTGGCCACATCCAGCTCATCCGTGTCGGCAGGCTGGGGATGTTTGTCCGGCCCCGTTCGCAAGCAGGCATGCACGTGGTTCTGGATAGTCGCCACCACACACGAGCCGCTGGTGGGGAGGGTAGAGTCCTGTACGCACAAGTCATCATGCAGCAGCATCAGTGCTTCATAGGCCAGCGCGGATGCGCGGCCAGCCGTCAGCTCCGGGGTGTGGATCAAGGTATCAATACTGGTGGCCAAGGCTTCGATGGTCTGGCCGGTCAGTTGTAAAACCGGCCCGCGCTCCGCCAGCAACTCCCGTTGCAGCCGCAGCGCCTCCTTGCCGTACATGGCGATCCAGAAGAACTCCCAGCTTTTGCCAGCCTCCAGCCAGTAGCAATGGTCATGGGGGACCAGCAACAACATGGTGTCCCCGGCGTTAAGCCGGTGGTGGCGCCCCTCGAACCGCAAATTGCCCTCGCCGGCAAGGGTGTGTTGCAGGATCACGAAAGGCGTGTCGCCACGCCTGCGCCCGTCCCAGCAATAGGACGCGTCCTGTACCCGGTCGTACCCGGCATTGGTCGGCATGGTGTGCAGTTGATGCCGGCCACGGGGTAGCGAAATGACTTTTATTGCCGGCCCTCTTGCCATCATGTCGTTGAGCACAAAACTACCCGTCATCGCATAAATCTCGTCTGTTCAGGGGGTGGGTCGCCTCCTACCATAGATATCAAGCGGTTCCCGGCAAGCCTGTGTCAGGCCTGAGCCGTCGTGATGCTCTGATATTTATTTACCTGTGTCCACTGCGAATAGAACAAGGATAAGCAGATGACTTTCAAAACCACGAAGATCGCCCTGATCGGTGCCGGCTCCACGGTATTCATGAAAAACGTGCTGGGCGATCTGTTGCACGTCGAGCTGTTGCGCAATGCGCATATTGCGTTGATGGATATCGACCTGCACCGCCTGGAAACCTCGAAGATGGTGGCCGGCAAGATCGCCGAGTCCCTCGGTGTGTCGCCACGATTCGAAGTGACGACCGACCGCCGGCGAGCGCTGGAAGGGGCCGATTATGTGGTCACGATGATTCAGGTTGCAGGGTACAAGCCGGGTACCGTGACCGACTTCGAGATCCCCAGGCGCTTCGGCCTGCGCCAGACCATCGGCGATACCCTGGGCATCGGCGGCATCATGCGTGGCCTGCGTACCGCTCCGGTGCTGGTGGACATCGCCAAGGACATGCGCGAACTGTGCCCCGGCGCCCTGATGTTGCAGTACGTCAACCCGATGGCCATCAATTGCATGGCTCTCAACCGCTTCGTTCCCGAGGTGCGCACGGTCGGGCTCTGCCACTCCGTACAGGGCACGGCCAAAGAGCTGTCCCTGGATATCGGTGTGCCCATCGAAGAGATCCGCTATCGCTGTGCCGGCATTAACCACATGTCCTTTTACACCTCGTTCGAGCGCCTGCTGGCCGATGGCAGTGTCGAGGATCTTTACCCGCGAATCCGTGCGGTGCTGGATGAAGGGAAGGTTCCTGACTGGAACCGGGTGCGCTACGAAGTGTTCAAGCACTTCGGCCATTTTGCCACCGAGTCTTCCGAGCACCTGGCCGAGTACGTGCCCTGGTTCATCAAGCGCCACCGCCCTGACCTGATCGAACAGTTCAATATTCCGCTGGATGAATACCTGCGTCGTTGCGAAGAGCAGATCAGCGAATGGGGTGTGCAGGAACAGGCGCTGATCAACGGTGAAGGGCTCAAGGTCTGCCGCAGCCATGAGTACGCTTCGAAAATCATCGAGGCTGAGCTCACAGGCATCCCGACAGTTATTAACGGCAACGTGATGAACGCTGGACTGATCAGCAATCTGCCTGATAATGCCTGCGTAGAGGTGCCCTGCGTTGTCGACCACAATGGGATTCAGCCTACCCGGGTGGGTAATCTGCCGGTAGGTCTTGCCGCTTTGATGCAAACCAATATCAACGTTCAACTCCTGACCGTGGAAGCCCTGGCCAGTGGTCGTCGTGACCATGTCAAACAGGCCGTGATGCTTGATCCCCATGCCGCAGCCGAACTGAGCCTCGACGAAATCGCGACCATGGTCGACGACCTGATCGAGGCCCACGAGGGCTGGTTGCCGCACTTGGGGTAAGCGCAGGGAACCTGCGGTCTTAGCCTGAAATTCTACCCGAAGTACCAGTCAAACTGCCTTGACCACTGGCCAGCCCCCGGATTCACCGGGGCTGGCGGTCAAGCACGCGCGAGTGAGCAGTCAAGGCACGTTTGTCCATAAAAACAATGAGTCCAGGGTGGACCTATGAACGTGACGCTCGGTACTGCAACTGGCGGGGTTCTGCCGTTTTTCAAATACGGCATGATCTTCTTTTTCTACTACTTCATTACGGGCGGAACGGCGCCTTTTCTGGCGGTATGGCTAGGGGATGTCGGCACGCTGGATGCCGGCGCCATCGGCTTGATGTTCGGCTCACAGGCGGTGTTTGCGATGCTGTTCCAGCCGCTGTTTGGCGTGCTGAGCGATCGTCTGGATCATCGCAAGCACCTGCTGTGTGTGGTCATCGGCCTGCTGATTATGCTGGCGCCGTTCATGAACTGGGTCTTTGCGCCGCTGCTGCGCACTAACCTGATGCTGGCTGCACTGGTGGGTGGTGTTTACCTGGGCATCACCTTCGCCGCTGGCGGTGGTGCGCTGGAGGTGTATATCGAAAAAGCCTGCCGGGCCAACCATATTCCCTATGGTCGGGTACGGATGTTCGGCGCCATTGGTTTCGGTTTCTCGGCGGCGATTTCGGGAATGCTGATCAGCACCAATCCCGAATCGATTTTCTGGCTCGGTTCCATCTGTGCAGTGCTGATGGCCGTGCTCGTCTACCGGATCAAACCGTGCCTGAACACGATGCCTTCGGGTGATGCCCCGGATAAAACGCCGCCGGTTTCCTATGCCGCCATCGGCGGTCTGTTGCTGGATCGACGCTTCTGGTTTCTGGTGCTGTATGTGGTCGGTGTGGCCTGCCTGTACGACATTTTTGACCAGCAGTTCGTGAATTACTTCCGTGGTTTCTTCGACTCGCCGCAGCAGGGCACGCAAGTGTTCGGGTTTGTGACCACGCTCACGGAGTGCATGGTTGCACTGGGCATGTTCCTGATCCCCGGCGTGCTCAACCGCATCGGTGGCAAGAATGCCCTGATTATTGCGGGACTGGTGATGTGGGTGCGCATCACCGGTTCAGGGCTCGCCACGACGACGTTTGAAGTGGTGGCGTTGAAGATGCTCCACGCCCTGGAAGTGCCCCTGGTGTTTATCGGCATGTTCAAGTACATCGAGGATGTGTTCGGGACACGGCTGTCGGCGACCATTTACATGGTGGCGTTTGTCTTTGCCAAGGGGGTAGGGGCCGCGATCATCTCGCCGCTGGCCGGCCATATGTATGAGGTGTACGGTTTCCGGCAGACCTACATCCTGCTGGGCAGCTCGGCGTTGTTGTTCACCCTCGTCTCAATCTTCAGCCTCGACAGCGGCAAGCACAGGAAGCCCGACCGTTCGGGCAAGCGCAAGCCGCTCACGGCGGTGGTTGACGCTCAGGTGTTGTCACAGCCGGTGGTTGCCAAATAACGCTGATCCCTGTTGTGCACCGGGTGCGCGGTCTGTTTTTCGGACTGCGCGCTTTGTGCTTTGCGTCTGATTAATCAAAAGGAAATGACATGACATTGACGACAGTAGAGGGCACACAGCCTGTTTATCCGGACCTCAAGGGTAAGGTTGTGCTGATTTCGGGCGGGGCTTCGGGGATTGGGGAAGCCATGGTTCGGGCCTTCGCCGGGCAGGGGGCGAGGGTGGCGTTTGTCGACCTGGCGCGTGAGCCCGGTGAACGGCTCGAAGCGCACTTGAACACGATTGGCCAGGACGTCAGTTTTACCTGCTGCGACATCACCCGGGTCGAGGCTTATCAGCAAGCCATTCGGGCTTTCGAAGAGACCCTGGGGCCGATCACGGTGTTGATCAACAATGCTGCCAATGATGTGCGGCACACGGTTGAGAGTGTCGACTCAGAGCGCTTCGACCAGATGGTGTCAGTCAACCTCAAGCATGCTTTCTTTGCGGTTCAGGCAGTGGCGCCGATGATGCGGGCTGCTGGCGGAGGGTCGATTATCAACCTCGGTTCCATAGGCTGGATGACCGGTTCGAGCGGCTATCCGGTGTATGCCGCGAGCAAGGCTGCAACACATGGGATGAGCAAGGCGCTGGCCCGTGAATTGGGGCCGGACCGGATCCGGGTCAATACGCTGGTGCCAGGCTGGGTCATGACCCAGAAGCAGCTTGCGCTGTGGGTGGATGAGGCAGCCAGGGCACTGATCGAGCGTAGCCAGTGCCTGCCCGGAGCACTGGAACCGGTGCATATCGCCAATATGGCGCTGTTTCTGGCCTCCAGTGCATCGGCCATGTGCACCTCGCAGAACTTCATTGTCGATGGTGGCTGGGTGTAAAGGCCGGGGCAGGTTATGCCGGCCCTCAAGTGTCCGGGGGCCGGCTGGATTCCTGATGTCAGAACCAGGTTTCCATCTGCACCCCGAGTTGCCAGACCCCGCCGGACTTGAAGCCTTTCTGCCCGAAATCATCGCTGTCGGAGTAGCCATCCAGCGCCTTTGACCAGTCCATATAGGTGGCAAACAGGCGTAGTTCAGGACGGGTGAAGAAATCGCCGACTTCGGGTTTGAAGGTCGGCGCTATGGTGAACTTCCAGAAGTCCCCGCTCACCGCCTGACGCGAAGAATAGCCCCGTGGATCGAGGTCCATTGCCTGCCAGCTGAGTTCGTAGACCATTTCAAAGTTCTGTGCCAGTTCATTGGCAAGCCGCAGGTTGAGGGTCACCCAGCGATAGTCGTCACCCGGCACATAGCGGTTTTTACTGTGCTCGGCGACCAGCGCCGGAGCGATGCGCCAGTCGGAATTGAGGTGCGTTTGACCATAGGCCACCAGGCGCATTGCCTCGGCCTGATCAAGCAGTTCACCGTCCGAACCCACGCTTTTGATTTCTGCTCCCAGGCCCTTGCCATAAAACAAGGCGCTCTTGAACAGGCCTTCACGGCCGAAAAAGTCCGTTTGATGATAAGCAAGCATGGCGTGGGTGCCGCTTTCTGCCGGGGTGTAGCCGGCCTTGTTGCGTCGCGTCAGGTTGCCAGCAGCGTCCTGTACCTTCAGACGGTCATTGTTCTGCCGCGATTCGATGCCGTTAAGCATGACTTGCCAGCGGCCATCGTCGAAGAACTGATTAAGGGTGGCGATGTAGCTTCTGATGTCCTTGTCGTTATCGGTGTTGAGGTCGCCGAAGGTGCGACTGATCACCGAGGCGTTGATGCGCCAGTCTTCGCTCAGGCGCACGTCATAAATACCGCCACCGGTACCGGCCACGGACACCACGTCGAAATCGAGCCAGTGGATATCGAAGTTGTCCCGGTCGTAGCGCTTGCCTGCCCACAGTTTTGCATCACGGAACATCGTGCTGTCCTGGAACGAGGCCAGGTTGTCGAGTTGGGAATAGGCCTGGCGCACGTTGAATTCGCTGTCTTCGGCAGTCCAGTCGTTAGGGTTCTCGACCCCGTCGGCGATGGTGGCAACGAACGTGGACCGGGTGCCGTTGCTGGCGTACATCTCCTTGCTCAGGCTCAAGCCGATGTAGGTATCGACCTCGGTTCCAAGCCGGCCAATGGCACCGCCCACCGAACCTGCCGGGGTCATGTAGGCACTGCCATGACCGGCACCGGCCGCCTGGTTGATGATCGTGCCGGAGCGGGCATAGGCGGTGTACGCGAAGCCATCGTTCAAGTTGGCTGCAGGGGCGGTTGGCGCTGCAGGTGTTGCCGGGCTGGCCGGTGGCGGCGCCGGGTTCGCGGCAATCAGCCCGGTGTTTTCGCCGGCAGGTGCCCGGGCATTGCCGGTGACCTGCCTGTTGAGTTGTTCAAGCTGGTCACGCAAAACCCTGGCATCGGTCTCGGCCGTCGAAGCCCGTGCTTCGGCAGCAGCAGTCCTGGCCTCCAGCCTGGCGAGACGCTCCTCGATACTGGGCGGGGCAGCCGCCATGAGTTGAGTGGACGCGGCAAGCAGGCACAAGCCTGCCCAGGGGCGCAGGGCAACTAAGTCCATTGATAAGCCTCTTATTATTGTTTTTTCAGGGGTTCAACCAGTTGCCGGGCCGGGTTTAATGCGCCGGATAGTTGTTCTGGTAACGTTAACACAAGTCATTTGAACAGGGCATGCCACAACGCTTGAAAGCCGTGCATTCCGGGGGCCGGGACGAGGTTTTTTTCGTGGGTTCAAGATGGCGGGCAGGGCGCAAGGCTGGTGGGCAGGCATTTGCGCCACCTCGGGCTTGCTGTCATGCTCCCGGCGGTTAGGACCCATGCACCGAGAATCACACAAGGGCAGCTGTAAATGGCTTCGGTTAAAGATGTTGCGCGGTTGGCAGGGGTCTCCCTGATGACAGTATCCCGGGCGATCAACACCCC
Organism: Pseudomonas sp. B424; assembly: GCF_055408345.1. Lineage (NCBI taxonomy): Bacteria > Pseudomonadati > Pseudomonadota > Gammaproteobacteria > Pseudomonadales > Pseudomonadaceae > Pseudomonas > Pseudomonas sp. B424. The sequence goes on along the minus strand of NZ_JBUZTL010000036.1, from coordinate 18,265 downwards.
GCAAAAGCTCAATGCTGACACCCTGGAGAAGGTTCGCCAGGCCATCGAGGCACTGGGCTATGTGCCCAGCGAGTCAGCGCGCAAGATCCGCGGCGGCCACTCCAGCAGCAAGACGATCGGCGTGTTCGCTCTCGACACGGCGACCACGCCTTTCGCCGTGGACATGCTGCTCTCGCTGGAACGTACCGCCCGGGACAACGGCTGGAGCGTGTTCATCATCAACGTCTTTGAAACCCCGCCCAACCAGCAGACCATCGACCTGATGCTCTCCCATCGCCCGGACGGAATCGTGTTCAGCGCCATGCAACTGCGTGAGCTGGACATACCCGAAGTGCTGCGCAATTACCCCCTGGTACTGAGCAACTGCATGAGCAGCAGCCCGGGCGTGGCGTGCTATGTGTCCGATGATGAAGACGGTCAGTACCAGGCGGTGCGCCGGGCCCTGCAAAAGGGCTATCGCCGCCCCCTGTGTATCAACCTGCCGCGCCACAGCATGGCCTGGGGGTTACGCCAGCAGGGCTTGTCCCGTGCCCTGAAGGAGGCCGATATCCCGCTGGACAGCGTGCTGCAATATGACCTGTCGACGGATGACGGCTATGACGAAACCATTACCGAACTCAAGCGCCAGCTGGATGAGCCCGGTGCCGGGCCGGGCTTTGATCTGCTGATTTGTGGCAATGACCGTATTGCCCTGATCGCCTACCAGTTTTTGCTCGGCCAGGGCCTGAAGATTCCGGGTGATGTTGCCGTGCTGGGTTTTGACAATATGGTGGGCGTTGCAGAGCTGTTCTATCCGCCGCTGAGCACTGTCCAGCTGCCCTATTACGAAATGGGCTGTCGCGCCGCCCTACACCTGATCGAGAACAGGGACGAGCCCTTCACCCACAAGGTGAAATGCCCGGTTGTTGAGCGTATGTCCCTGTAACAGGCGCCGAGACGGGCCGGCCCTGACTGGCCATCTCAAGCGTGAGCCCGAATCGGGCGCAGAACGCTTTGCGGCCCTTGGGGGTTAATGCAAGTACCCGGCTATCAAGGTCCTGAATCACCCATTTGTGCTTGATGAACAGCTGCAGAAAGGCAGCGCCCAGGGCGCCGGCCAGATGCGGGCGGCGCATGCTCCAGTCCAGGCATGGACACGCGAATCGACGCCGCTGCGCCTTGATGGCGCTTATTTCAAGCCCGAGCCCGGTCATCGCATTTTCCCCGGCCGGGGTGAGTTGATACGTGCTGCTACCATCCAGGTTCGGCGTTAACCAGCCTGACTCAATCACATGGTCGTGGAACTGCACACCCAATGTGCCTGCCATGTGGTCATAGCAGGTCCGCGCGAACTGCAATCTGTCAGGAGTGGTGGGGATAAAGGCTGGCGCAGGGTTCTGGCTGATCACCATCAGCGCTTCGAGCGCCCGGGCGACATGCGCGTCTGCCAGGCTGTAGTAGCGATGCCTGCCCTGGATGTACAGCGTGATCAGGCCATCCTCCTTGAGCCGGGTCAAATGCGCGCTGGCGGTGGACGGGCTGACGTTGGCGATAGCGGCCATTTCAGTGCTGGTACGGGCGTGGCCGTCCATCAGCGAACACAGCATTTTTGTCCGTGCCGGTTCGGCGATGGCCCCCGCGATCCGGGACAAGGATGTTTCACTGTCGAGGCAATCCATATTTCGCTCCTGATCGAATCGTGGGCACTGAAGATGTTCGATAGTAGCGCTTCTTTGTGAACAGGACTTGCGCAATGACGCCGTTTCAAGCCACCACACATCCCGATCCATACGGTTATTACCAGCAGCTCAGGCAGCACGGCGAGCTGTGGTTTGATGCGGCGCTCGGGCTATGGATTGCGAGCAGTGCCCGGGCCGTGGAGGCCGTAGCCGCCCACCCTGATTGCCGGGTACGACCACTGGCTGAGCCTGTGCCTGGGGCCATCGCCCAGGGCCCGGCGGGGCGGGTGTTCGGTCATTTGATGCGGATGAATGAAGGAGAGCGGCATCGATGCCCCAGGGGTGTGATTGCACCTGTCCTGGCCTCAACAGGAGCCGCCAGTATCGCGGATAGCGTGGTGCGCCTGCTCGACTCACCCCATGACCCGTTCGAAGATTTGAATGCGCTGATCTTCACCTTGCCCGTGTCGGTCGTTGCCAGTTTGCTGGGTTTCGCGTCCGGCCAATTGCAAGAAGTAGCCGAATGCACCCGGGATTTTGTCGCCTGCCTTTCACCGTTGAGCGATGAAACGCAATTGCACGCCGCCGACGTCGCCGCTGCCCGGCTTGGCGACATGTTCAATGGCTTGCTCAGTGGTGAGGGCAAGGAAAGCGCTGTTCTGGATCACATCTACAGACAGCATCAGGCAGGCGTCTGGCCGGACCGTGATGCCTTGATTGCCAACCTGACCGGTCTGTTATCACAGACCTGTGAAGCCGGCGCAGGGCTGATCGGCAACACCTTGGTCGCTTTGCAACAGCACCCTGGCCTGCTGCAAAGCGTGCAGCAGGCTCCGCAGCGTGCGATAGAGCTGGTGGCCGAGGTGGCGCGGCATGATTCGCCGGTACAGAACACCCGGCGGTTTGTGGCGGCGCGATGCACTGTAGGCGATCGCGTTCTGGAGGCGGGGGATACCGTTCTGTTGTTATTGGCCAGCGCCAACAGGGACCCGTGGGCCAATCCCGATCCCGACAGTTTCCTGCTCGACAGACCTGCGCGGCGAACCTTCAGCTTTGGCTACGCTCGGCATGAGTGCCCTGGCCAGCAACTTGCGCTGCTTATCGCGTCGCATGCCATTCAGGCATTGCTGCGCCGACAGCCCGCATTCAGTGCCGGTGCCTTGCGCTGGCGTTACCTGCCGTCACTGAATGGCCGCATTCCGAGTTTTTATCATCAGGAGCACGCCCAATGATCGCCGTCATTTTTGAAGCCTGGCCACACGAAGCACAGTACCAGCGTTATCTCGACCTTGCGGGTGAGCTCAAACCCATGCTGGCTGAGGTGGATGGCTTTATTTCCATTGAGCGTTTTCAAAGCCTGAGCGAGCCCGCAAAACTGCTGTCGCTATCATTCTGGCGCGACGAGGAGGCTATCGGGGAGTGGCGGCGCATCGAGCTGCACCGCACGGCGCAGTCAGCAGGGCGCCAAGAGATCTTCGAGGACTATCACCTGCGCATCGCTCAGGTGGTGCGTGACTACAGCCTTGAGGACCGTGCCCAGGCACCCGTCGACAGCCGGCGGATTCACGAGTGAAGCACTTACACCGGCGTACGGCCCCCGGTGTTTCGATAGAAGTCCAGAAGCCGCTCCCTGCAAGATAGCGCCATGGCTTCGTCCGCCTGGCAGCGTAGCGTGGAAAAGCGCACGCCGAACTGGATAACCAGTACATCCCGGCTCTGCTCGCTGCGGTTGGGTGAGCCACCGTGCAGAGTGGCCGAGTGCAGCGCCAGGCAAGCCCCGGCAGCCACATCGGGGCAAAGCGCGGTGTCGGTGGCGGTGTCGCCATGGAGGTGCGAACCCGGCACGACGGAGGTACCGCCATTGCGGGCAGACATGGGGTCAAGCGCAATCAGTAACCGCAGGGTGCGCCCGTCATCGCTGGCAAAAAACCGATTGCCGGCGTCTCGATGCCACCCCATGGCAGGTCCGATCCCGCCGGGTTTGCGCGTCAGGTTGCTGAAATGAAACAGCACGTCCTGAGGGGAACAGTCGAGCAATCGGGCGACGCAGCTCCAGATCGACTGCAAGCTGAAAACTCGCGCAAGGCGGGGCTCAAGGGCCAGCAGATCACCGATGATGAAGGGTTCATGGTTGCAGCTGTCCGGTTCGATACCCGGGTTGCGCTGCGGATGTTGACGGCTGACATCACCGATATTGACCCCGGCAGACAAGGTGGCCGGTTCTCCCGAGCGGTAGCGCTCGATCAATGAGCTGCAAAGCGCTCTTGCGCGAGCCAGTTCATCATCATCAATCAGCCCGGGTATGACGGCATAGCCGTGGGCGCGAAATGTCACTGTCCTTGTGTTCAAGCCCGACTCCGGTGATCAGTGGGTCAATTACCCGGGGTGGGAGCCTAATGTTGTGCGGGGAGGGCGTCCACCCTGTCATTGCGCAATGTCGGCCTCGACCAGTTTGGCGAGCAGCACCAGCGATTCCTGCCAGCCAAGATAGCAAGCCTCTGCCGGGATCATCTCGGGTATGCCTTCCTGCACGATACTTAGCTCGACACCACAGAACACCTCGCGCAGAGAGATTGTTGTGTGCATGACGCCTGGCAGGTTCGGGTCATCGAACCTGTCCGTGTAGCGAATGAGTTCATGGGGCACCAGTTCAATATATTCCCCGGCAAACCCGTGGTTCTGGCCCGTACTGAAATTGGTAAACGACATTCTGTAATCGCCACCGGTCCTGGCATCCAGGTGATGGATCTTGCCGGTAAAACCGTTCGGAGGCAGCCATTTGACCAGGGCATCGGCATCCAGGAATGCGCGATAGACGCGCTCCGGCGTGGCTTTGATGACGCGGTGAAGACGGAGGGTGTGGGTGGGCATGATTGCATCTCAACGCAGAGGGTGGCTCGCAGAAAACTCACGGGTTAAGCGTAGAAGACCCACCACACGCTGCACGGTCCGTTGACGAGCGGTGGGTGCCGTGTGCGAGTGCATAAAGGGCGCGGGGTTCATTCAGCTCGATCATTAATTGTGCTTATACCTTAAGTAGGGTTGCGTGCAGCCCGGATTTGAAATGAGGCGTTTTCCGGCACTTGTTACACCTTAAGTATTAGTTTTTGAGCGGCGCAAAGGGTTAGTTGGATAGCGTTAATACCAAGTTGTGAATTGTGAGTTGAAGCCCGCGGCGTTGTTATGTCTGAACGCAAGGAATGTACCTCTGACGTCAGGGCAGAGGCCTTTGAGCTCAGGCGTTACAGGCGCAGGGAACTGATCATGAACACTCAATTGTGGTTGAAAACGAGTACGGCTTTATTGTTGGTAATGACCGTTAGCCTGGCCGGGTGCCATAGCGGCGGCGGTGGACACAAAAGCAGCGTTGCGAGCACTCCACCCGTCGATCCTGTGACCCCGGTTGATCCGGTAGACCCGGTCGATCCAGTTGATCCGGTTGATCCCGGAGCCGGCAAAAAACCTTTGGTGACAGGCGAGGTCATAGGCCAGGTCGGCACGGCCGTGGGCGGTGTGGGTGGTGTGGTCAGCGGTGTTGGGGAAACCCTGACCAAGGTTCCGGTGGTCGGCGCAGCGGGCGGGCTGGTGGTCAATACCGGCAATGCCGTGACCTCCATTACCGATGGTGTGACCCATGGCCTGGGTTCGCTGGGCACTGACAAAAACTCGCTGGGCATCACCGTGGCAGGTGTCACCAATGGGGTCAGTGACGTGGGCAAAGGTGTTTCGTCACTCGGTACGGGGGTCAGCACTCTGCTGGACAAAACGCCGATAAACCAGGTCCCGCTGGTAGGCGGCGTGGTGGGTAAAGTCACCGGCACCGCGGGCGGACTGGTGGATAAGGTCGGTACCACAGTGACCATGCTTGGCAATACTTTGACCACCAACGTGACCAGCGGCGCGTTGGGCAATGTGACCGACGGTGTGAATGACAAGGTGGTCGTACCCGTGATCTCGCTGGTCGAAAACGTGACCGGTAAAGTGGGCACCACCACGGGCCTTGGGGTACCAGTGGACGGGCTGCTGAAAAAGGTCGGCGGCACGGTAGGTGGGCTGGGTGACAAAGTGGCAGGTACCGGGAACAACCCGGTCACCCATCTGGTGGGTGATGTACTTGGCGGGGTGGGTGGCGCAGTCGGTAAAACCGGTGGCTACCTGAATCCGCCTGCAGGTTCCGGCACCGGTACCGGCACGGGCGGTCTGGGCGGTTTGCTGGGCGGCAGCGGTAGCGGCGGCTTGTTGGGGCTGGGCGGTACTGGCACCGGCACCGGTGGCTTGCTGGGCCTTGGCGGCACGGGCGCGGGCACCGGTGGCCTGCTGGCTCCGATTACGGGTGGTTTGGCCAGTGTGGGCGGGACCGGCGGTTCGGCAGGCGGCCAGGGCAACGCCGGCACCTCCACTGGCGGCTTGGGTGGCCTGGGCGGTTTGCTTGGCGGGCTCGGGAACCTGGGCAAGAAAAACTGACCGGCCGTAACCTTCATCCAAAGCAGGCGCCATGCCCAGTCAGCATGGCGCCTGCCTTTCACAGTGCAGGGTCCAAACAAGCTGCGAGCAACGCCGCCCTGCGACGCGGCTCGCAATGAAACGGGAACTGCCCCTAGAAGCTGACTTCGCCCGTCAGTCGAAGTGTGCGTCCTTCCCCCCAGCTCACTCGTCGGGTGTTGCCGCCCGAAGCCACAAAATAGCTGCGGTCGGTCAGGTTGCCGGCATTGAGTTGCAGCGAGGTTTCCCGGCCCAGCAGGTGGCTGGTCTTCCAGGAAGCGAATGCGTCCACCGTGGTATAGGACGGCAACTCGAATGAGTTATTGAGATCCCCTGCGCGCTTGCCCACATAGCGGGCACCGGAGCCCAGGCGCAAGCGGCCGGCAAAGATATCGGCCGGGACTTCGTAGGTGAGGTAGGCCCCGCCCACATGGCGCGCCACGTTAAACAGGCGGTTGCCTTCGGTTTGCTCGGTGTCTTTCTTGATCCGGGCATCGGTGTAGGCGTAGTTGGCGATCATGCTCCATTGCGCGTTCAGGCGGCCGGTCATGCTCCACTCCAGGCCGCGTGACTGCACTTCACCCGCCAGGCGCTGCACCATATTGCCGAAGGCGTCGAGTTCGCCGGTGTTCTGCTGCACGTTCTTTTTCAGAATGTCGTACACCGCCAGCTGGCTGGTCCAGTCACCGTTGTCATACTTGAGCCCCGCCTCGTACTGGCGGCCGGTCTCGGACTTGTACGTGCCTTCAAAGGTGGTGCCGGTGTCCATCTCGTTGGGGGCGAACGACTGGCTGTAGTTGCCATAGAGCGAAAGGTCATCACGTACCTGATACACCAGCCCCAGGAAGGGCAGGAGCTTGGATTCGCCCTCATCGGTGGTTTCCTTGAAGTCCAGGCCTGCACCGGAATCAATCCTGTAGTGCTGGTAGCGCAGCCCGGGCGCCAGAATCCATTTTTCGCCCAGGTGGATATTGTCTTTCACGTACAGCGCCTGGCCTTTGACATGGCTTTTGCCGTTGGTGTTTGACGGGTTGACGGTGCCCACCGGGGGCAGCAGGCCGTACTGCGGGTCGGCCGGGTAAAAGCCGCCGACATTGCGGCTCTGAAGGAAATCGCCGTTGGCTTCGCGACGGGTTTCATAGTCGACGCCCGTGACCAGATCGTGGTCGATGCCGTACCAGGTCTTGTTGCCGATCCAGTCCAGGGACAGGTACGCATTCTCGCGGTTGGCCCCCACATTGCGGCGAAAGCGCCGGGTCAGCTCACCGGTAGCGGGGCGGTACTCGCTGGGGTCGGCCTGGTAGTCGTTGTAATGGTCATACACCCAGCCTGTGGTCAGGCGCACCCGCGAGCCGGGGTCGAGGCGGTATTCGGTGGTGGTGTTGAGCGACTGGCGCTGGCCTTGGGCACGGGTCCACTTTTCGTCCAGGCGCTTGTCGCGGCTGCCCACGTGATGCCCGTTGTAAAACACCGCACCCCGGTCCAGGGTATTGCTGTAGTCGTTGTATTCATAGGCGGCGAGAAATGACAGGTCGTCCGACTCGTATGACAGCGAGGGTGCAATCAGTTTGGATTTGTTCTGGCCAAAGTTGCGCCAGTAATCTTCGTCGCGGTTTTGCCCGATCAGACGGAACGCGAAGCCACTGTCCGCCAGCGGGCCTGTGACGTCGAACCAGCCATTGCCGCCGCCCTGATCACTCAGAGTGCCGCCCAGGGTGCTGCTCCACTGGTACTGCGGCTTTTTGGTGATCACATTGATCACGCCGCCCGGTTCCTGCATCCCGTACAGCAACGACGCGGGCCCTTTGAGCATCTCCACCCGCTCGGTGGTGACACCCTGGAAGCTGCGGCCGATGGGCATGCGCACGCCATCGCGCAGCACGCCACCATCGTCAGAGTTGCCGAAACCGCGCTTGATAAAACTGTCCTGGGTGCCGCCAAAGCTGTTGCTGACTACCACACCCGGCATGAACTTGATCACGTCTTCGAGGGTTTGCGGTGCTTGATCCTTGAGCTGCTGGCGGGTCACCGTATCGACCGTTTGCGACTGCTGGAGAAAGGGCGTTTCAGTTTTGTCAGCGGTGGAGCTATAGCCCGCGCGGTACTCGGTACTGTCACCGGCAAACTGCACTCCCTCGACCTGCACACTCGGCAGTTGCAGGGGGGCAACTTCGCTTGCCAGCACCGTGCAACTGATCACCAGCCCTAGCGGGACAGCGCCTGCCCGTTTTAAACCATGCTTCCTTTGCAACATCCTTAACACTCCACACCTATGACGGCAGATAACTGAATTCGCTGCCGGTGGCCGGACGACGCAAGGGACGGGGTTCTGGCTGCTCCGCTCGCCAATACGTCGTTGAAACGTCTAGCTCGCACGTTTCAGACTGGCCGACAGCGCTGAATCGTATCAGCATCGGGAATGTTTATCATTTGCTTTGTGGGGTGGTGGGCAAGCAGGCAAGGTCAGTGCGTGACGAATGTATCCCTGTAGGCATACAGGCCCGGTGTCCCGCCGGTCATGATGAAAAGCACGCTGTCACCCGGACGGTAGCGTGCTTGTCGAAAGTCGCTCAGCAGCCCGGCAAAGGCCTTGCCCGAGTACACCGGATCGATCAGCAAGCCTTCACAGCGCGCCATCAGGTGCACCGCTTCAAGCATGGCCGGGGTCGGCAGCCCGTAACCGTCGCCCAACTGGCTGCCGTCAATATTGATCGCGGCCGGTTGCAGGCCGACTGAACTGCCCAGCAGGGCCAGCGTTTGCCGGGTCAGTTGCAGGGTTCTGGTGGCGCTGGCATCGCGGTCCGACAGTACTGACCAGGACCTGACCGTTGCCGCGCCGCGCCCCAGCAGTTCGAAGCCGGCGGCAAGCCCGGCATGGGTGCCGGCACTGCCATTGGGGACGATGACTTCGGTGAATTGCAGGTCGAGCTCTTCCTCCTGCCGTACAACCTCCGCCGCACAGCGTGCGTAACCCAGGCTGCCCAATGGGGTGGATCCCCCCGTTGGAATCACCAATACGTTTCTCCCCGCGCTGCGCAGTTCACCAGCCCGGATGCCGGCCTGTGCCATGGCATCCGCCCCTGGGGGCAGCACGTGCAGGCGGGCACCGAACAGATGGTCGAGCAACACATTGCCGTTGAGTTCGTAGTCGGCGTCGGTCTTGGGCACCGAGCGGGTCAGGATCAACTCACAGGCGATGCCGAGGCGGGCGCAAACGGCGGCCGTCAGGCGAGCGTGATTGGACTGGAGGCCACCGACGGTGATGAGGGTATCGACGTTGTCCTGCAGGGCTGCGCCCAGGTGGAACTCCAGCTTGCGCAGCTTGTTGCCGCCGCCGCCGATAAGCATGTGATCATCGCGCTTGAGAAAGAGCTGGACCCCCAGCCGGTCCAGGCCCAGATGCTGCTCAATACGCGCGGCCCGTTGAATCGGGGTGCTGCCCTGCAACAGGTCGGCCCGGCCGAAAGTATTCAGCGCCTTGTCCAGTACGGTGTGCATTTGCTCAGACCTCGTCACTCAGTTTTATTGGCCGCAACTGTAGGGATAAAGTGGCCGACGATAAATGCAGTAAAGGTTCGTACTTGTGGAACCCCGGGTTCGTAATAGGCTACCCGGCTGCCGGGTAAAGAGGCTGGAGCCTGGCTTGTGGTTATTCGTTGATTTTTGCAGGGCCAGAAGGTGTCTTTATGAGCAAGCTCAGGCAAATGGAAGTTTTTGTAGCCGTGGTGGAGGCCGGCAGCTTTGCCGACGCGGCAGTACAGGTGGGCATGTCGGCGGTAATGGTGGGGCGCCATATCCAGAGCCTTGAAAAAACGCTGAACAGCACATTGATACACAGAACCACGCGCCGCCAGTCGGTGACGGGAGAGGGGCGGCTCTTTTATGAAGAGTCCAAGGCCGCACTGGAGCAGGTCAAGTACGCCTTCAGCCGGGTGCAAGCGTCCACCGGCAAGCCGAGCGGGCTGCTGCGCCTGACAGCGCCAATGACCCTTGGGGTGTCGCTGGTGGGGCCGCTGGTGAGCGAGTTCATGCAGCTTTATCCGGACATACAGGTCGAGTTGATCCTGAGCAACGAAGTGGTGGACCTCTACGAAAGCTCTTTTGATCTGGGTTTCAGGATCTCGGAGCTGATTGAGGTCAACCTTGAGTCAAAACCGTTGCCGCCGTACCGGATGGTGATCTGTGCTGCGCCAAAGTATCTGCAACAGTGGCCAGCGCCGCACACGCCGGAAGAACTTTATAAACATCGGATCCTGACCCATACCTCCTGGAACAACCGCTTCGCCTGGCCCCTGGAACAGGGTACTGAAAAAATGCCCTGGCCCGAGCATGCGGTGCTTAAAAGCAATGACGGTCAGGTCCTGCTTCAGGCCGCCATTGCGGGGGGCGGCATTCTGATGCAGCCGGATTTTCTGGTGGCAGCCGCCCTGGCAAAAGGCGAGCTGGTGACCATCATGGATGCCTGGGCTCCGGCATCCAAGCCGGTGCAGATGGTGTATCCACGGTCAAAAAAGGCGCTGCCCAAGCTGAGTGCCTTTGTCGATTTTATCGTCCGCAGGCTCAGTGCGCCCCGGCATGACTGAATGCTGGGCGCTGAACATGAAACGTTGCCCGGTTGCGCATTTGTCCGCCGCCGGGCCGGCTGGAGCAGGGCCCGGGTGTTGTAACCCGTTCAGCAGTCCGGCTGCGAACGCTCGGCAAGGCAATCAAATATCCATGACCATTTCGTGCCAGGACATGCCGCCATGGTCGGACGGCGAGGGCTGAACGTACTGATAGCCCAGCTTTGCATACAGCGCCACATGCTGTTCTTTGCACATCAGGTGGATGGTTTTTTTGCCCAGACGCTGCATCTGCTCGACAAACCTGCGCATCAGCAGCGTTGAAAAGCCCTTGCCCTGGTGTTCAGGCGATACAACGACGGACATGATCACCACATTGGGCGCCAATGGGTCGTGGCCAATCAGCTCTTTGAATTCTTCGTCCGACATGACGACGTTGTGGGCGCAACCGCTATTGATGAAGCCCACTATCTCGTCACCCTGCTCGAGGATGAGGAAACCCTGGGGGTAACGGGCAATCCGGGTGCGGATTTTCTCCAGCGTAGCGGCTTCATCGCCTTCATAGGCGGTGGTCTCTATCTGGTAACAACGCTCGGCATCCTTGAGCGTTGGCTGCCTGAATGTGATCTCGGTCATGGCACTAGCGCAGGGCATAGACAAAAGCATCAATCAGCGAGCCATTGCCCAGCGTTACCTGGGTGAGGACGCGTTGATATTCCCCCCCTTCGAAATCGTCGAGAGCGGGCCAGTGCGCAGGGAAGTTCCCGGAGCAGAACACGTGGCCGGGAATATCATCGCCATCTTCAGCAATCACCAACCCCGCAAAGCCCATTTCAGCTCCCCAACCGGCTTGCACCAGGCGACCTTTTAGCGAGGCGGGCTCCCATGTGCCACCGATGTTGGACATCACATGCTCATTCGGCCCGCCCGGGCCCAGGGTTCCATAAACGAATAGACGCTCCACGTTTGCTCCTTTCATTCAAAAGTGCGGGATCCTGACTTATGGGCAGGGGGGAGGGCAATCAGAAAATAAACGATCAGAGAATGCATGCCCCCGGCGTAGCGCCTTCTGGAGGGGGGCTACTACAGGGGTAATCGTCAGGTGCGAGCAATTCAAGTCATCTTCAAGAGATGCTCTGAAGGGTTGGAAACCACCTGTTTGATCAGCGTTGGATTCCCTGGGATCCCGACAGCAGGAGGGGCTTCTTTCGGGTAGGTTTTTTCAAGGTGATATCAATGTTTTGTAGCGACACAGAATGTCGCATGGCTGGTGGAGGATGCACTTCAACGCCCCAATCAGTGTGCCAGGAGAGTCACCATGAAAGAGTTGGTCTGCTTTGCAATCGGCCTTGTGGTAGGCGCTGTAATGATGAGAAAAAGCCAGGCGATCAAAGAGTTGGAAAAGGAGCTGGACCGGGAAAAATTCCGCAACCGTCCGACATGCAACGTCGGTCAGACATGAGGTGATGGCCAATCAATAATGGCTTTTTAATACTATATGGTGCTAAAAAGCCACCACCGGAATGTCCGCCAGCAACTTGACGCCAGCGGACCATAAGATCAAGGCCGATTCGAGTCCAATACTCCCATGTCAGATCCCAAAGACAGGCTATTCAGGCACCTGGCCCTGTTACGCCTCATCCCGCGAGCACCCAAGAGCATTTCGACGATTGAGCTGCAACAAAAGCTCAAGGCTGAAGAGTTCAATATTGATCGGCGAACCCTGCAACGTGATCTGAGTGGCCGTCTGGCCCTTGACTTCCCCCTGCTGTGTGACGAGAGTCAGCGCCCTTATCAGTGGAGCTTCCCGAAGGACACCCCGAGGTTTGATTTCCCTGCACTGGATACGCCAACAGCGCTGGCTTTTGCTCTTGCTCAAAGCCACCTGAGCAAGTTGCTGCCGCCTAGCGTGCTCAACCTCCTTGCGCCTCATTTCGATCTGGCGCAAAGGCAACTTCAAGGGCTGGAGCACAATAAATTGGCGCGCTGGGTCAATTGCGTGCGTGCGGTACCTAACGGCAAGGCCCTGCAGCCTGCCGAAGTGGAGGCCGGTATCTGGTCTCAGGTGGCCACTGCATTGTTGGAAGCTCGGCAACTGGAGATGGTTTACCTCAGTCGCAGCAAAGGCGAAAACAAGACCTTTCGAATCCATCCCGCAGGCCTGATCTCGCGCCATTCCGTGAGCTACCTGATTGGTACTGTTGAGGGCTATTCAGACTTTCGCCAGTTCGCCCTGCATCGTATTCAGCAAGCAACTTGCCGGGATGCACCAATCCGTGAGCAGTCTGCTTTCGAGATAGACCAGTACGTTAACAGCGGTGGTTTCAACAACGCCGGTCCGGTCGAGCCTGTACATCTGGTTGCTGACATATCGCCCCAAATCGCCTGGCTTTTGAGCGAAACACCGCTTGGTGCGGAACAAACTTTAAAGCCATTGCCTGGCAGCGACTGGCAGCGCTTGAGTGCGCGCGTACCGAACGATCAGGAGACGCTCTGGTGGGTATTTGGCTTGGGAGAGAGCCTGAAGCTGTATGAGCCGCAGCGTTGGGTAGATGAAATCCGGGTGAAGTTAACCAAAACACAAGCGCTGTATTCACAGCCCGAACTGCACTGCGCAAGTGCCTGCGAGGAAGCCTTATGATGCTCGACGACTCCGCAAAACCTGAGGAAAACAACAGGGACGAAATTGCGCGAGATAGTGTCCGCACGGCCGTTTCGCTTTCCACGAGTGAAGTCGTCAGCCGTTTTGGCAGTGCCAATGCCGAATACCTCAAAGGCTACAGTGGCATCGATAATGAAACCGGGCAGAAATTTGCCAAGGGCCTGGCTGGCATTGCCAAGCACAAGGTCAATCCCGACCCCAAGTATGCTCAGCAGAACATCAAGCAGCAGGCGGGCTATAGCGCTGAAGTTGCGGCCACCAGCCGCGACAATGCGCAATCCATTATTGACGGCTCAAAAGTCCGTGTTTCACGCAGCGACGACCTGCCGGAGTATGGCAAGAACCACAACGTGGTGGATCGGGTGCAGCTTGTGGATGGGGAAATTATCCAGGGCACACAAACACAGATGAAATTCGTCGGTGACCGTAACCAGCTGTTCGCCAAAATAGCGAAAGAGGATGGAGAGTTCGCCCGCTATCGTGATGTCACGCTCGAGCTGCCCTCAGAGCAGTTCGTTGGTGCTCAAACCTATTGTCGCGACAAGGCGCAACAGTTGCGCGAACAGGCAGACACGGTTGAAGACCTGGGGAAAGCCGATATCGCCAAAAAGCTGCGCCTTGAAGCAGAACGTTATGAGCAATTGGCAGAAAACCTTGGCGATAGCGGCCTCACCACCGAGGAGGCGATTTTCTACCGCAAACACCCAAAGATGGCCACTGCGATGGACATTGCCCGCACCAGCCATCGTGCCGGGCTGCAGGGGGCCAGATACGGGGCGGTGATTGGTGGCAGCATTTCGCTGTTACAAAACCTGCTGGCGACTGCACAGGGTCAGAAAGACGTGTGTGAAGCGGCTCAGGACTTGGCTGTCGATACGCTGAAGGCAGGGGCGCTTGGCTATGGCACCGCGTTTGTTGGCGCTGCGATCAAAGGCAGTCTGCAACAATCGGGCAACCAGACACTGCGTGCGCTCGCAGGCACCTCAGCCCCTGCGCTAGCGGTCAATATCTGTTTGTCACTGGCCAGCTCGATCACCCGTTATGTCACGGGCGAGATCAGCGAAGCGCAATTGCTGAGCGAGGTGGGTGAGAAGGGCGCCGGCATGCTGTCCAGCAGCATGATGGCTGCTCTTGGCCAGTTGGCTATTCCTGTCCCCTTTGTCGGTGCTGCCATTGGCGCAATGATCGGCTACACGCTGTCATCGCTGTTTTACCAAAGCGCATTGGACGCGGCACGGGGGGCAGAACTTTCCCGCGAACAACTGGCACGCACCCGAGTCATTGAAGCCGCAGCGCGCGACCGAATAGCTCATGAGCAAGCGCAACTGGATGACTTTACCCGCCGTGAAATCCCCCAATTGCAACGAGAAACACTTCACCTGTTCTCGATAGTGAATGCCGCGGATGCCAACAGTGCTGATGTTTTTGCCGCTGCTATCAATCAATACGCCACCTTGTTGGGCAAGCAGTTGCAGTTTCATTCAATAGATGAGTTCAACGACTTCATGAGCAGTGACAGTTCGCTGACGCTCTGATTATTCAGTTTGCCTAGACACTTAAATTGGTAAAAGGACGATAAATTTTATGCTGATCAAACTACTGTCCCCTGCGGACAAACACCATCTGGTTGACCTGGCGAAGCTGATGGCCCTTGCGGACAAACCACTACTTTGGGACGGGCAAACACCAGAGGAGTTCACTGTCAACACTGATCTGAACGCACTGTCCATTCAACAGGGTGATTCAGAACGCGACATGATCATGGAGCTCGAACAGTCTGCTGGCAGTCGCTCGACGGCCTCCGTTTCTGTTTCGTCGTCTGTTTTTTCATCCATGTTCTCATCTTCATCCGCGGCGTCGACGGTCCCGTCGCGTGTTGATGTTGAGTCAAGACTTATTGAAGCGCTGAAAAGCTTTCCATTGATCAAAATCAAGAGACCTGAAGGTCGGGTACACGCGGCAACTGTGGTGTTGAAAGAGTTGCTCAAGGAGCAGAAGTTCGAGCTGCCGGCCACGCCAAAGGTCGTACTGTTCGAATTGCTGCTGATTGCCTTGCGTGATGGGAATATCTCCAATATCGAGTGGGCTCTGCTTAAGGCATTTCAGCAACACCACCAATTGGACGACTTCATTTTCGATGATCTGCTGGAGCGTGCAGAAACGCTCAATCGCGAAGTCAATAAAACCATTTCCATCATTCTCGAGTAAGGAGCAAGACCATGCCTATTCCCTTCATCATTGGTGGTGTTGCCGCCGCGGCCGCTTTGTACGGTGCCACTAAAGGCGTTAGTGGAGCGATGGACCACAGTACTGCCAAAGACGTCAATAATGACGCCACTTCCTTAGTCAATTCAGCCAACCAGAAAGTCGAACAGCAGCGCCAGGCAACTAACACCACGCTGGAAGATTATGGCCAGCGCAAGTTGCGTGCTTTCAACGGCGTAATTGTTGATTTTATTGAAACATTTGAACGTCTGAAAAACGTCGAACTGTCCCAGAGCCCTGAGCTGGACAAGCTGACGGCCGGGGACTTTACCAACAAGGCACTTGCCGGTCTGCGCCAAGACTATCAAGCACTCAAAGACGCCGGTCTGGGTTTGGGGACGGGCGTAGGTGGTGGAGCAGCGCTTGCGTTTGGTGCCTATAACGGCACGATGCTGCTGGCTACTGCCAGTACGGGCACGGCCATCTCATCGTTGAGTGGCGTTGCAGCCACCAACGCCACGCTGGCGTGGCTGGGCGGTGGTTCCTTGGCTGCCGGTGGTTGGGGGATGGCAGGAGGCATGATGGTGCTGGGTGGTATCGTCGCCGGTCCGGCGCTGGCTATTTTCGGCCATGTGCTGGGCAACAAAGGTGAAGAAGCCTTGAATACCGCCCGTAGCAATATGGAACAGGCCGTTACCATCCGAGATCAAGCCGACCTGATGGCAAGCAAGCTCAGAGCTATAGAGCAAGTGACCTCTCTGGCAAACGGCACTTTCTCTACGACCAGTTCACAGTTGCGTCGCAGCGTGGGTGATTTGAGGAGAGTTATTGATAGCCACGGTGTCGATTACCAGGCATTCACGGTTGAAAGCAAGAGCGTCGTTTTCCGCTCAGTCAAGCTGGTTCAACTGCTCAAAGCCATGATCGACACTGCGATTCTGGATAAAGACGGCAATCTGATTTTGGCCACGCAAAAGCGTATCGAAGACGTTGCTGCTGTTGCCAGTGGTCAAAAAGAGACGCTGGATACGCCTGCCGCGTAATAAGACGTTGCCCGCATATAGCGCGGGCAGCTACCCAACGTGGCGCTGTTCAGTACAGTGCAACTTCGAAACACAGAGTCTGACCATGCCCACTTCAGTCTTCCCTTGTAATCAATGTGGTTTGTGCTGCCAGCATGTGCATATGGCTGCTGAAACCCGGTTTCTGAATCGGGGAGACGGCACATGCATGCATTACGATTCCGCTCTCAAGGGGTGCGGTATTTACGATGAGCGCCCGGACATCTGCCGGGTGGACAGGCAATACACGATGAATTACGCCAGCCAGTTCTCCTGGGAAAAATTCGTGGAAGTGAATATGCAAGTGTGTGTCGCTCTGCAAGCGAAAGAAGAACAAGCGGCCCTGCAAAGGATTCAAGCGCTGTCTATCTGAGAACAATTCGCCTGGATTATTGACCAGGCAACTGTTCATTCAAGTAATCAGGTGCGTATGCCTCCAATAGTTTTCCGGAATTTGAAACGTTGAAACAAGTATCCAAGAAGCTGCATCGTTCGACACGCGCCATTCTGGTCCTTGAATGCCCTTGGGAAATGGATGAACACGATGCCAATCGGACCAGTGTTCTACCCTTCGTGGAAGGTATTGCCAAATATGCCGGTGATACTGAGGTGTATCACGCCAATTTTTATGACAAGCGCAGCTTCAATAAAGCGCTGGAGTGTCTGGCTCGTTCGCGTGCAGACAATACGCTGGTCTACATTGCGGCCCACGGTTATCAACGGAAAATTGCGGGAACAGCGGTTGATGAGTTGATTTTCGCGGTGGGTGAGCGCTCACGAGACTGCAATATAACGGGGCTGATGCTTGGCTCCTGTTACGTTGGCCAAGATACAACAACGATGGAGGTCTTTATGGAAGGGACCTTAATTCGCTGGTGTGCCGGTTATGGCTCAAGTTGTGACTGGATGACGGGCACAATGATCGACTGCGCAATCATGGCAGCCATGCTGGAGCTTGATGAGGATGAGCTGGGCGAGCGTGAGTTGATGATCGAGAGACTTGCGTCAGCCTTGAGCCCATTTTCCAAAACCTATGTCATCGGCCAGGACTACAAGAATGGCGACGTGCGGTTGGAAGACTCGATTACGTTTGTCGTGCAGCCCTCGGGGCGTGGGCATCGCGCAAGGACGGTGACGGACGATGTAATGGAGGACTATGAGTTGTTTCAGAACTATGAGTAGTTTGAGTCAATTCACCGATACAGCCTTCTACCGAAAATGAGAAAAGCCCTGCAGATAAACACTGCAGGGCTTTTTGTTCAGGCTGAATTTCTTGTCAATCTCCCGGAGCAGCTCATCAAGATGAGGAGGTGGGTGCAAGGTATGTACCGATAACCGGCCTTGAGCTTTGATCTTCCTGCTGCGTATTGGCATGGGGCGGGTTCAAGTTGTCCCAAACACACTCATCGGCACCGACCTGTTCGGGGTAGATCATGTCGCGACGGAGTTAAACATCTGAACACCTAGCAGCACACCCACCACCGGCACTATCAGTAATGTACTGACCGCCACACGTACCTCACTTACAGCGACAGATGTAGTGGTCAACTAATCCCGGACACTGCGTTAAGTTTTTTCTCGGCCTGAGCCGGTGGCAGCCCACCATTAAATTGGTGCGGTCGAATCCAGTTGTAC
>NZ_JBUZTL010000035.1:0-36788 GCF_055408345.1 Pseudomonas sp. B424 | reverse complement strand
TGATGACGAGCGAAAGAACACAACATCAACCGCCCCCTTGATCACAATTTTGCTAACTGGGTGGATGGGGCGCTCTTCCTTCTCGTAGTTGGCAGCACGCTCCCATGCGGAATCGCGATGGTTGGCATCCTGGTGCGTCAAAGGGCTGGATTGGCTCATCATCTATCCTTTGTGATTTATTTTGAGTGACTTTGCCATAGCTCGACTCAGGGTTAATCATAGTGAATAATAATGAGCTGTCAATCGATCCGTCAGGTTGGGCTATGCCTCAACCTGGCGTCAGACCGGACGACCGAAGTACGTCAAGATAGGGGCTATTTCGGCTTTTCCTGACGTTTCCCTACAAACCTCTATGACTTCAACCTGACAGGCCACGGCTTCAGGCTGCTTGGTTGTCATTGGGTTTATCAAAACTTGAAGAAGTGGCGGGCTGCCGCTATTAGTTAAGATTCACTCAACACAAGGACGCGACGATGATTCAGAGATTTGTTGTTGTTCCTGCGATCCCCATCGAAACAGGATCGATTCGTAATGGAACTCGCTTTCACTCCACTACAGTTCCTGGCGGGTTTGATATTTATGACAATCAAGATAAGCAGCGATTGCAGTTCACCTACCCGACACAGATAGAAGCAGATGCTGAATGCGAAAGACTGAACATGGAGCACTATCAAACCTCTATGACAACACCTACCGGCATCAGCTCACCATGATCTAGTCGTTCTCTGCTCAACGGTGTGGACTGAAAACAAAAGCCCCGGCATCTTGACGGGGCTTTTGTTGAGGGGATCTGATCCTTCAGCTCCCACGATTGTAGTCAAGAAATGAAAGGCAAACCGAGCAAGTGCAAACACTCTGACAGAGACATGCCCGAACTTTGCGGGTCACAGGGCCTATCGTACGATTTTTTCCGTTTTCTCTATGCACCCCTTCTCTGTACCCCCGATTGAACATAGGGTGCGTTACCCGCAACGCGAGCCGGTGTGACCCCGCCGCTGTGCGTGTTCGGCCTCGCCGAAACGGCTCTCGTAAACCAAGCCCCGGCCAAAAGCGCGCCGGGTCTTGGCCCTTCGGGCTTCGATCCTCACGCCTTCGCCCGTCCCGGGCTGCGCGCTCCGCTTGCACCAGGTCAACGTCCCCCACTCTTTATATCGATACAGGGAAAAAGCCGATAGCCCGGGCGATGCAACAGCCCGCGTCCTGGATCTGCGCACGACTCAGGAAATCACCCTGCAGTTATCCACCGCCCGGGCAAGAAACCTCCCGGCCCGTGGATAACTGCATCGCTCGCTCTGGCCTCTGACGGGCCCCGCTCGCTGGGCGATTTTTCATGCGCTGGCCATTGCATCGGAATGCCTTCGGCGACCAAAGGGGTGCCCCCCTTGGATCCGCAAGTTGGAATGGTTCGGGCTTCGCCCGCGATCTGCGCGGGCCTATTCGCCGCTCTCAGCCGCCACCTCTGGCGGGACTTCGACCAGCTCTTTCGAGTCCACAAACGGGACTGCGCACTCAATACATTGAATCCGACCGCTAAGCCCCGGTTTGCCCCATAGATTCAGGTGGCAACTCGGACAGGTGTACTTGCGCTTGTTCTTCGGGTCTTCCTTGCCAGGATCTGGCTGCAGCAAACCCGCCGAGGTCAGCGCCGATATATCTATCGTCGGATCTTCCGGCGTACCTGGCACCGGCTCGCCGCCAGGCCCGTAGAGCAGCACTGCCGACATAGGAACCCGTTTGGTTACCACGTCGATCCAGGACAACATGCGGCCCTGTTCGATCAGTTCCTTGCTGGAAAGATCGAACGGCCCGCCCTCGATGATGTAGTGCGTCATCTGCTGGCCATGACGTTTCCCGCCAGGCTCGCCGGTGTCGGACGGCATCAGCCCGATGGACTGCATTTTGTTCGCCCATTCCGCGTTGTGATACCCGGATCGGGAGCGCTTGCCGAAATGGGCCTGCCACTGGTGGACTTGCTCATGTGCCAGTGTGGATAGGGTCTGCTCTACGCGACGGTGCGCGAAATATGCAGGGTTCAGCGCAATCTCATCGCTCTTTCCTTCGCCGTTCCGGCGAAGAAAGCGCGACTCAGAGTAGTACCCGAACGTGTTGCTTTTGCGCTGCAACGTGAACAGACAGCCAGGGAGTTGGCCATCAAACAGCACCTCGTTGAAGTACGCATAGGCGCCTTCGATTTCTTCGTACAGTTCCTGACTGGCAGTTGCGGTCATGTGTCCTCCTTTTCTCGCACGCGAGAAATCCCCCCTGGCCTGATCGCCTACGGGGGGAGGGTTGTGGCAATACGGAAAGTTTATCCTGTATCGTACGATACAGGATAAACCCCAATAAAAGGGGGCGCCCCCCTTACATTGTTGCCAGTCGATACCCGATGAAAGCACCCACGGCACCGGCGACAATCGCTGATACCAACGCCGTAAGCGTGAACGCCAAGAACCAACGGCGCAGCCCTCCGGCTGCTAGGATCAGCGGCGCCGAACTGCGGTTCAGCTCGTTACCGATCCTGGCGGCGGCCTCACGGCCAGCCTGCAGCAACGCCACCTGCTGGGTTTCCATCATTGACTCGAAGTTCAACCGCGTCTGCAGCAACGCCTTGGCCGCGCCGTCCTTGATCGCCTGGTCCAGTTTCGCCCCCAGTTCGCCGTCCACTTCTTCGAGACGGCGCACCAGGGCGTCAATGTCTTCCATCATCTGAACCGCCAACGCTTCGCGGGCGGTTGTCGGATCCTTGCCCATCGCCGTTACTTCCCTTTCCCGAACAGCGCCGCGTACACGTCATCGAGGTTCTTCCAGGCCGACTTAGCCAGGCGCTGAACCGATATCATCCGTATGGCGTGCTCCTTGTCTTCTTCGGTCTTCGCGTCTTTCAACTGCTCACGGTACGGCGTGGTGTCTTTCACGACCTCGGAAATGTTTTTCTTGAACGCACGCAGCCGCTCGAACACCTCGTTGGAATAGATCACCGCGTCAGGGTTGAGGGTGAATTTCTTCTCCAGCTTGTGAAAGCCGAACACCGCCGAGAAGGTTTGCGGCAGGTCGTCTGCATCGTCAATCTGCACCTTGTTGAACACGACCAGGATTCGCTTGGCTGGTACGCCAAGCGCCGATAGCGTCTTGATCGTGTTGATCGTGTCGGCCTGCTGCTTCTTCTCGCTGACCGTGGGCACCAGGAAGTAATCGAACTCTTCCTGCGAGCCAGCGAACTGCCCCATGTACTTGAAGAAGTCTTCGACGTTCGAGGCTCCCACGTCGACCACAGCTTTGCTCTCGACCATCAGCCATTCTTGCAGCTCGCCGAACTGACGCCCCTTCATACGCTCGATCTCGGCGGCAGTGTCAGAAGCCCCCGCGTTGATTGTCTCGATGGCGAAGCGCGGCGCGTCCATCCGGGGCGACAACAACTGATCAGATACAGTCGTCTTGCCGGTGTTGCCGCTGAAATTCACTACGGCGATTTTACTCATGTGCGTCTCCTTCTGCTTGGGCTCGCACTCTCGTAGCGAGCCAGTTCTGAGGCGTTCACATCATCCCCAGGGTTCATGATCTTGCTCAATTCGTTCGGCGCCATTATTGGCGCCGGTAGATCCTGACTTTCCGTCTTTGTATCGTACGATACAATTTCCAGCTTTTCGGCGGTTGCCTCTGGCACTACCGCAGCTGACTGCGAATTTGGCACATTTGCCGGTGCTTCGACCGTTCCGGCCTTGACCGACTTGCGATACCGATACAGGTAACTTTTCAGCGTCTCCATGCTGATCTCGATCCCCTGCTCCTTGAGCACATTCAGGATCGCTTGGCGTCTAACTCCCGCCTTCAATTGCTGCTCGATAATCGGCATCACCTGGCGTATTTGTGCCGCCTTGGTTTCCGGTTCAACTGCCTGCAATGCAGTCGCTAGGTCTAGCTTTGCCATATTGCACCCTATATGCACCCTTATTGCTCTCTTTGTGCATCCTACTTACCCCCTACACATAGTCAAGCTAAACCCTTCCTGCATCCATTGTGCAGCCTTACAGCACCCACCTTGCACCCTACCTGTACCCTCTTCTACGGTCTTCGACCTAAATGATGGATACGCCCTTAACAAGAGCATAATTTTTGATCCTTAACAGGATCAAAATCTTAATACACATCACGCACCTCCCTAGCGGGAGGTCAGCCCAGCATATACAGTGCTTCCAGTGGGTTTTGCCTGAATGCACATGTGATACAGATGTATTACAAATATACAATATGGACCATATTTTAATAGTGTTTTGTGTATTACATTTGTTATACATGAACTCGAAGACCTGGACCCCTCCATTTCAAGGGGGGATTTTGACCGCCATGAGGGGGCAATGTGGGGAAGACCGTACCGATACGTTTGAACGATGAGCAGCTGGCCAGGGTCGAGGAATCGGCTGCTTTGGCAGGCTACAAACACCTGTCCACCTACATGCGTGATCGTCTGCTTGAGCCGTCCAAAGTGGACAGCCACCAGGGCGGAATCGACCAGTGGGCAGACCAACAACGAATCATGAGTTTGCTCGAATCACTCGACCAGGCGCAGGCCACTAACCGAACCATTCTGGCCATCGTGGTCTACCTGCTACGACAGAACAGCACGCAAGGAAAGCTCAGCGAGCTGCGTGCCGAACTGTCCGCATTGGGGAGCAACGAGGAAGCATTAGCCGCTCTGTTGCCCGAGTTGGCTAAGGACATTGAACGTCTATCAGGAGAGGACTAGTGCACAAACAAGAAGTCGATAGCGCAATATTGACGGCGGGGATTGCTCTGCCAATCGCCGGTTGGGTCGGCGGCGCCTACCTGGCGCAGATGCCGTTTACACCATTCCCCGGCGCCTTCCGCGAGACATTGCACCAGACACTGCAGAACCCAATCATGGCCGGATGCACGGTGGCCACCTCCGTGGTGGCCGGTGCCCTGGTCTACTACCTCAATGAGTATTGCGACGATGGGTTCCGTGGCGAACGGTTCATTGAGCATTTGCGCGGTTCTCGCATGCGAAATTGGCACTACGTGGACAGCAAAGTCCGTAGACGTAACGCCCAAACCAACCGTGAACGCCGCAAAAGTGGGCTGGAAAACATCGAACCGATCATGGTCGGCAAAGTGCCGATGCCACTGCACCTTGAAGATCGAAACACCATGATTTGCGCGTCCATCGGTGCCGGTAAGTCCGTCACCATGGAAAGCATGATGGTCTCGGCGTTGAAGCGTAACGACAAGATGGCCGTTGTCGATCCCAACGGCACCTTTTACTCAAAGTTCAGTTTCAAAGGCGATGTGATTCTCAACCCCTTCGATGCTCGGTCAGCAGGTTGGACGGTGTTCAACGAGATCAAGGGTGTTCACGACTTCGACCGTATGGCGAAATCCATCATCCCGCCGCAGGTGGATCCAGGTGATGAACAGTGGTGCGCGTATGCCCGTGACGTACTGGCCGACACCATGCGTAAGCTCAAGGAAACCAACAACCCGAACCAGGACACGCTGGTAAACCTGCTGGTTCGGGAGGATGGGGACACCATTCGGGCGTTCTTGGCCAACACCGACTCCGAGGGCTATTTCCGCGACAACGCTGAAAAGGCGATTGCCAGTATTCAGTTCATGATGAACAAGTACATTCGCCCGCTGCGCTTCATGACCAAGGGTAGTTTCTCGATCCATAAGTGGGTGACAGACCCGAATGCGGGCAATCTGTTTATCACCTGGCGGGAGGACATGCGCTCGACCATGCAGCCATTGGTGGCCATGTGGATTGATACGATCTGCGCGACCATCCTCAGCTATGAGCCCATGACCGGGAAACGTCTCTGGATGTTCCTGGACGAGCTGCAGTCGCTGGGCAAACTCGAATCGTTCGTGCCAGCAGCCACCAAAGGCCGGAAACACGGCCTTCGTATGGTTGCCAGTCTGCAGGACTGGTCGCAGTTGATCACCAGCTATGGCCAACACGATGCAGAAACGGTGCTGTCTTGCTTCCGTAATTACGTGATTCTTGCCGCATCCAACGCACAAACCTCGGACAAGGCCAGCGAGATCCTTGGCCAGCAGGAAGTCAGGCGTATGCGTGTCTCTTTCAGCAACGGCCGCAGCAACCGCTCGCCAG
Organism: Pseudomonas sp. B424; assembly: GCF_055408345.1. NCBI lineage: Bacteria > Pseudomonadati > Pseudomonadota > Gammaproteobacteria > Pseudomonadales > Pseudomonadaceae > Pseudomonas > Pseudomonas sp. B424. The sequence goes on along the minus strand of NZ_JBUZTL010000035.1, from coordinate 30,658 downwards.
AGATCAAGAAAGAGCCCGTGGTCATGGACTCCGAAATCTCAAATTTGAAAGACCTTGAGGCTTATCTGAAATTCGGTGAGGACTTCCCTATCACCAAAATCAAGCTGCCCTATGTGAATCACAAAGAGAGAGCGCAGGGAATAGTCGTTGCCGGTCAGGCTGCGTAACGGAGGTTGCATGCTCAACGTCACGCCGATTCGAGGAAACAACCAGTACGCTGCAGCACGTTATTTCTCTGCTGCAGACGACTACTACGCCAAGGAAACACCCGGCGAGTGGCAAGGCGAAGGTGCCGAACGGCTCGGCCTGGTCGGCCCCGTCGATCAGCTGCAACTGGCCAAACTGCTTGATGGCAAGTTGCCGAACGGCGAGCGGATCCACACCACGTTCAATGCCGAAACCAACAAGCGGCGCATGGGCTTGGACATGACATTCTCGGCGCCGAAATCGGTGTCGATGCAAGCACTCGTCGCCGGCGACAAAAATGTCACCCTGGCTCACGACCGGGCGGTGGCCAAGGCCATGCACCACGTCGAAAAGCTCGCCCAGGCACGGCGCAAGGTACAGGGCAAGTTCCTGCGCGAACGCACGGGGAACATGGTCATTGGCAAGTTTCGCCACGAAATGAGTCGCGGCAAGGATCCCCAACTGCACACCCATGCGGTGATCATGAACATGACGCAGCGCGCCGATGGTAAATGGCGTGCCTTGTTCAACGACGATATTTTCAAGGTTCAGCATGAAGTTGACGCCATGTACAAGGGCCAACTGGCCTTGGAGCTGCGCGAGCTGGGCTACGAGATCCGCGTACTCGATGGCAAAGGCAACTTCGAGCTGAATCACATTTCACGGGAACAGATCGAAGCATTCTCCAGCCGCAGCAAAGTCATTGAAGAAGCGTTGGCCAAGGACGGGAAAACCCGGGCCGACGCGACCACTCTGGAAAAACAAGTTATCTCAATGGCCACCAGGCCGCACAAAGACGAGCGCGACCACGATCTGGTGAAACAGTATTGGGTGACGAAAAGCCGCGAGTTAGGGATCGACTACGGCCCACAAAGCCGATTGGATGGCCGCGAGTATGGTGAATCAGGCCCAGCGTCAGGCGCTGGCCGCGTTCCATCTGATCCCAATCTACCCGCAGGGCTGACACCGGCCCAAGCCGTTGTGCAATACGCAATCAATCACCTGACCGAGCGTGAACAGGTTGTTACCCAGTTGGACCTGTTGACCGTGGCGCTCCAGCGTTCGGTAGGGTTGGCCGGGCCTGACCAGGTACGGGCCGAAATAGCCCGGCTGGTACAACAAGGTACGCTCATAGAGTCAGCACCGGCCTACTCAATGGCACAGCCCACGGAAAACGCGCCCGTGTTGTCGCCTGCAGGTTGGCAAGCTCACCTGCAGGAGTTGAAAGGCTGGACGGACAAGCAGGCAAAACAGTACGTGGCCACCGCCATCGAGCGCGGTTCATTGGTGCCAACCGAGAAGCGCTACACCACACAGAAAGGCTTGAAGCGCGAGAAAGCCATCCTTGCCATTGAGCGCACTGGCCGGGGCCAGGTGACGCCGCTCATGTCCCAGGAGCAGGTCGCTAAAGCACTTGAAGGATCAACCCTCACCGCTGGCCAACGGCAAGCCGTCGAGACCATCGTCAGCACGGAGAATCGGTTTGTCGGCATTCAGGGTGATGCTGGTACGGGCAAAACCTACTCCGTTGAGCGGGCCGTGCAACTGCTCACATCCGTCAACGAGGCAATGAGTTACGGCAAGACAGAGGATCAACTCGGCTATCGAATCCTCGCATTGGCGCCGTATGGGAACCAAGTTGCCGCACTCAAAAACGAGGGGATGGACGCTCATACCCTGGCCAGCTTTTTCAACACCAAAGACAAGACCCTGGACGAGAGGACTATCATTGTTCTCGACGAGGCCGGTGTCGTCGGCGCTCGCCAGATGGAACAGCTCATGCGGCTGGTGGAAAAGTCCGGGGCCCGCCTTGTTCAGCTGGGCGATACCAAACAGACCGAGGCCATCGAGGCGGGAAAACCATTCGCCCAGCTCCAGCAGAACGGCATGCAAACCGCCCGGATCAAGGAGATCCAGCGGCAGAAAGACCCCGAGTTGAAATTAGCCGTCGAGCACGCCGCCGATGGCAATACTCCCAAGTCGCTGCAGCACATCAAGCACATTGAGGAACTGCGCAACCCTATCGATCGACATCAAGCGATCGTCAACGACTACATGCAACTGACTGACCAGGAGCGTAGAGAGGTATTGATCGTTGCCGGTACAAACAAAGACCGCAAAGAGATCAACACTTTGGCGCGCAAGGCATTGGGCCTTGAGGGCCGGGGGGCGAAGTTCGACACGTTGAACCGCGTTGATATGACTCAGGCAGAGCGGCGCTACGCACCGACCTACCAGCAAGGAATGGTCATTCAGCCGGAGAAAGACTACAAAAAAGCGGGCTTGGTTCGTGGCGAGAACTACACCGTCAAACAGGCGTTACCGGGAAACATCCTTGTCGTGACCGGTGCCGATGGCCAGAGCCGTCAGATCAACTCGCGACAGGTTACAAAGCTCAGCGTCTACAAGGCAGAGCGCCCGGAGCTGTCCATTGGCGACCTGGTACGCATCACCCGCAACACGCCATCACTCGACCTCACCAACGGCGACCGGATGCGAGTTATCAGCACAGCCAACGGCATGATCGAGCTGGCTTCGACCAGAGAGCGCGACGGAAAGCCGGAGCGCGTGGTGAAGCTGCCATCGAACAAACCGCTGCACCTGGAACACGCTTATTCCGCGACTGTTCACAGTGCGCAGGGCCTAACCAATGATCGCGTGATGATCTCCGTGAACACCAAGAGCCGTACCACTTCGCTAAATCTGTTCTACGTGGCCATCAGTCGGGCGCGGTTGGAAGCGAGGATCTACACCGATGCTATCGCCGGTTTGCCGGGTTCTATTGCCAAGCGCTACGACAAAACCACGGCACTGGCGCTGCAAAAAGAGCGGGACGCCCAGCGCCTGCAGAAAGCGCACGCCCCGAAAACGGTTGTGGATGGGCCAAAAACCGAGCGAGCTTTGGAACGCGAAAAACGCATGCGGCCCAACAGCCCAAGCGGCGGCATACCAAATTAGTGAACTTTGCCTTATCTCGGCATGCCCCCTATTACCGTGCCATCCGCTCGGCTTTCGCGGTATTGCACAGCGCCACCGAGCATGTGCGCGAGAAGTCCGTCATGCGCCAGGTGACCATCAGCTTGATTCCGCTGTTTGGCATCAACCTGTTCATTCCGAGGCTGGTCGAGTTCCTGGCGCAAAACCCGGAACTGGACATCAACGTCACCTACGCAAACCACCGCAGCTATTCCAGCGAACCAGCCACTGGCCGGGCAATCACAGCGAGCCGCTGATCTCGGGTGCCGTCTCGCCCTATTGCAGCCGCGAATTCCTTCAGCGCCACGCCCCCATCGACTCGCCCCAGGCCTTGAGCCAACTGCCGTTGCTGCACGACGAAGAACGCGGCACCTGGGCCGAATGGTTTCAAGTCGCCGAGGTCAAGCACGCCAGTGCGCTCAATGGCTTGCTGCTCGAAGACGGGCAACTGGCGCTGACCGGCCTGGGTTGCTCGCTGCTGCGCGAGCCGTTGGTGGCGCCGATGTCGCCAGCGGCGAACTGGTAAAGCTGTTCGACCTGCACGTGGATGACGGCCGCCAGTACTACCTGTGCCGGCGCTCCAACAGCGAACTGTCCGACGAAAACCTGAGCTCAAGCGCAGCCTAGTGAAGGCTACGCCAGCAACCGCTGATTGATCACCATTTGCTCACGCCCGCGCGCCACAATCCAACGGTGGAAGTCGCGGCAGTGGGCCTTGTCGAACGCGCCCTTGGCACCCACCAAAAAATACGCCGACGGCAAGGGCAAGGCCCGGGCAAACGGCCTGATCAAACGCCCATCTGACAACGCATCAGCCACCATTGAGTATTGCGCCAGTACCACACCCTGCCCCGCCAATGCGGCCTGGATTGCCATGGCAGACAAGGAATACACGCGGTAGCCATCGCGAATGCTTTCGCAGTCCACCTGTTGGGCCTTGAACCAGTCACGCCACGAAGGCGGCGAGGCAAACTTCGGTAGCCAGTCGATGGACAGCAGCGGATATGCCAGCAGGTCTGCCGGTTTGTTGAGCAGCACATCAGGCCGCAACAACCAAGGGCTGCACACCGGCACCACGCAATCGCGAAACAGTTCGATGGCGTTTTCCGTGGCCACGTAGTCGCCGTAGGTGAAGCGAAAATCGATGTCGTAGCCCTCTGGCGAAGGTTCGGCGTGACTGCCATCGAGAAACAAATTGAGTTCCGGGTGCTCGTCCTGCCAGGCATAGATGTGCGGTGCCAACCAATCCGACAGCAATGACGGCAAAGCGCTGATGCGCAGGTTGCTGGCGTTTTTCGACCGCTCGACCTCGACCTGGGCGATGCGCAGGCTCTCGAATGCCGCTGCGCAGCTATCGTGATAACGCTGGCCGGCGGCGGTCAGGCGAATACGCTTGCCGACCTTCAAGGTCAGGCTCAAGCCCAGGGTGTCTTCCAGCAGTTTCATTTGTTGGCTGACGGCACCGGCCGAGATACCCAGACGCTTGGCGGCCTCGACAATGCCGCCGAAACGTCCCACGGCTTCAAAAACCTGCAGCGCGCGCAGGGAAGGCAAGCTGTTCATCATCATCTCCATAGCAATCGACGGTTTTATACTTTAGCTGAGCTATAGCAAGCCACAGTTTTCGACATTTTTTGTATATGAAAAGCCTCGTATTCTGGCTTTGGCGGGTATTTACCTGTCCCGGTCAGGAGACGCCCCATGTTGTTACGCAAGACCCGATACGGTGCAGCCTCTGATGTAACCATGCGTACCAAAAAACCATAGTGGCCCGGCGACTCAGCCACCCCGGGCTTATCAGCACCGCGAAAAACAGCACCTTGCAGGCATTTTCCGTGAATTGGCCTGCATTTTGCATTAAATGTATATACAGGTACTATCATATAAAGATTTTTCTGTAATACATCGTTAGCGTTCGATCCGTCAGACAAAGGAAAAACAACAATGAAAAAATTTGTACTCGCCACCGTCTTTGCATTGGCTTCCACCGGCGTCCTGGCCAAGGATTTAAGCGTCATTCGCTTTGGCGTCGATCCGACCTTCGCTCCGTTCGAATCGAAAAACCCCGACGGTCAACTGGTGGGCTTTGACATCGACCTGGGCAACGCCATTTGCGCCGAGCTGAAGGTCAAGTGCGTGTGGGTGGAAAACGCATTCGACAGCATCATCCCGGCGCTGCGGGCGAAAAAGTTCGATGCCGTGTTGTCGGCAATGACCATCAACGACCAGCGCAAAAAAAACGTGGACTTCTCCGACCGTCTCTATAACTCCCCCAACCGTTTGATCGCGAAAAAGGACAGCGGTCTGCTGCCTACGCCAGAATCCCTGAAAGGCAAGCGCGTCGGCGTAGCCCAAGGCACTACCCAAGAGACGTACGTCAAAAAAATCTGGGCGCCTAAAGGGGTGATCATGGTCACCTACCCCAATCAGGACTTGCTGTATCCGGACCTGGTCAGCGGCCGTATCGACGCCAGCCTGACCGATGCCGCCGTGGCCGAACTGGGTTTTTTGCAAACGCCTAAGAACACCGGTTTCGCCTTCGCCGGCGACGCTGTGTACAACCAGGAACTGCTGGGCGAAGGCATTGCCATCGGCCTGCGCAAGAACGAGCCGCAGCTGATGGAAGCCATCAACCGGGCACTGGCCGAAATGCACAAGAACGGCACCTACGACACCATCCAGAAGAAGTACTTCACCTTCGACATCTACAACTAAAAGCCCTGCGCTTGACCGGTGCCGGAACGCTCGCGGCTTGGTGATCCGGCGCCTTGCCCATCCATTTCGCGCAAGGGCCGGCCCCCGGGCCGCCCTTGCCAACGGAGAGACAGAACATGCTTTTACAGGGCTATGGTTCGCTCATTCTCGAAGGTACGTTGGCGACCATCCAGCTGGCACTGATGTCCATGGTACTGGCCGTCACGCTGGGCCTGATCGGCGCATCAGCCAAACTATCGAAACAACCGCTGCTGCGTCACCTGGCCGCCGGCTACACCACGCTGATTCGCAGCGTGCCGGACCTGGTGATCATGTTGTTGCTGTTCTTCAGCCTGCAGATCTGGCTGAACAACCTGACTGAATGGCTGGACACCGAACAGATTGACATCAACCCCTTCGCGGCCGGGGTGCTGACCCTGGGTTTCATCTACGGTGCCTATTTCACCGAGACCTTCCGCGGCGCTTTTCAGTCCGTGCCAGCCGGCCAGTTGGAAGCTGCCGTGGCCTACGGCATGAATCGTCGGCAGGTGTTTGTGCGGGTGCTGTTTCCACAAATGATGCGCTTCGCCCTACCGGGAATCGGCAACAACTGGCAGGTGTTGATCAAGGCCACGGCGCTGGTGTCGATCATTGGTTTGATCGATATCGTCAAAGTCACCCAGGACGCGGGCAAGAACTCCATGGACCTGTTTTTCTTCAGCGTGGTCGGCGGCCTGATCTACCTGGCCCTGACCACCGTTTCCAACGGCGTGCTGATGTGGCTTGAACGCCGCTACTCGGTGGGCGTCAGAGGTGCGCAGCTATGATCGATATCGTCCAGGAGTACTGGAAAGCCTACCTTTGGTTTGACGGCTACCAACTCTCAGGCGTGGCCATGACCCTCTGGCTGCTAGTCGCTTCCATCGCCATCGGCGGCACCCTGGCCGTGCCGCTGGCCGTGGCACGAGTCTCGTCCAATCCGCTGCTGCGCATGCCCGTATGGTTCTACACCTACGTGTTTCGCGGCACGCCGTTGTATATCCAACTGCTAATCCTCTACACCGGGATCTACAGCTTGCAAGTGGTGCGCGACCAACCGACCCTCGATGCGTTTTTTCGCGAGGGCATGAACTGCACCCTGCTGGCCTTTGCCCTCAACACGTGCGCCTACACCACGGAGATTTTCGCCGGCGCCATCCGCGCCACGCCCTATGGCGAGATCGAAGCAGGCCGCGCCTATGGCATGTCCACCTTCACCCTGTACCGGCGAATCATCCTGCCCTCGGCATTGCGCCGTTCGCTGCCGTACTACAGCAACGAAGTGATCCTGATGCTGCACTCCACCACTCTCGCCTTCACCGCCACCGTGCCCGATCTATTGAAGGTCGCTCGCGACGTCAACTCTGCGACCTACTCCTCGTTCGAAGCCTTCGGCCTGGCGGCGGTGCTGTACGCGCTGATGGTGTTTACCCTGGTCTGGCTGTTTCGTCGCTGCGAAGTGCGCTGGCTGGCCTTCTTGCAACCGCAGGCGCATTGAGTGACCGTCCTTTTGGAGACATCGAACATGTATAAGCTAAGCGTAGATGAGCTGCACAAGAAATACGGCGACCACGAAGTACTCAAGGGCGTATCGCTCAAGGCCAAAGCTGGCGACGTAATCAGCATCATTGGCTCCAGCGGCTCGGGCAAAAGCACCTTCCTGCGTTGCATCAACTTCCTGGAACAGCCGTGCGCCGGAACCATCACGGTAAACAACGAGCAAATCCGCACCAAACAGGATCTCAACGGCGCGCTGCGGGTGGCCGACCCGCGTCAGCTGCAAAAAGTGCGCACCAAACTGGCGATGGTGTTCCAGCACTTCAACCTGTGGCAGCACATGACCGTGCTGGAGAACATCATCGAAGCACCGGTGCATGTGCTGGGCGTCAAGCGCAAGGACGCAGAGGCACGCGCGCGGCAGTACCTGCATAAAGTCGGTCTGGACCCGAGCGTTGAGAAAAAATACCCGTCCCACCTGTCCGGCGGCCAGCAGCAAAGGGTCGCCATTGCCCGTGCCTTGGCCATGGAACCGGAAGTGATGTTGTTCGACGAACCCACTTCCGCGCTGGATCCGGAACTGGTGGGCGAGGTGCTGAAAGTGATGCAGGCCCTGGCCGAGGAAGGTCGCACCATGGTCGTGGTCACCCACGAGATGGGGTTTGCGCGCAACGTCTCCAACCATGTGATGTTCCTGCACCAAGGCCGGGTTGAAGAGCAAGGTCCGCCGGGTGAAGTGCTGGTCAGTCCGCAAAGCGAGCGCTTGACCCAGTTCCTCTCCGGCCGCCTGAAGTAACCCCATTTCGACAGGAGACAACCATGAGTAACGGTTTTCCATCACACCGCAGCTTTACCCAGCAGCGTGAACAATTCCTCGCCGCCGCCGAGGCCGTCGGCGCCCGTCTTAGCCATTACCCGCACCCATTGCGCGGCCCGTTCGCCGAGGCCCTGGGCACAGATGTGGCCCTGCTCGGCAACCCCCAGGCCAAACGGGTGTTGGTGGCCTTGAGCGGCACCCACGGCGTGGAAGGTTATTACGGCTCGGATTGCCAGCGCCAATGGCTGCAAACCTTCAGGGAGCGCAGCCTGCCCGACGACGTCGCGGTACTGATGATCCACTTGATCAACCCGTGGGGCACGGCCTGGATGCGTCGGGTCAACGAGGACAACATCGACCTCAACCGCAACTACCTGGACTTCACTAAGACACCACCCGACAACGCGGCTTATGAAACTCTGCACCCGATCTACACCTGTACCCAACTGCGTGGCCCCGAACGTGAGCGCGCCGATGCCCAGCTCAATGAACGGATCAGCCGCGAGGGCTGGTCGGCGGTGATGTCGATTGTCGAGGCCGGTCAGTATCGCCATCCCGATGGCCTGTTCTACGGCGGTAACAGCTCAAGTTGGTCGAACCAGACCCTGCACCGGATCCTCGGCGAACACCTGGCACACGCCGAGGTCGCGATGTGCTTCGACCTGCACACCGGCGCGGGCGATTATGGCCATCCGATGTTGATGACCATTGCCCAGGCCTCGTACCCGGCACTGCCCCAGGCCCAGGTGTTGTTCGGGCCCTGGCTGTTCACCCTGATGACCAGCGCCAACAGCCAGAGTGACACCGGCGTTGCTGCCACTGCCACCGGTTACACCTCCCAGGCCATCATCAACGCCTTGCCTCATGTGCAACTGATGCCGTTCGTGATCGAGTGCGGCACCTACCCTGGTCAACAAATCCATGCGGTGCTGCGCGACGATCAGTGGCTGCACCTACGCGGCGACCCAACCGGCCCCGAAGCACGGCAGATCAAGTTGCAACTGCTTGAACAATTCTTCCCCGCGGACAGCGACTGGCAAGAGTTGGTGTGGGTGCGAACGCGGCAGATCTGGGAACGGGCGTTGTCCGCGATAGGCACGCGCGGCGGTCTGTAAAACGCACAGCACCCAGTGTGGGAGCGAGCAAGCTAGCTCCCACAGGAGATGTTCGTGGGGACGCGATAAACACTTAAGAGAACCTAAACCAAATATCAGTTTTATCCATCTATTCTTACTCAACTGGCCTCTCGTATTCTGGATCCGTCGTTAGCCACGATCCGAAGAATAATAAGGAGAGACCCCATGTTTATGCGCAACGCCTGGTATGTCGCCGCCAGTGAAACCGAACTCGGTGAGCAACTGTTTGCGGTCAAGCTGCTGAATGAGGCGGTAGTGCTTTACCGCAAAGGCGATGGCACCCCGGTCGCCCTAGAAGATGCCTGCCCGCATCGCAAACTGCCGTTGTCCTTAGGGCGGCGCCAAGGTGACGACATCGAATGCGGTTACCACGGCCTAACCTTCGACTGCTCGGGCAGTTGCGTGCGCGCCCCCGGCAGTAAGCACGTTCCCCAAGGCGCCAAGGTGCGCAGTTATCCGCTGGCCGTGCGCTACGGCCTGATCTGGATCTGGATGGGCGATGCCGAGCTGGCCGACGCCAGCAAGATTTGCCACGTGCCCGAATGGGGCGATCCGGCCTGGGGCCTGAATCGTGGCGACAGCATGGTCATCCCCTGCAACTACCTGTACATGACCGACAACCTGCTCGACCCCTCCCACGTGGCCTGGGTTCACCAGTCCTCCTTTGGCAGCGCCGCATGCGCCCAGGAGCCGCTGCAAACTACGGTGACAGACGTCGGCGTGATCGTGTCGCGGTGGATGCGCGACATCGAAGTGGCGCCGTTCTACGCCAAGTTCGTCAAGTTCAGCGGCAACTGTGACCGCAAGCAGCATTACGAAGTGCACTACCCGGCCCAGGCCATCATCAAGGCCATCTTCACCCCGGCCGGCACCGGATCGGATGCCGGGCCGGTGCACGAACAGGTGTTCTTGATGAACTCCTACAACTTCATGACCCCCATCGATGAGTCCACCACCCGCTACTACTGGTTCCAGGTGCGCAACTTCGACCAGGACAACGAGGAAGTCTCGCGCCAGTTCGATGAGGACGTACGTCACGCTTTCGCCGAAGACCGCGTGGTGCTCGCCGCCGTCCATCAAGGCATGGCCAACAAGTGCAGCCCCAATATCGACCTGGCCTCCGACTCGGGACCCCTGCGTTTCCGGCGTAACCTGGCCAAATTGATTGCCCAGGAACAACCTGCGGACTTGATCCCGCTGGTACAAGGCCAGACCGCAAACAGCGGGGGTTTGAGATGAGCAGCCAACCCCAAGGTTTCAAGGCTTGGCGGGTGATCGAGAAAACGCCGGAAAGCGCGGTCATTACCTCCTTCGTCCTCGCGCCGCAGGACGGTCCTGCACCCATGGACTTTCGTCCGGGGCAGTTCCTCACGGTGCGGCTGGTGTTGGGCGACGGCACTCGAGTGCTGCGTAACTACAGCGTCAGTGCCCTCACGGACAACCCGCTCCAGGTACGAATTTCGGTCAAGCGTGAACCCGCCCCGTTCGATCGCCAAGACCTGCCGGCCGGACAAGGTTCCAACCACCTGCACGACGGCGTGCGGGTTGGCGACGTACTCGACATCGCAGGCCCATCCGGCACCTTTGTGCTGGACGAGCAAAGTCCAAGGCCGGTGGTGCTGTTCAGCGGCGGCGTCGGTTTGACGCCCATGCTGAGCATGCTGCATCGCCTGAGCGGCCAGTCGATGCGCCCGGTGCACTTTCTGCACGCCTGCGAAAACGGCGCGGTGCATGGGTTTCGCGATGAAGTGCTGGCCCTGGCCGACCGGCGCCCGGGCATTGAAGTGCACTTCTGTTATCGCAATCCGAGCGAGGCGGATCGTGACCGCTTTCACAGCCAGGGCCTGATCAGTCGCCAAACCCTGCAAAGCCTGCTGCCGTTGGACGACTATGATATCTACCTGTGCGGCCCCAGACTTTTCATGCAGGCCAACTGGCGGCTGTTGCGCAGCCTTGGGGTGGCCCGCGAACGAATTCATTACGAGTTTTTTGGCCCGGCGACGGTGCTTGAGGAAGACGACGTCAGTCCAGCGCCGCCACCTGAGCCGACGCTGAGCGAACCTGTGGCAAAGGACGGTGCCGTAAGTGTCTGCTTCATGCCGTCCGGCACCCGCGTAGCCTGGGATGAAAACTGCCATTCATTGCTCGAATTGGCCGAACAGGCGGGCCTGACTCCGGCGTTCAATTGCCGGGCGGGCTTGTGCAATACCTGCCAGGTGAGCTTGCGCGAAGGTACGGTCGAGTACTTCGACGACCCGCTGGACGCTCCGCAAAACGGTGACATCCTGTTGTGCTGCACGCGGCCCACCAGTGCGATCACGGTGCAACTGCGCCAATAGTAAGCGCCGTAGGCGAAGTCGGCCGCGTGTCTGATGCTGGGCGCGAAAAATCAGATCCAATATTTGGGTACCCGTCTTGGCTATAAGCGTCAGGGCATGGCGCCCAGCAGTTGAGCGCGCTTCTTCGAGGTTGCTGCGGTGATCGGCGACCACCGCCACGTCAACACCGCGTTGCTTGGCGGCAACCAGCGCTCGGGTAACGTCTGGACTGGTGAAGACGTACGCAGCAACGCGGATAGAGCTGGTGGCCGCGTAAATGGTGCGCAAGACTAGTTTCTGTGCAGAGCCCTCGGGCTAGAAACCGACCTCGATGCGACGGCTTGCGTCGCCCTCGTTGTCAGCAGCCAGGGCCAGCACTTGCAGGCTGCCCCCCGCGACCAGTGCCATCGTCAACGCCAGTGGCTTGAAAACTCTAGAAACCATGTTCTACAGGCCCCCAAATATCGTTGGCCTTTTTAGTCAAACCCTCATCGTCCTTGCAGGACTCAACAGTCTCCCCCCGTGCGGCTTTCGTGCGCGAAGGACTGAAATGTCCGTGCTTGTAACGCTTGATACTGAAATATTTCTGGATGTACTTGTCGCAGTCACCATCGCGGGTCATGCCAAGTAGACAAAGAACAGCACCGCAAGCGTCGGGGTTACTGTCATGGCCATAGGGCGGCTGGACCGGTTCATCAGCAACGGCTGGACCTGACAGCAATAACGCTCCCAGCAAAAAAACGGATGGAAGTTTTTGCATAAATCCCCCTTTTCTCGCGTGCGAGAAATTCAATTGATGATCTGTACGAAAGATGGCTCGACTTGCGCTTGCCCTTGGCCGGATGCCAGCGCAGCGGCTGGTTTGGGATCAGCGAAGCGTTGGAACTGTTCAACCGGCGCAGCATCGCCAGTGTCCAGCGCAACTTGAATCCTTGACTGCTCAGGGCTCGCCGGTTGCATCGCAGCCTGTTGAGCGGGTTGCGGTGCCTGGCCGTTTTCGTCGGTCACAATCACCCATGGGTCACTATGTTTTGACGAAGCTGTACGAGCGCGCACAGGCGTTTTTCGTGCCCCTGGTGATGCAACCGCTACGGGTATCGCCTCATCGCCTGCAGTGGCCTCCACAGCAGGCACAATCGGATCAGCACTCGAAGGATTCAGGGCACCGACCACAACTTTCTGCACGTAGGACAGATCACCCTCTTTGTCCGGGCGATAACCACGTACAGGGTTCCCGCTGTAGTACATCGAGAGCGAGTCGCGCAGGGCTTCTTGTGGGTTCGGATTCGCGGTCAGGGCTTTGGTGTAGTTCTTGACCATCAGCTCGCTAATCGCCTGCAGGTTGCGGCACGGCTCAAACGCTTGGGCGTAGCTCAGGCCGAGAGCCCGCATGTTCGTCACCAGGAGCTGGCCAATACCGACCGAGAAACGGAAGCCTTCGCGCTCCAACCGTTCGGCGGTGGCCACCGCTTCACGCAACGACTTGGGCTGACGCTCCAATCGGCCATCGACAACCCCAATAGCGTAAGGGTTGTAGGTCGATTCATTGCCGATCAATGACTTTAGGGTCTGCGGATGCACGGTAGGCGCGCACTTAACGGCCAGCTCAGAGAACGGCACCGGGGCTTGTTCATCGGCCCAGGCCTGGCCGAGAGTGCAGGCCAGTGCCAACAGCGTTACCGCGAACTTAGGCAGCTTTTGCATATTGAACCTCCGAGATGTAGCGACGGCCATCAAAGCCGTACTCCCACTGAATGACGACATCGATCAGTTGCCGCGAGTATTCGATCAGTTGCGACTTGTTCATTTCGGCGCCGCCACGCGCAGCCATAGACGCCAGGCGGTCGAACATCATTTCCGGCGAGTCCGAGTGAATCGAGGAAAGTGAACCGCTGTGACCGGTGTTCAACAGCTCCAAAAACGGGAAGGCTTCGCCGCCGCGGATCTCGCCCATGATTGCCCGGTCGGGGGTCAGTCGAAGAATCGACTCAAGCAGGTCAAACGGTGTGACCTTGGCGCGACCTTGACCGCCACGTGAATAGATCAGGTGAACCACGTTCTTGTTGGGTGTGCGGATCTCGCGGGTGTCTTCAATGGTGACGAGACGTTCATGCGGATCAATGTGCTCCAGCATCCCGTTGAGCCAGGTGGTTTTACCCGCGTTGGTCCCGGCTGAAATCATGATGTTCTTGCGGGCTTTCATGATCCCGATGAAGAACTCTTTCCAGCGCTTAGCGCGATACAGCGCTATCAGGTGATCGTCGGAATAATCGCTGTGCAACCGAGGCTCGTTGATATGCTCGAAAGCCCCGGTGTCCTGGTATTCGTCCAGGGTGATTTGCTTGATACCGGGCTTACGGATACAGACGATGCCGCCAATGTGCTGTTCGACCGCAGGCGCCAAGACAACCTGCACGCGGTAATCGCCGCGCTGGTTGTCTGGCACACCCTCGGCGAGATTGATCGGAATACGGCCCGACAGAATCGGCGTATACGAGTCAACCTGTTGCCCGGTATGAGCGGCAATCACCTCACCGAGCGAGGTAATTAATCCAGTTGTTACCCCCTCGATCTGCACCGGCTTCATGAACCGACTGCCGTGATAACCGGCCCAGACGTTGCCAGGGCCGTTGATCGCAATTTCGGTCACTTCTGGATCGTCCAGCAGCGTGACCAGGTTTTTCAGTTTGGCGCGGAACGATGCAATCTCAGACATACCGCTTCCTCACTGGATGAAGGTGACGCCGCCACTCTTGGCGTGCTCGATCTCGGCCTCGAATTGCGAGGTGAAATCCAAATCGCGCTGCAGGTAGATCACCACACGCGAGCCATGGGGCACGGTCAAAGTTGGTTGGATACTGGCGTAGCGACCCAGGATCGTTTGGGCCGACTCAGACGCGGCTTCCTGTACTTCCGTGCGATAGCGTGACGCCGAGTTTTCCTGATCGCCGGACGACACTCCGGTATTCGAGGCACCGGCGCCGATGATCGAAACCGCTGCAGCAACACCGAAGATTTGCCCCCAATGGTTATCGACTACGCCACCTTGACCAGCGGTGCCCAACTGGTCAGAGCCCGCGCTATTGATCGCGATCTCCATTGCTGGGCGTCCAGGCAGGTTCGGCGTACGTAACCAATTCCAGATGGTGAACAACCGTTCTTGACCAGGGCGAAGACTGGCGTTGTAGCTGCCGCAAACCGTCGAGCCCCACGGAATCAGAACCCGACGACCGACAGCCGCGTAAACGTCCTGCTGAATGTCTACGCAGATCTGCCCCGGCAACTGACTTTGGGCGCGGGGCTGCAACACAGCCTCGATAACAGCACCCTGCAGAACCTTGTACTCCAGGTTTTCCATCTTGCGTACCTTGGATACCGTAACCCCATCGGTGAACGTCGAGGATGCGTAAGCGCTATTGGCATTTGACGGGACAGGAGCGTTTCTATCGCTCCCCACGCCCAAGGATCCAGACCCACCCTTCTGACCCTCAGCTTCATCCGTGAAGCCCTCGTCTTTCGCAGTGGCGATGATGGCCGAGCGTTGACGTGCGGCCTGCATCTTCTGTTCTTCAAGCTCACGCTGCAGCTCAATGGCCTGGCGACGCTTCTCGGCTTCGCTCATACCAGTTTGATTTTGACGGTCTACCACAGTGCGCGGCGTGTCAGCGGGTGCAGTGCTGCCGTCATTGCTGACAGGAGCGACCTGCGCCGCTTGACGCTTGAGGGTTGGATCCTGCACACGGCGCGGCTGTGCGGCGGTGATCGCGTCATTACCAACGCTGTTCCCGGCTACAGGTTCATCACTGTGTTTTAACCAGTAGACAAACCCACAAAGCGCAACCGCCGTGAGCGCCACAGCGACACCGGCAGCCTTGTTTGAGCCGGGCTTCGCTTTGAGCATCGAGTTCGACTGTGATTCGTTCCACTCACGAAGTTCGTCCTCGCGAGTTTTCTCCGGAACGGGTTTGTTGTCGTCATTGTTCATGCTTAAGCCCCTCCGCCATCACGAGCGCCTCGAGTAACGGTGCGCTTATATGGGTTGGCCAGGTTCTCCACGCAGACATGGGCGTTGCCGTCACGCAGGACAAACATACTGTCCAGGCGCTCTACGACCACGTAATCACCCTCACGGCGTTTGTTGACCATGGCCTCAGTTCCATCGGGCAACACGCGGTAGAACTGCGGCATGTCAGCCCCTTTCTTGAGCAGGAACTTGGTGAACTGGCCATCATCCATGACCGACTGCAAACCAATGGAGTCCTTGTCACCTGCATAGCCGTAGTTGATGTTCGGGGAGCCTGGCGTGCCGGTGCTGACCACAGGCGGGGGCTCATGGCTCTTGACCTCAGTGAAAGAGGACACGCGGCTGCTTGGGTAAATGAAGCGAATCAGGTACGACTGGCCGGTGTTTTTCTTGGAGCTACCCAGCTGGAAATAGTAAGTACGCTTGCTGGTGATCACGGTCAGGTTGGTGTCCGCGTTTTCCTCGACCGGCTTGAGGAACAGACGATTGCGGAACGGGATGGTTTGCCAGGCGATGGTGTCGCCCAAGGCAACCACTTTCACCATTTCATCCGCTTCAAATTCGAGGGATGTTTGATAGTTATAAGTGCCCACCAGTTCGTAGACTTGGTTCGGGTCATAAGTAACTTGTTTAACCCGTTTATCGGTCAAGAGCGGGGTTGGCAACTTAGCGGCGTGTGCAAAACCACCAAAAAAACACAAACTCAGGGCGATAGCGGTCGGCAAAATGCAATGTTGCTTCATGATTTTAGTTTCCTTGAATTGAGTGAATTACCGGCGGCTCAGTTCTTCACTTTTTCGATAAAGAGTAATCACAGTACCGAGCGGGTTAACCCAGCGATCACCGAGCTGACGCGGTACAAGTGTGTTCGCTATTTTCAGATTCGCTGTGTAGTTCGTTGGTACGGGATCAGCTTTCCCTGCTTGATGAAAGTTTGACGTGAATGAAATTTGATAAATGTCACCTACTTTATTGATGCTGTACGCCTCGGCTTCAATCCACTCCTTTTCACCCAGCAATGCGTAGGGGTTTCTTGGATTATCTGGATTGATTTCCTGCTCGTACTGGCGCGCAACCTCCGGCGTTGTGTACAGGTGGCAGGTGTCAGAAAGTGACTGCCTTCTGCGTGGATCAAAGGTGTTGCACGCATTCACGAAGGCGTACAGGTCTGACTCGATCAAGGCTTGTTCTGCCGACACATTTTCCTTGTCAATGACGCGCATTTTCAGGACTTCACCGTCTGCGCCGATGGTGGCTACCACGGGAATTACAGTGTGCAGATCCGACAGGACATAGACCGCACAAGCCAAAGCAACAATGGAAATCGCCTGAGCACCATTGAGGAACAGGGAGCGATTGCGTTCCTGTTTGACCTTCTGCTGCTCTCGCAATGAATTGCGGCGCACGGCCTCATCATTCTTGAATGTCTTGTCCATTACATTTTCACTCCCAAAGTTCTAACAGCCATCATCACCAGCGACGACCCCCCTACAGTTGCACCAGAGGACAACGCAGCGGCCCAACCGCGAACTTGCAACATGCAGATAATCAAGACTCCTTCCACGATCAATAATGTGCCGTACTGTTGAGCCGTCATTAGGGCTGCGTCACTGATAGTAGCGGTTTGCGCAACTTCGTTAATGGCGTCTCCGAAGACAGAATAGCCGAATCGGATAATGGCGATGGACAGAATGTAGATAAGCGAGAAGTTCAACATCTTGCTTAGCCAATTCATTCCCCAACCCCGTGTTTGTGGAAAGAAGAAAAACGCGACCAAGATCGGCAGAATCGACATGCTGATAGCTGCACCAAACTTAGCAATCAGCATGTTCAAGATCGCGACCACGAACAGAATGCAGTTAATAACGAATAAGCCGTAGCCCATCATGATCATTGCAAACTGCCGCCAACTGACGTTCATCAGAACGCTGGCTACTTTCCCGACATTCACATACAAGGCGTCGAGCATCGACGTCGAATTGACACCCCCGCTCATGATTTTCGCGGCAATGGATTCTGTGAAACCGCCCCATGCCTGGTAGAACACAAGCCCTCCCGTAGACCAATTCAGCGTCAGGAACACCATGGCAGTGAGGAACATCCTTTGCGCCAGATCCCAATACTTGATGGCTTGGCCGTTGTAGATCGTGAACCCGAGCACTGCCCAGTAAGCAACGGCAATCAGGTACACGGCTGGGGAAACCAGTTCCGCCAAGTCAGGAAACACCTGGGCGACGAAGCTGGTAGTCAATTCGTCAGTGGCACCGATTAAGCCCTCAAGGGTCAGCTGCGCCATGGGTTCGATGCTCCGTACACACCCTGGAAGTGGGAGAGCACTTCGGGGTCGCGGAAGTCACTGGCACTCAACTGCACACCGGTTTGTGCCTTGATCTCCCTGGAAGTCTGTTCGATGCAGCCTTGAACCAGCGAACCGCCGTACGACGACGACTTCATGTAGATCTCAGCAAAGCAAGTGCCGGGGAACCAGTTGCCAACGTCGCGTTTTGATGCGCTCAACAGAGGGTTTTTCCCGACGCTGATCGGTGCTGTTGGATTGCCTGGTTCAGCAGGTTCCGTCGAGAAGTACGAAGCGGTATTGATGTAAACCACGCTACCGACAACGACCACGGCAACGACTACCGAAAGGACGTGATGTAGTTTGAATTTAAGCATTGCTGCGCTCCTGGTCTGCTGTGACAAACGGGGTGAACTGGCAAGCGCAAGGCGACTTATCAATCTTGCCGGTGTTGGTGACACAGCCCGAGGCCGCACTGACCACCACGGCCAGCAGCACCACTTTCCAGAGCTTGAACACCACCCACAGCGGGAGCCAGATCGGGAGGGTGACGCCTTTGAAGATGAAGACGATTGCTTTCATGCGGTTACTCCTTTTCTCGCACGCGAGAATTACTGATCTTTCCACTTGAAGAATTTTTCGTTGTCCGACGTAGCCTGGTTCTCAGCGTTGTTCAAGTTCGCTTGCAGGTTCATGTTCAACGCTGACAGCTTCGATTGAGCCGAGGACAACATGCCGTTTTCAGCGGCAATACGGTTTTGCAGGTCTGCGGCGTCTTTGGCATTGGCGGTGTGATCGACTTGCGCCGAGAGCGTGGCCAAGTTGTTCAGGTGGACTTGCACCTCGCTGTACAGCGCGTCACCACCAGACATTGCAGCGCGAACAGAGTCAGAACTGAGCTGATAATTCTGAGCCCGTTGGCCCTGCGGGTTGTTGAACAGTTCCTGCGGCAACGTGTTGATCAGTTGTTCGTAATACGACTGCTTGCTGCCATAAGCGCCCGAGCTTTGACGGGAAACGACTTCCTGCCATGAACCTGGCACGACCGAGGCCGAGTTGATCGCGTCATTCAGACCGATAGCGCCGCGACCGTACGAGCCTTTGAGGCTGTCCAGGGTTCGGCTTTGCGTCTCGTAGGAGTGTTTCAACGTGTCAAATTGATCTTTCAACACGAGGTATTGCTGGGCCAACGCAGCCCAGGTGCCAGCGTCACCAGTTGGAACACCCGTTGCGTGTGCTTGGCCGCTGATAGCCATAACCACCGCCGTAGCGAGGCACAGCTTTTTGATAGTCGTCATCATTTGACCGCCTTCAAGTTGTGAGTGTTTTTGGCTTTGGCTTCGGCCATGAAGACCGGAACCCATTGCTCTGGATCGTCAGTGCCCAGGCGCTTGATAATCGACTCCATCAGAGCCACACCAACATCGTTCGAGGACAGCACGGGGATGAAGTCGGACAGATCGGCCTTCGGATCCTCTGAGGTCAGATCGAATACAACCTTGATCGACTCTTTGCCGCGACGGATAAGGAACTTGCGAGAGCCCTGGCCGATTTCGCGGATCCACTTACGTTCAGCGACGGTCAGGTTTTGATGATCTTCATCAGTGGCCGCGTCGTTCGACAGATAGATCTTGGTGGCACTCTGTTTGTCGATTGAGTCGGTTTCACTGCGGAAATACTTGGCATCAGGCGTGACAAAGATAATCAGGCCGTTTTTGCGACGGATCTGCATGATGAAGTTGTCGATTCGCTTCTTCCAATACTCGTTCTTCACCAGGTTTTGCCCTTCCTCCAGTACCAGGATGAAAGGCGTGCCATCCATTGCTTGCTCGATGCGATGCAGTGGGTAGCTCAACACGACCGGAAGTTCTGGCCGCGCCTCACCGCCCTTGAGCAGTTCCATCATTTCAAAGCAGTAGTGCCGCGACGTGCTCAGGTCGATGGAGTCATTCACGTTGTCGAAGACACCGGCATTCGCGCCAGTGACACCCTTGGCGCCGTGCCAGATGGCCATAACATCGGCCAGCTCGCCCTGGCCATACGTCCACACGACATTGCGGAACCGGCGATCCTCGAACGGCAGGCTGTAGTTTTCGTCCACCAGAGCCTTGAAACGCTTGATGTCATCAGCAGACGTAGGGGTTGATGCGTAGCACTGACGCATCAGCACTTGCAGATCCACCAGAAACGCACGGTTTTCAGCCGTATCGGGCAGCTTGAAGGGGTTCCAGTTCATGCCGCTATGAGGGGAAAGCGTGGTATGCACACCGCCCAT
Organism: Pseudomonas sp. B424; assembly: GCF_055408345.1. Lineage (NCBI taxonomy): Bacteria > Pseudomonadati > Pseudomonadota > Gammaproteobacteria > Pseudomonadales > Pseudomonadaceae > Pseudomonas > Pseudomonas sp. B424. Next base: position 10,400 of record NZ_JBUZTL010000035.1, on the reverse strand, counting down.
AGCTTTCATGAACACCTTTGCGCCGTAGCGGTTATCGAACCAGAATACTCGTGGCTCGGCTTTGTCGGCCTCACTGACCATCAGAGAAATAACGGTGGTCTTACCCGAACCCGTATCAGCGGCAATTGCCGTGTGCCCTGCAACCATCCCTTCCAGTTCGCGATGGAAGTTGAAGTTGTAGGAAGTCCCGCTCTCAGTTTCAAAAGCGGTAATGGCTGGCCCCCACAAGTTGCCATCCCGACGCCCCTTGGCGAAGTTGTGCAACGAAGCAAACCCCGCGAAGTTGGTCGATTTGATCTTGCCGCGACGACCAATCAGGTTCTGTGCTTGGCCTGGCAGCTGCGACCAGTAGAAGGTTTCCAGGCCCATCCACTCGCGTACCGATTTGACGTTCAGGTCAACAAAGCAGTTTTCCACCAGGCCCACGGCTTTATCGAGTTCGCTAGCGTTCTGCTTACGGTTCGCTTCCGAGTCCATAGGCAACGACGGCACATGCACAAAGATGGTCAGGTGGTGCAGACCGTTGACAGCATCACCACGGCGCAACGCCCGAATCCCCTCAGTCAGTTCCTTGCTGTCATCGTCGGCGATGCCGTGAGTGTCCGAGACAGTCAGGCGCCGTTGTTCTTGCGTCATCGCCGATTCAGCTTCGATTCGGTTAGAGAAGAAGAACGATTGCGTGATGATGTATTCCACCGGCTGCTGCAGGAACTTGTTCATCATCCGCGATGGAGTTCTGCGCGGCCATTCAGCCATGCTCAACATCGCGCCGATACGCGAACTGGTGCTGCCACGTACTTCGCACATGGTTGCCAACACACGAAAGTTAAGGCGAGCGTATGGCAACATTTCGCAGAGCTTCTGATCGCTCAGGGGGATCTTGCGATCCTCAAGGTTGATCAGGTAGTTGAAGAACGTACTGAGTTCGGAGAATTCCTCTCCCAGGAAGTCATACACGACCTCAGAAGGGTATTGCTGGTGATCGCCGTTGTGCTCTTTGAAATCCGCCCAGCTCCAACGGAAACGACGCACCGCGTCATAAGCCCGGTCACGGTCGATCATCTTTGAATCGGTTTTAGGGTGCCGCTGCACTTTCAGGCGAGTCGCACCGTACTCGGACAGTCCACCCAGCAGCAGATTCGCAGCCTTGTACAGATCCTCAGCCATGTCGTCATAGGATTCAGCATCCTGCTTAGTCGGGCTGGTCCCTGTAATCAGCGCAATGCCTCGATCCATCAGCCCTGGTACACCAGACCGGAAACGGTTGCGTACCAGCGAGATATAGATCTCGTTGACGTAGAACCCTTTGTGTTGATAACGGCCACGCCAAGCAGCGTTGAGTTGCTTGGAGAACCAGGTGCCGCCCTCGCCTTCAGGGAAATCAAAGACCTTACGGCGGATGGTATGCACGTACAGGCCCAAGTTACTGAATGCGACGGTACGTAGCAGCGTGTTACGGCGAACTTCAAACTGTTTAACCTGTTCTTCGGTCAGCGAATCAAAGAGCAAGCCATCAATTTTGATAACTTGGACTAACGCGCTTTCTTTGGTCATTACCGTCTGATCATCGTAGTGATAGTCATACGGCACCATTGCGCTGACTTCCAACTCCAGCAGATCCTCTTCGGATCCTGCTGGCTGTTGAACGCCTAGCGACAAGTCAAGATTGCGCGTCAATTTCCTAAGCGCTTTATCAACGAGGCGCATAACTCCGATACCCCCACAAGTTCATATTCCGAGAGGCCCGTAAACGAAATGCAGATTGCAAGACACCAAATAAATAAACGTCTTTGCTGCAAATGTAATACGAAATTCCAAACAGAAGTGGTATTGCCCCAACCGGCCATAACGAGCGAATTACCAATGCTGTTATTAGCGGTCCAAAGATGCTGATAAGAATGCTCGATAGCGTGAAGGCGCCGACCATAGATGGTCGAGCCATCGCTAAGACAAGCACCTCACCCTCATCGGGTGCGTGCTCGACCGCACTCATTGCAGTGAGGTTGCAGCGCCGGATTTGATCTCGGCGACGATGTTCGGTGCGAAGAACACCAGGAACACACCGGCGACAGTCCAACCGAAGGTGGACCACTCGACACGGCCCGACTTAGCCCGGAAGCCCTGCACCACAATGGCCAGGATGCCCAGGTAGTAACCGATATCGAAGATGAGGAAGCTAACAATGTCTTTCAGCAGGTTCTTGACCGAACTGAAGTCCATCGCCGCGTTGGCAAATTCAGGGAGAAGGCTCAGGGAGAACAGCGACCCGATGACGACGATCTTTTCTGCCTTGGCAGTCCAGTCTTTGCGCATCAGGGCCGCATGGTTCATTCCGTGTTTCGGGGTGACGATATTGCGAAGGGTTGTTACCGTGTTGCTTTGTTGAAGCTTGGTTACCCAGGATTGTTTGTTAATGGTTTCTGACTTACGGAAATTCGATTTTCCTGTTTCGAGTTGCATACCGTTGCCTCTTCATAGTCATGACGGGGAATCCCCGTACGTTATGGTTATTGCTTTGTGCGGATTGTTAGGACAGGTCTCTTTTATAAAGTCGATAGCAGTATCGGCATTTTTAAAAAGTCTGGTCTTCCCTAACGCTGTAACAACCGAAAACACTTGCCCTGTTGACGGACTTTCGATGATGAGTTCCCACTTCCGAACATTATCCAAGTACCGCTCTTGTAGATGAACTCGGTAATCCGGTTGGGCGTTGGTGAAAACCACCAGGTCTTTTTTATCTAGGGATTGCATCATGTCCTCTGAATAGCTCAGCGCTAAAAACAGAGGGGATACTGTAGCCCCTGACATTTTTCTTCTAGATCCCACCTCGCATTTTCTTCCTCTTTAGCGTTTTGTTTAACGTTTTATGCATTTCGTTACTCAATATATTCTTTTCATTTTATGAAATCAACATTTCATGTTGCGTTTTTTGGATTCCGAAAAGGATGGGGACGAACGAATGCCCCAGGAATAAACCTGCGTACTGATGGGTAGCGATAAGTGATTGAGACATAAGGCGTTTCACGATCTATCCCTTGAGGCCTGGCGGCTTCATGTCGTGTATGAGGTAAGGCAAGAGGGCATAGCCTTCCACGCGGGTGTGACAGCAGGGATGGGATTTTTCTCAACTATTTGAAAAAAAGCTGATGACCGGTATTGAGCTGAGTTGAACGAATGTTCGACGTGAGGAGGGGCAAAGGTCGCGAAGTCGAGCAGCCGTGAAATGAATTCTCGCGTGCGAGAACGCGACGCGGTGTCGTGTATTTATCGCATGCGAGAAAAATACAAAGTAAACCCTATTTTGGGGTTGACCAAAGGGTTTACCATATGCAAACTTGAATCACGGTCCACTATCGGACAAGTCGGAGATCATGATGAAGATCACAACTGTAGCGAATCAAAAGGGCGGCGTAGGGAAGACCACCCTAGAGATTCACCTGGCAGCATGCGCGGCAGAGGATGGTAAGCGTGTCCTGGTCGTAGACCTTGATGAAGGCGACCTATCGCAGTTTTTTCCCCAAACAGAGGATGGCGATAATACGCCTTATCTAATGTCCAGCCAGTTGTTCAATGGCGAGCATGAAGGGCGTCAGCCACGCCAGGTCGGTCCCAACATCTGGTTGATCGAAGCTGACGTAGCACTGCTCGACGTGGACGATATGGATCTAGACGTAATCCACGCTCTACGGCCTGCACTGGAACGATTTTCTGACGATTTTGATCTCTGCATGATCGACACCCCACCGAACTTGCAACGTCGCATGGTTGCGGCCCTGACGGCCTCCCATGCCGTGGTGGCCCCGTTCAATATCAGCGCCTTTACCCTTGCTCGACTCCCAAAATTGATGAACACCATCGAAACTGTGCAAGACAGGTACAACCCTGATCTGCGCTTTTTGGGCTATTTGCCGAACTTGGTGAACAGCCGTTCGCCCGAGGAAATAGACGCCCTCCCCGGACTTCGCGAGAGCTACGGTGATGCCATGTTCGCGGAGCAGATCATCTACCGGCCTTGTATCAACAAATCGCTGGCCGCTGGTAATCCGGTCTGGTGGAAGGCCCGCAGCGGCAGTCAGCGTGAAGCGGGCCGGGAAATGAAACGGGCTTGTAAGGCCGTTCTCGATAAAGTTTGGGCTGAATGAGGGCCATGTCATGACAACGAAGAAACCCAACGCATTCGGGGGTGCAGTCAAAAAGCTTTCTGACTTTCAGAAGCAAAAAACGGCAGTTCTGGAAGGTGAACGCATCATCAAGGTCAACCCCGACGAGGTTGAGTGCAAGCCGCAAATCCGAGGCAAGGACAACCCAGGCTTCACACAAGAATCTCTGATTGAACTGGGCGACGACATTGAACAGAACGGACAGGCAGAGGCTGCCGTCCTACGGCCCCACCCAAACCCTGGAAGCGGGTTCAAATACCTAATGGTCGCGGGTGAGCGACGGTTGCGGTCTTGCGCACTCAAAGGCCTTTTGCTTGAAGCAGTAGTGCGCGACCTCACAGACGCCCAGGCCAAACGGATTCAACGTTCTGAGAATGTCCAACGCGAAGGACTTCTGCAAATCGAAATAGCCCTGTCCCTGAAAGCCGACAAGGAAGAATTAGGCACCCTGCAGGCAGTTGCTGCCGAATGGAAAAAGAGCATCAGTTGGGTGGCTGAACGCTTGTCCTATCTGGATGCCATCGAAGCCGGGGGAGCTACCAGCACAGCAGTACAGAACGGAATAACCGCTGACGTATCAGTGGTAAACGACCTAGCGCGCCTTGAACGTCTCGACCCCGCTGCAGCCGCCAATGTGGTACAGCGTGCCGAAGCTGATCCTGACCTGAACGTTCGCAACGAAGTACGCACGGAACTCAAAACAACCAAGGCGCTCAGGATAGGCGGGGGCAAAGCCAAACCCAAGACACCAGGCAAAGCGACAGAACTCGATTTGTTGAAAGAACAGGTTGCCCTCCTGACTGAGCAGGTAAATACCTTGAAGTCTGAAAAGGTGTATCTCTCTGAGGAACTGGAGAAAGCACGGCAACAAATCGCCGACCAGTGGAAGCCTGCAGAATGACTACCCGCCTCACTGACCAGGATCTACGAATACCACCCGAAGACTTCGAGCGTATCCGCAGTAACTCAAAGATGCATAGCCGCAGCCTTGACGTGGCTTTTGAAATCCTCGTTGAGGGCAAAAAGCTTGTAGCAGTGGCCAATGCTCACGGACTGACGAAACAGCGCGCTTTAGCCATAAGGGACAAAATCTACTCAGCCTATCTACTCCAGGCTCCCGAAGGCTGGAGCTATGCGCAGATCTGCGCCCCCGAGGAAATGATCAATCGTTTCGTCAAAGAGGCCGACACGGAGCGATTGAGGTATTGGCAGAGTAAATCCACAACAAAGAAGGACAAGGACGCATGATTCGGTAAAGCGACTATCGAGCAATCTCAAAACTGCTGAAACCGCTATCGGGGATGGCAGCACAGAAGCTTGAGCATTGACTGTGGGACTGTTTCTTTAGGGCATACATGAATTGAGACAGTCAGAGGCAAACCGGGCAGGGCTTTACTTAGATTAGTGATACGTTCAATTTGATACACTCTTAAATGAACACTCAAAATGATACGAAGGAGTAGAGCCCGTCATGTTCATCCGTTCTTACCTGCGAGCATCGACCATCGAGCAGGACGCTAACCGAGCCAATGACGCGTTGGAACAATTTGCAGCTGACCATGGCCAGGTTGTTGCCAGTACATACACAGAAAATGCCAGCGGCACCGAAGCGAACAGGCCAGAACTTCTTCGCTTGCTCAAGGATGCGCGCAAAGGCGACGTGCTCCTGGTTGAAAGCATCGACCGGCTGTCACGGATGGAAGATTCTGATTGGCGGATGCTCAAAACGACCATCGACTCAAAAGGACTTCGCATCGTCGCGCTGGATCTGCCCACCAGTCACCTGGCGTTAAGAGTCACCCAAGGCGACGAGTTCACCAGTCGCATGCTTGGAGCAATCAATAACATGATGATCGAAATGATGGCGGCTATTGCTCGTAAGGACTATCAACAACGCCGCGAACGGCAAGCCCAGGGAATCGCCAAAGCCAAAAGCTCCGGGGCGTATAAGGGCCGCCCCATTGATTCCGATCTGCACAAGCGTGTACGTGAACTGCTTGCTGCAAATTTGGGGATTAGAGCAACTGCCCGTCACGCTGGTTGTTCAACCACGACCGTTCTCAAAATCCGTGACCAGGTTCAACAGCTCAGTTAATTGAGCCGGTCGGAAGTGACTGACTAGCGGAGGCGAAGCCGTAGTCTGTCAGGCGCTTACGAGTGGCCGCCGCCGGCAGGCGACTTTGACTTATCAACCCCAAGGTTAACAGCGTGGCAGAGGACGACAGTTAGAGATCATAAGAGGCAGGACTTCTGACCCCTTGATTTACGGGGCCTCCAGAGCAGTAGATAGCTCAGCCTATGAGCGAACCTTCGGTCATCATCTGTGAACCAACCTCGCTCATAGACCGTGATCTAACCTAGCTCACGTTATGAGCTACCCCTCGCTCATCGGTGTTCGATAGCAAACATCCTTGAGCTACCCGTAGCTCACAACATGAGCTACCCCTAGCTCATTTTTTGCGCGATATCCGACAAGTCTGTCAGATAGCGAACAAATTTGATCTACCAATAGAGCACAGCGTGAGCTACCCTTCGCTCATTCTTGCTCGCTATCTGACAAGTTTGAGAGATAGCAAACATCACTTTTGGACGATCTGACAGGAGGGTCGATGTCTGAGGAAATCCGCAATCTACACCAACCCGCGCCACGCGGGACTTGGGTTCAGACAGAGCGTGCTGGACACGAAGCATGGGCGCAACTGATTGCGCACGCTCCACGTGCGGCCCAGCTGCTGCACATACTCGTGGCCAACATGGATAAGAGCGGTGCCCTGATTGCCAGCCAAGCTACTTTGGCCAAGCTGATGGAAACTTCTACAGCAACGACAAAGCGAGCGTTGTCGGTACTGATCGAGCAGGCTTGGATTCAGACAATCCGGCTGGGGAGTGATCGAGGCGGAGCGCTGGCCTACGTGGTGAACAGCAGGATCGCTTGGGCGGATAGCCGCGAAAATATCCGCTTCGCACGGTTCAATGCGCGTGTGCTTGTGTCGTCCGAAGATCAAAGTGACCTGGGCAGCGGCAAACTGTTGAAAGCACCGGTCATGGCACCAGGTGATTTGCAGTTGCCAGCTGGTGATGGTCTGGCCCCGCCAGTTCAAGAAACGTTCGAAAGCATGCTGCCAGACTTGCCGTCGATCTCCGACAATTCAGAAGCCTGAAACGACGAAACCCGCAGCACGGCTGTTGGCGCTGATTGAAAACTGACCCACCCTGCCGATTGAAAATTGACCCAGGACGGATTGCTGATTTCTGTCCCAGCAATTGTGGATAAGCTTAGCAGCAGTGGGCCGATTCAAGACGCATCAACCCCCACCGCATGTAGGCATGCAGCAGGGTATTTATGGTGCGGATCAAAATGGCTCATCGTCCTCGACATCATCTCCGTCCTTGCGCTTTCGTTCCCGTGACTTGATCTTTGTCTGGGCGGCCAAGGTGCTGTGTTGTAGGCGGTAGGACTCGTTGCCCGTTTCGACGATGTGGCAGTGATGTGTCAGCCGATCCAACAACGCGGTGGTCATCTTGGCGTCGCCAAACACACTCGACCATTCCGAGAAGCTTAGGTTGGTGGTGATGACCACGCTGGTGTGTTCGTACAGTTTGGACAGCAGGTGAAATAACAGGGCACCGCCGCTTTGGCTAAAGGGCAAATATCCCAGCTCATCCAGTATCACCAGGTCTGTGCGAAGCAGTCCCTGGGCGATTCGCCCTGCCTTGCCATCGTACTTCTCACGCTCCAGCAGATTCACCAGATCCACCGTGGAAAAGAAGCGCACGCGTTTGTTGTGGGCCGTGATTCCGGATACAGCCAAGGCACTGGCCAGGTGTGTTTTCCCGGTTCCAGGGCCGCCAATGAACACGACATTCTGCGCCGTTTCAGTGAACGCTAAGCTGGATAGATCGCTGACCAGCCGGGCATCAGCGCTGGAAGCGCTGAAGTCAAAGCCAGCTAAGTCACGGTGCATGGGGAGTTTTGCCATGTTCATCTGATGATTCACCGAGCGCACCGCGCGATCCGCATGTTCCTGCTGAAGCAGATGTTCCAGCAGCCATTTCGATGAAGCCGTCGACGCTGTTCCTTGAGAGACCAGTTCTTCCCAAGCACTGGCCATGCCGTGCAGGCGAAGTTCTTTGAGTTCAGTCATTAGGTCACGCATTGCGATTCTCCTCATCGGTCGCACGGAGCCGGTCGTAGCGTGCTGTATTGGCAACAGGCGCGACCTTGAGTTGCAGGCTGGTTTCTACACTGGGAGGTAGTGCGGTGGAGGTCAGGCGGGCAAGGACATTGAGGATGTGATCGGCGCTCAGACTTCCCGATTCAAGTACCAGCTCCACCGCCACCAGCACAGGTTCGAGCCCCGCAATTGGCACAGCAGCCAGTACCTGCATCATGATTCGATCACCGTTGGTGTGACGCCTCAGTCCTCGTTTGAGAAGCCGTAACGGTTTTGGCAGATCAGCAAATGGCGCACCGTTGCGCAATGCACCAGGCTTGCGTTCGATGAGTGGGATGTAGTGCTGCCAGTCAAAACTGACCTGATCTCGATCAAAGAGGCGCTCGTGACTGGCGATCACCGTTTCGTCAGCAATGACCACGATCCGCGAAGGGTACAAACGGCTACTGACCCACTGGCCGACGCGCTCACATGGCACTGAATAGCGATTTCGCGCCACGCTGATCAGGCAGGTGCTGGAGACCCGCACGGTACGCTCGACGTAGCCATCAAATGCCGTCGGCATTGGCATCATTTCGACCTGCTCCAGCTCTAAGACCTCGGCCACCGTCAGCCCGTTGTACTGCGGATGCACCAGTTCGCTCCAGAGCGACCGACAACGTTGGCCGAGCCAGACATTCAGTTCCTCGAAGGTGTGAAACATACAGTTTTGAGCATCGAGCCAGATTCGCCTCCGGCTGTCCTGAACGTTCTTTTCGACGATGCCTTTTTCCCAGCCAGAGGCCACGTTGCAGAAGTCCGGATCGAACAGATAGTGCGCGCACATCACGGAAAACCGGGCGTTGACCGTGCGCCCTTTGCCTTTGTTGACCTTGTCGACAGCCGTTTTCATGTTGTCGTAGATGCCGCGACGCGGCACACCACCCAACGCTCCAAACGAACGGGTGTGGGCATCAAACAGCATCTCGTGGCCTTGGCTGGGGTACGCAACTAACCAGAATGCGCGGCTGGCACACAGCTTCATGTGGGAGACCTGGATACGTCGAAAAAGACCACCGATCAGCAGACCTTCTTCGCTCCAGTCAAATTGAAAGGCCTCACCGAGCGCAAACGTCAGCGGTACAAAAGCGCGTAAAGACTTGCCTTGCTCGCCTCGCCAAGAGCGCACAAACGCCGTGAGCTGGCTGTAACCGCCGTCATAACCCTCGGCTTTGATCTGCTCAAAAAGTGCTTTGGCGCTCCTGCGGTTGTGTTTTGGCCGGAACGAATCGGCCTTGAGCGCCTGCTCCAGGGTCTCGTGAAAAGGGCTGAGCTTATTGAAGGTTGCGCACCGTTGGTACGCTGGCTGAATGGCTTCGGGCGCTCTGACCCATTTTCGGATGGTGTTTCTCGACAGCCCGGTACGCTTGGCTATCTGATGCAGCGAGAGCTTGTCGCGGAAGTACATCCGCCGGATTTTTCCCAACATTTCCATGCTGATCACCCTGTGTTCTCCTGCTCGAAAAGTGAGCAGAAGCAGTTGAACACCTGGGTCAGTTTTCAGTCGGCAGAAGAGCCTCTACTGGGTCAGTTTTCGGTCAGCGGCAACAGTAGGGGTAATGCCGAGATAAAGGGAAATTCACTCATTTTGCTCGGTAATTACTGGTCAAAATTGAAAACTCCAGAGGCAACGCCAACTGTAGGGTCGGATTAGCCGAGATCTTGGCCAGCCTTCAGGAAAACTTATAAGTTACACGATCCCTTATAAATCAATTACTTGCATTGTAAATGCCCTATTTTTTGCCTTATCTCGGCATGACCCCTTATTCGCACTGGCAGGGGGGACTTCAACCGAAGTCACCAGTGTCAGATAATGGTTGCAGCTGAGAACCATGGCTTAGCGTACCAACATCTCAGTGCTCTGTGATTTCCCTTTATTTCGCATGACCCGTTAGTCACGCCTTATGGCATAATGCCATTATTGCTTATGGAGACTCATCTTGCGCTCGAACCTGCCTGTCACAACCGTTGAACAAATATTTCCAGTCCAGCAGCGATTGATCTCTGCTACGGATACGAATGGGAA
>NZ_JBUZTL010000034.1:0-37268 GCF_055408345.1 Pseudomonas sp. B424 | reverse complement strand
AGACTTTTGATTGCGATCAATCGCGCTGGCATTTAACACCGCCTTATCATCAACCGCTTTTATGGAAGCCTCTGCAGACTTTTGATTGCGATCAATCGCTTCGGCATTTAACGCCGCCTTATTATCAACCGCTTTTATGGAAGCCTCTGCAGACTTTTGATTGCGATCAATCGCGTTGGCATTTAACACCGCCTTATCATCAACCGCTTTTATGGAAGCCTCTGCAGACTTTTGATTGCGATCAATCGCTTCGGCATTTAACGCCGCCTTATTATCAACCGTTTTTATGGAAGCCTCTGCAGACTTTTGATTGCGATCAATCGCGTTGGCATTTAACACCGCCTTATTATCAACCGCTTTTATGGAAGCCTCTGCAGACTTTTGATTGCGATCAATCGCGTTGGCATTTAATACCGCCTTATTATCAACCGCTTTTATGGAAGTCTCTGCAGACTTTTGATTGCGATCAATCGCGTTGGCATTTAACACCGCCTTATCATCAACCGCTTTTATCAACGCTTCTGCGTGATTTCTATTGCGGACAATGTCGTTGGAATTTACAACTGTTTTACTTTTAACCGCATCTATCGGCTCAATATACTTGACAAGCAACCCAATCGTACTATTAAGATTTTCCCGTAAGAAATCAGCCTTTTCTGAAATACTCATATCTTCAAATGCTGTCGCGCGAGCTATGTCTGCTCCCCCAAACACCACCAAACAAAACGCAATCTTCCTCATCACACACTCCCTCACAGCACCTTACGCAATAAATGATTAGCAAACAGCATGACTATCGAAGAAAATAGCGTACTGCAAATCCCACAACGCTCAGATTAATGTTTGCTAGTTTGGGGTCCTGCCTTGCGGTGCCAACACACATCCACAGAGACCGATGATGCCAGTCCAAGGCAACGCCTGAACTGGCTCACAGGCTAATTGATGCAATATCTATGTGCGCATACACACCCATATCAACGTTGCAAATCAGCGCCTAAATTTATAGCCGGGTACTACTATCTTCAACATTAACTACCCCTACAGTTGCAATTTGACCCGAACCTTTAAGTGCGCTTTTTAGCGGCTCCTTGAGAGCACCGTTATCATTCGGGACATTGATTTCATCTTGCGGAGAGAACTCTAAGATTTCTACACGCTTGAAGAGTACATTCTTTCCGCCTTCACTCTTGGAATTATATTTTCCACGCGCGGCCTCAAGCTCTGCAGCCACTGGAGTTGGCCCGCTGGAATATTTCCCCAGAAGTTCGCATCTCGCAAGCATCCCTTGCAAGGGGCTACTTGGGGTTGACGATTTCCCCTGAAGCAGCTTGTCTCTCAACTTGTCCGCAGTATTTATATACTTAGCACGCAGTTCGGAATATTCTAGCAAGTCCTTTCGTTCTTTTTCTAGCACAGACTGCGGCACTTTTGGCGCGTCTTCATCGTCACGACTTGGATCTATAACCGGCAACCATCCGTCAATAGGGTACCTCGAAGCGTACTCGGCACTGCTTGTTACTCGCCCATCTCGCAGGTACGTCGCATCACTTACAATCAACTGGCAATACGGACGTGCCAGGCCTGACTCTCTGTTTAGCGCACTTATCAAGTGCTCTTGGGTTTTAGTGCTCAGCGACTTATTACCTGACTTTTTATCAAGCATGTCTCCAAATGAATCCGCCGTGCGGATGCGATTCGGAAACAACATAGAACCAATTGACATAACTACCTCAACTTCCTGACTGACACCACATACAAACCTAAGATATGACACCTTCATCTACCAAAAGACAAAGTAGCCTTAACACGACTTTGATTATTATTAAATCTCGTCACTCCCCCCTGTATTTTGCCGACAGTATTGACTAAAGGCATACGTGCAACCCGAGCAATATGAATGGCCTCTTCACACCCTGAACACTGTCGACCCTGTCGCTATAACAATTGAATAATCGCCACGCCAACGAGGTAACCAGTAGGTTGAAACTTCTCCATACACCTCAATAACGGTATCTTTTGGCCGCGCGGCCTTGAGTTGCGAAAATGTTCTGAGCGCCTCCTGGCCGCGGCATGTACATAAGCTCTGTACAAATTGCAAATGCCTGAGCGTGAGCACCTCACACATCTGATGGGTTAACTTATATAAATGGCTACTGTCTGCCCTGCATCGGCGCACACGGGAGGCTAACACGTAACTAGGCGTCGTAAATAACGCTACCGATAGGGCTCGCCGGCCAAAGCTCAAGGGATATAGTCGCGAGACGGGCATGAAGAACTCCTGTTGATCCACGCTAGAGAGACTATGTCAATCACTGCCATATCGGGCTATAACATATCGCTCACACGGCCCATCTGGCAGTTTCACCAGTTAACATTTTCGCGACTGTCATCATCATCAGACGGTTTGAAAATATCCATCATGAACTCCTGAATCAGCATGTTCGCGGCGGAGATTTGTACACGAGCCACTTCGACCTCCTTGTAGATACCCTCATTCTGAAGTTTTTGCGCTTTCATTTTGACCATGACCTGAGTCAGCACATCCATTTGCCGCTGTGTAGTTCCATAGGTCAACTCACCGCTCGCTGAAGCATAGTTTTTCAGAAAGTTCTGAATATCATTTTTTGGCAAATCATCTGTGCTTTTGAGCCATGCGAGAAACGCCTCATAAAAACACTCGAACTCAGGATTAACCACCGGCTCTGCTAAGTTCATTCGATGTTCCAGCGGTACAGCTGATTCAGCAGATGCTCGACCACCTGAGTGGCTAGCCCCCACAGGCAAGGGGTGATTAATGTTCATCGGCTAGCGGTTCCTTCTGAGCACTTGCAGCACCGGGAGTCGCACTGGCTAACCGATTTGCCCAACCAATAAAAAGCTGCATCGAGGCGTCATCAAGTTCGCGCACACTGTCGGGCAAACATTCAAGCTGGGCGAGTAAGCGAGGTGTAAGTCGTTCTTCAGTCGCATGGATATCAAGCTCAATAACTTGATCTGCCTGACGAATCAAATACCGCTCCTGCGCATGAAAACCAATATCAAAACGCTCTACCCCACTGTTACTCAACGTGGCTTTGAGCGCAGCCTCTTGAGGTCGGCAACGTTGTGGTAAAACCAGTTGCAACACCGGCTCAACGGCGCCGGCATGGCGCATATGCAAACGCTGTAACAGCCCGTCAAGCAACTGATCATCCATCAACACATCACCCAAGAGCTGACGCGCGGACGCTTCCAACTGTGCTTGCAATGTGGTCGCCAACTTTCGCGCTTGCAAGAGGATGAGGCTAAGATCGCCCGCCACTTGCAACATACCTTGGGCATACCCTTCTTTGAATGCATGGGCACGAACCACTTCCGCCTCTGCCTGTGCTTGCGCTACACAGTCTTTAGCCCGCTCATGGGCCTGCTGTTGCAGTCGCCGGCGATGACGGGCTGCAACCCGATCTTCACGCTTCACCAAAAGATCATTTGTCGCGGGCGTATCAATCAGCGTTCTGATGGATTCGAGCATGTTGTACCGCCAGGATAAAAAGTGACGAGTTGGGTTTTTGCGCCTGTAAGCTTTGCTCCAACGTGACCACCGCCGGGGCAAACTGCAAGAGCATGCGTTCCATAAGTGCTTGTGGAATGTGCGAATCCCACGCTAATAGCGCCCCAAGGCCTAACGCTGCAATTGACTGATCCAGACCATCCTTATCGCTGACGCTGCCTGGTGCCCGATGCCCAAGATCGACCCTGGCAAAAGCACGTAATTGCGGTTCCAACTGAAACATACGAGCGCCCTTGGCCAACTGTGGCCACAACAGTTGTGCGCCCATCAGCCGCGCCACAGATGGCAAGAGCGACCAATTTTTTATCCACTGCTCAGTCCAGAAATTACGCTCCAACTGATGCGGGTCGGTCGAGGCCAATCCAAGTTTGCGCAATAACATTTGGTTTAGCGCAGTACGTGCGCTGGGATTATCAAACATCACAGGAAGCACGCCTCGATGGGGGTGCAGATAATCCAGTGGTTTATCAAGGATGGCTTGCAACACCTCAGCTCGATTCAGCATTCGCGGCCCCTTTACGCTTTATTTCTCGGTATACCCAATAACCGGTTCCCGCAGCGCTTAGCACTAGCAGTGCGAATACCCCATACAACCAAGTCAAGTCATTGGCACGCGGCTCCAGGGAAGGCGACGCATGTTGAATCTGCCCACGCTTGGACAGCACCACCGAGATGTTTTCATACTCCATGGACGAGAAGCTGTTTTTGAGAAACCGCTTGATATCGCCAATCAATAATTGTGGCTCAGTGTCACGCTCATGGACCGCCAGTGCGGACAGATGAATGGATGGCGCTTTACGCCCGCCTTCACCTGACTCCAGGTCATAACTGACATGCACCCGAGCCGATACCACACCTTCGAGGGTGGTCAATGACTGTTCAAGGCGCTGTTCCAACGCGCTATACAAGCGTGCTTTCTCTGCGCGAGGCGATGCCACCAGTGAGTCAGCAGGGAACATCTGAGCGATTTCTACACGCGGCTTTGAAGGCAAGGCATACAAGGTCAAAAGATCCACTGCAGCTGCAAAATCAGCCTGTTTGATGTAAACCGAATGGCCCGTTTTGCCGTTATTGACCTTGTTTGCCGTGATGTTGTTGCGCTGCAATACAGAAACCACTTCATTGGCTTGTTGCTGATCAAGCCCTTCCAGCAGGCTCGGCTGCCGACAGCCCATAAGCGCAACGCACAAAAAAACAATACACCCAAAAGCCCTCATGATGAGCGCAGCAAGGTTTCGGCCGTGGTGACCGTTTTACGAACCAAAGCATTGAGCAACGACACATCAATGTTGTATTGCGCGGTCATCACTTGCAGCTCACTCAACACTTCGGGATTAGTGAGATCCGGACGCGCCAGCATGGCAGTGATTTTCGCCTTATCGCTTTCGCGACCCACCGCTGAATGGGCGAAACTGTCAATCAAACGATCTTCAAGAGACACAACAGCGGCGGATTCAGGGTGCGCCAGTTCGGCCATCTGGATCGAACTGACATTCGAAGCTGCCACAGAAGAAATAGGCATATACAGTACTCAGAAAAAAGAACTGGTAGAGGTCAGGACATCTACCAGTTATATAAAAACTGCGCTTATCGTGCCGCAGAAATAATGGCAGTATCGATTTCTTTGAAACCTTTAATCGTGTTGGTTGCCGCATTTCGAAAAATGTTATACGACGAAAAAGCGGCCTGATAAGCGGCCAAGGTCGTCGGATTAGAAGCGTCCCCCTTCAATTTTGTCAGGGCTTCATCCAGCTTAGTCTTGAGGTCCTTAGCGCCTGTTTCGAAGCCATCCGCTTGTTTACCCAAAAAATCCCCATGAAACACAATAGCGCCTGCGACACTCATCATTCACCCTCTAGATTGTACAAATAGTTAATTTTGCCACGCCATCCAGGCGTTAACAGACTCGCGAAACCTAACCGCCTGTACTGGGCGCCTTTAACGCGCGGCCGAAATAATGGCGGTGTCAATTTCTTTGAAACCCTTGACAGTATTGGTTGCCGCGTTACGGAAAATATTATAAGAAGAGAACGCTGCCTGATAAGCGGCCAGCGTAGTCGGGTTCGACGCATCGAGTTTCAGGGCGTCGAGTGCTTGGTCAAGTGCCGTTTTAAGCCCACCCGCACCCTTTTCAAATTGCTGGGCTTCACCACCGATAAAATCCTTGTGGAATTCAATCGTTGCCGCCACAGGACCCGGTACGTATTTACTGTCTGCATCTATAGCCATAAATCACCTCATTAATTACAACGGTTTCGGAAAATACCAGGATGAAGGCGTCATTTTTATGTAGCCGTCCGCCCCATATTGAAAGGACTTGCCTTTCATCCAGTCATCTTTTAATTCAATTGCAAAGTGCACATAGCGATCGCCCCATTGCTGGTAAAACTCGGAGACCCAATGGCTTAATGCTTGCAGTTGTGCGTCGTCAAGACTGCCCTCAATCGTAAACGTCACGCTGTCCGTGTTTATTTGCCGGGTATAAGGCAAAGACAAACGGCGCAGCCCTTCTTCACCCACTTGCACCAACTGACTATCATCGCTGCTCACCACATGCACGCTTCGGGCATAGGGCATGGCTGCCTGCAAGTGCGCTTGAATACTTTTTTTCATTTCAGCCGTAGCAGGATTTCGCTGCCGACTGATTAATAATCGAGGCTCTGCTGGATTGGCCAGATCGAGACGGTGGTAACTAACGGCAGGCAACTGCTCTGCCAGCAACGCTTGCAAGCGGGATTGCTCGTCATAGGTGGTCAATACCTGATTCGCTGCGTAGCCATTGCGCACCAGCACCTGACGCCCCCAATTTGCATCGCGCTCAGAGTTCGCGAAAACGTATACCGCGTTATCCCTACCGTACAACACCGCCATATCCGTACTGACTCCAGAGAGCAACGCTTCAACATTGGACACCGGAGTAGGCCGCGACACTGCCCACATAAACATCGCCGCCCCCAACACCACAGCGATCAGGGTGCCGCCCATAAGTTGCTGCCATCGCGTTCCTGGCACACGCACCACTAAAGGCGTGCCAGGGCCTGCCTGCGGCAAGAGCAACTCACTCTGCCAGGACTCATCAGACGAGCGCACGGCAATCTGTAACGCGCCCACTGTGGTCAGTGTTTGCAAGGGCAGCGCACGTTCATGCACTTCACCGCCTGCCAACTCGCGGATCATGCATCCCGAACGCATATTGTCTTCGAAGACGATTTCAAAGTTACAACCGCCTGCTTCTAGCGGTATATACAACGCTTCATCTGGAAGGGTCGGTAAATGCTCCCCGGCGCAGAACTGCGCCTCGCTCCCCACCACAAAAAGAGTTCGCCGTCGATCCAGGACAAATTCACAACCTTGTAACGGGCCATTAAATATCCTTACTACATACTGCGACACAGGATGTTCCTGCATGCTGCTCACCCTTTTATCATGTACCTTTAAAAAGCGCCTGACGCTTTATCATAGGTTCCATCATATAAACCGAACCCCGCACAATCCTGATCACATTCTAGGTTTTATACGATTACCCTGATCAGAATTTTAGGGCGGCGCGCTCATCGACCAGCAACTCCTGATAGTAGCGGTAGACTTTTCGCGCATATCGTATTCTCAGGTGTTCCCTGCCAGGCAAACTTCCAGCGTTATAAGCACCTACCGCTGTCCAGTTATAACCGTGCTTGGAAATAAACTGAGCCAGTATTGAAGCACCGACATCAATGGCCAGACACGGCTCATTCAACAAGCGTTGCTCAGTAATGCCCCGAGCACGCAATTGCGGCATATGAATGCTGTTTATTTGCATAAGCCCTACATCGCGCGACCCATTGCGATTGTGATTCACCGCCTGCGGATCAAGCTTCGATTCAACTTTAGCAATGGCGTAGAGCAACTCAGGTTCAATGGAATAGCGATCGGCAACGTCGAGCCAGCACCCCGCCGATACCGTGCCCGCCCAGACTTGAGTCACCATCAAGCCTGCTAACTTTTGCCAGCTCATGCTTGCAAGTACTCACGGCCCGCCTCGACCAATCCAGTCAAGCGCGGATCACCCAATTGCGTCCTGCGCCAAGGGTCAGCACCATACTCAAGCTCATGCCAAACAACCGCCGCGCTACGATCACCGTCTAGTCGACGTTTAACAGTGAGTTGCGCAGCAGACATAGGTGGATGATTAGCCGCCCGGCACCAAGCTTCATAGTGTTGACTCGCTGCGATGACATCGGTTGCCCCCAGCACATAACAGGCTGCGAGGCCTAAATCTGCAGGCTGCTCGTCGAGCAAATGCGCTTGGCGCAAGACATTTAATGCCGCCTTGTCATCACCTGTCAGATCTAATGCGAGCGCATGGAGTGCGTATATCGCTTCATGCCCCCCCCCCAAGCTCACTGTGGCTGCGTCAATCACTTCTAGTGTCCGTTTGGGGCACAGATCAAGGGTAATACGCGCTCGCAAAAACCACGCACACACTGAGGACGGGTCTTCTTCAAGTGAGGTTTTAAGGCTTTTCAAGGCGAGTTCATGCTGACCACAGCACCACTTATGCCATGCGTAGTAGTAACGCACCTGCGCACGGTCCCCCCTCAAAAGTGCAGTGCGAAACATTAGTTCGCCAGCGTCAGGCGCACCCTGTAGTGTCGTAATGAGCGCCAGTCTAACCGCAGCTTCGACATTCCCCGGCTCTAGGGCAAGCGCCTGACTGAGTGCCGCGCGCGCCAAGGCCAGGGCTTTGTCTTGCGACTTCATTTCACGAATGGCCATGGCCAAATAGGTATCCGCCAGCCCACACCATGATGGCGCATAGGTCGCATTGAGCTGAATACAATTGAGGAACTCAACCAGCGCCTGCGCAATACTCTCAGCCGTAAACCCTTGAAGGCCGAGCAAGCCATTGAGATAGGCCAGCGCCAGTGGGTACGAACCGCATGAAGAGATACCTGGCCGCAAACCTGGTACCCGTTGTGCGACCAACGTAGCGAGTTGCTGCCAGACCTCAGCGCGATCGTTGAAAGCCAGCAGATCTTGACTGTGCAACAACGCATGATCCCGACCGCGCACCAACTCGATCGACAAGGACCAACGCCCCTCGCGCGCAATACAACGGGCACTCAGGTAATAATCCGGGGCCATTCTCTCAATAAGTGCCAGGCGGTCATGCCCCTGCACGGGGTCGACGGTTAACCCAAAGGGCATCACCCGCAAAGTATCACCAAAGGTGGTGGCCAACATGCGCACGACTTCGCAATGCAGGTCCATGCCACAGCAATCGCCGTGAGCTATTAAGGGCAGCACCAGCAGAGAGGGAACCGACACTTGAGTTGGCTCAACTTTACGCACCACAACCTCACCGACAAAGCGATAGCCTTTGCCATAGACTGTTTTGATGTGCTCATTCTGCCGCCCAAACACTTTGCGCAATGCATAGATGCAGCGCGTCAAAGATTCCTCGGCCACATCACAGTTGGGCCATACCTGATCGAGCAAAGTGTCTTTGCTTACCAACGAGCCCGCCGAGTCAAGTAACAGGCGTAATACGTGTAACTCTTTGGGGGGAAGGTGTAATCCATTACCGTCATGCAAAAGCAATCCATCGCCTTGCAGTATCCACGAGCCGAATATAAATGACGGCGCCGACGATTGATCGAAAACCCACTCCATAACGTAATATCACCCCTCCAAAAACACGCAATCTGCCTTGGCTTCAGTCCAATAACGCGAAAAGGGACAGCCCCCCTTTCTCAGACGGCTTACTGTATGGAGAAGAAAGCAAGCCCGATATCAGACCGTTCCTACAAAAAAAGGATAAGCTCCTGCTATATTGTTGACATTTCGTACATTTTTACTAAAAACCACACCTAAGCAGCGTGGATTCTTCTTAAACACTCGCTCACTAAAAAGGTTCACCTTACCTGGCAACACACGCTGATAGTGGAAGCACTTCGTTTACCAATGTGGTGAAGTCCTCGACCCTGCGCACCCGTGCAAGACCGTAAACAGGTATTTCAATTTCCAGCAGATCGTTTATGTCCAGAACAATCTCCAGAATATTCAACGAATCCGCCCCCAGATCTTCAACTAACCGAGAGCGTGGTAACACGGCACGTGTATCAATTAACAACTTGCGAGCAATGAGTTCACCGATCAAAACGCTTACGTCATCCCTGTTCAAACGTATTTACCTTTTCCATGTAGGATTACCCAAAATACTGGTTGAACTTCCAGGCGACGTTATGATGCGATTCATTCGGTGCAAGAGGGTGCGAGAGGTTTCGTAATTATCATTGCTAATAAACAGTGATTTTATTTGCCCTGCGAAGCGTGGATTATCCTTTTCAATTTGCGTAAATATTGATTTTACTAAAGTACCTTCCTCAGCTTTAGAAGGGTCTTTACCCTCAACAAGGCATGCACGAAACTCTCTACCTTCGGGGGAAAATCCAGGTACGAATCGGGCAATCTCCTCGCCCAGAATTTTATTGCCAGATTTAGATGCATCCCGACCCAGGATATTGAAACGCCTCACCACTTCCATATTCTTAGGCAATGAATTAGCATCCCACTCCGACGGGCGGAAAGTGCCTGTCCAAACCGGTTGTGATGCGTCAATTTCTTTAATACCAGAAACACTCGCAGAGGGGTTTAATTCACTATTAAATGCCTGATGTGCTGTGCCCATCGCGCCTGCATAATCAACGGTATCAACCCCAGGCACGACATTTCCACTGTCAGAGAATAGGTTATCAACTTTAAATCGACCCCCTGACTCATACCTTTCAACTACACCTTGAGCAACCGAATCGCTATTAACACTAGAATTAGTAGCCTCGGTATCAGCCGCTGATTCTACAAAATCAGTCACTGGCTGAGATTCCACTCTACGACTGAGCACAAAGGGCACTTCTACTTCTTCAAACACATTAACTTGTTCAGCTGATGACATGTGGGGAAGACTCGACGTCTTGAAAACAACTGACTCATGCATGGCGCCTTGCTCAGCATTACGAGTACTCAGAAGTCGATCAACGAGTCTATCCAAGAGCAAATCTTTTGATTTTGCTTGTTGGCTGATTATGTCCAGGGCTTGACTCAAGAGTGGCGCCAGGGGCTCTCCCTGCGCCCTAGTCAATCCGGTGTTATCAACATTGAGTGTGATATCCCCCACTGAAGCAGTGCCACCCGACATTGTCGGCCGCTTACCACCTGGCATCCCCTGCGAATTTAATCCATCAATTGTGTCAGATGGCCCGGCGTCGGGGCTTGCTTGCGCAGACAATGGCGACTCACTCCTACCCTCTTTGACACCCGCATGAAGCTCTGGCTGGCTAAGCATGGCGAAAGTGAAATCAGCCAGATGATCCGCTGTCTTACCTTGCGCATTGGCATTTAACTTCACGGCAAGGGCGCTACCCGCCGGCTGAGTCGCATTACCATAGTTACCGCAATCAGCTGCGGATTGACTACTCAGAGTAAAACCCTGACCCAACCTTTGGGCCTGTGCCTGACTGAGCCCTTCCTTCAGATAACCGTTCTGAATAAAGTCTGCCGCAACGTCAAATACACCCCTGTTATCGCTGATCAATGATGTGATCTTACCCTCTAACTGGGTATGAAGCGCGTGGCCGCCAGCATTTTTACTCCGATAAGTTGAAGAGAATCCGTGCTCACCATGCTTGGCATAAGCGCTGACTGCTTTTTTTAACATGCACTCTGCGTCTTTATAGGATTCGCTATTTTTAGCCGATGTCATCCCCAGAAAAAAAACATTGACCACGTGCTCTTTCAGTTTAACTGCGCTGGCTCTTTCATCTTCCACCAACGCATCAGGATTAGCGACGCCAACGGCTTTCAACGCTTCACCCGCCAAGTGGTTATAGGCTTCTTTACCTGATGTAAACGCTGGCGTTGCTGGAGATGTCGCGCAAGCCTGCGCAGATGGCGCAGGTGCCGCGGCGGACAATGAGCTACTGACATTACCCGCATTCATCAACGCGCCGGTCACACTGCGCTGGTTCCGCCCTCCATGCTCAGAAGCAGGAAGTGACAGCGCTGAACCCGAGTGACTCGCAACACTTAAATTCACTTTTATACCCTCGACAATCAGCTACCGCGAGCTCCACAGAACACGCGCCTTTTATTCAGAAATGAAACTGCACTTAAACACCACGCCCTAGCAAAAAACAGGATGTGAATTCGCCGGCCAGTCCACAGGCTTTAGCCAATCCCACTCACAATCGCCTTGAGCATTTCCGCATATTGACTCAGTTGAGAAGACAATATCTTGTTAAAATTCTCGTGATACGAATTAGCATTACCGTATTTAGTGGTGAACATTTGCAGTTTATTTTTAAGCTCACTTTCCTGGGTGTTAAAACCTGTTTGCCAAGCCTGAAATTTTGCGGAGTCTAGGGTTACAGTATCTCTCATACCCAGTGCATCGAGACCACTCATCATTGAATTGATTGGCCCCATGTCCAACTTTACAACATAACTACCATCAAGAAGTTGAGCGATATTACTTTTATCTTGACCAAATGCCTGCGCCCACTTTTCAGCTTCATCTTTACCCACTCCTCCATATATATTATTCGCTCCCGATGGATAAAGTATGTCTTGCGCTAAAACGCTATATTGGTTAGTAAAACTCTCCAATTCACTGTAAAGGTCTCCATTGACTTCAATCCTTTTGCCATCATCTTTGCCTGTGACCCACCCCCCCATTTTGGACATGACATCTTCATTAAATTGCTTGTAAAAGGCCGTGTAACGTGTCAGCAAAACCTCATAGGGTGAAAGGTATCCACCCTTGATAAAGTCAATCATATTGTTCAGGTCAGCAAAGAAATCACTTGTTCCACTGGCTGCCGCACGCTGATAGGTATTGTTTTGAACAGGCCCACCCGGCAAAGCTTGCAGCTGTTTAAGTGTTTCAGCCGCGAACTCAGGATCCACGCACGCTGGCGATGTAAAACTGGCTAGCATCTTGCGCTGTTCTGCCTCAAGCAAATGCCCCTGAACCTGACACCCTTCTAATGAATCACCCAGTGCAGACAAGCTTTTAACAGCCTCAGCGCTCTTGACCTGTGTGGTGTGCACGAACTCGGCCACACCTTGCCCGGAGACAGGGATACCGCAAGCTGCTGTCGTTACCGCAACGGCCACGGCATCAGCTTGCCCCCGAGCGATCCGCAACCGCTCGCTATAGCGGTCTAAAGACGCTGCCATGCCTTTTAAAGATTGCCCTTGCGCTGTATTCACACTCGAAGATTGACTCACCACTTCAGTCCTCGACAGGGGTTCAGACTTCTCGGACATTTCGAAGCGGGGAACGATATTGAGGGAGTTTCCTTGCACAGCAAAAGACATGACAGTCCTCCTTATTTAAGCGCGAGCGGATGCGATGGCGTTAACCGTTGCATTACGACCATCGACCAGGCTCTGGATGGCATCCAGCATCTTGGCTATCAAACTAGCGTCTTCTGCCGAACTCTGGTTCTCAGAGTCGCTGACCGACTTGTTAATGTTTTGTTCGGCCTGATTCAACACTTCTTTTTGGCGCTCGGCGTATTCATTGAGACGCAAAATAGAAGACAATCCGGCACTGGTAATCATGGCCAGAGAACTCAGCGCCCCACCCAAGACCAATTTGTTATCAATGCTTTTTTGCTGAAGGGCACTCGCCATGCGCGATTCCTTAGCCTCATTGATATGTTTACGAATGTCGGCTTCAAGCGTTGCAGCCTCGCTGGCACTCAACTCCTTGGTGTTTTTATTCAACTCAATGGTTTCAACTTCACCCTTGGCGTTGGTACCGGTTACCTTCGTAGCCCCTGGTTCAACCTTGATGGCAGACCCCTTCTGGGCCTGGACTTGAAGGTCAACCACCGTTTTATCGCTTTTCATTGCTGATTGAAGGTTGTTTTTTTGATCAGCATGCCGCCCCATGTTGCCCTTGATCGAAATTGCCGAACCTGCCCCGGCCATGGTCGCAGATACCACTGAACCCGTGACGGCGGCCCACATAGCGGCCTCACCGCCATTCATGATGGCAATCCCTTGAGCCTGGGCCGACTCATAAGCCATTTGAACAAACTTGCCCGAGAGCTCTCCACTCACCTGGCGTGCAATATTGATGGCCACAATCGTCGCGACCAACACACCGACGTGCTTCTCCCAAGCTGTCGGATCAAAACTCATCAAGTCGTTTACCGGGTCTTTGCCCGTAGCGCCGGGAGCACCTTTTTCTTGCTGGGCAACAGCAGTCTGAAACATGGCCATCATAACTTGGCTATCCGACTCACTGAACGTAGACGTATTCATGAAATCATCCAGCTGTTGAGCCGTCATGTGTTCAATGGCATGCACAGACTTGCCTTCCAACACTTGACCTCCGACATTGCCCGCGAAAGTTGACAACGCTCGCGCCGGTGTCGCTTTAACATCAACCGATGTTTCAAGTGATAGCGCTTTTGCGAAAATACTCGAATTACTTACCGCACTACCCAATGCACTCGCCATGACAACTCTCCTGATTGCTATAATTTAAATGTTACGTGCCATATTAAGACTGGTATTGTTCATACTCTCTTGAATACTGAGAGCCTTTTTGATGGCCTGGTCTTTGGCCTTCATTGCCTGGTCAAAGACTTCAATCATTTCACTTAAATGAGCCTTCAATGTTTCACTGATGACCATTGAAAACCTGAAGGCGGACAGATGGTCCGAAGCATTACGCTGATGTATACCCGACTTGATCCCCATGCTCGACTCAGCCGATGCACTACCGGCCTGTACCACGCTCTCGGCAATGGCCATTCGAGTTGCATATTTACCCATGCTCACAGAATCGGATTTCAGCCCCATACTGCCGCGCGCCTTGGTCATAGCCTTGGTGAAACTTTTGCTCACCGATCGTGCGGCCTGCTTGAGCAAGTCCGGGACCAATTTGGTGGCAACATCACCAAAGGCCTTGCCCATCGCGCTCGACAACTTGCCGGCTGCGGACTTACCCACCGCCATCACCACCGCCAATACGGCAACCATGGCCACAGCACCAATAATGGCACCCATAATCATGCCGGCCATTTCTGCTGACTTTTCATCAACACCCATTTTCTTCAGCAGGTTAGCGATGCCTTTGCCGAGCTGCTGGATTAAAGGGCCGACGAGGTCCATCAACGGTTTCATTGCTTGTTCCATAAATGAAACGCCGGTGATTTCCTTGGCGATCATGTCGGCCGCCATCAAAGCGACCCCCACGCCGGCCAACGCCAGGCTGGCACCGCCGGTAAACGCTGCTGCGGCCACACTGACGACCATCAGCACAGCACCCAGAATTTTACCTATGCACCCCATCGCCTTACTGGCTGCTTCCGACTTGCGTACTTCTTCTAAATACTCATTCGACTTCTGCTCCATATACTCCTGTCGCGCAGCCTGCATACTGCGAAACAGCTCTTGCTCCATGTCTATCTTGTTTTCTGCACTTTCACCCATCAGTTCTGCAAATTGCGCCATCAACAGCACCATAGTGCCCGCAGCATTCAACTGGGTTTTCATCCCGTCGAGTAAAGACTTATCCGATGCACCTTGGGTTTGTACTTGCTTGGCAAATACCTCAGCCTTGTCGGCTACGACTGCTGCAGCTTTGATGGAAGCTTTTTGATCTTGCAGCGCGGCATTTAATTGCTGCTGCGCAACGCCAACCTTGGCCTGAGCTGCATCGCGCGCCTGCAACGCTTGTGCGTGCTCAGGCGTTTCTGGCTCCGCCTCGTTCAATGCCACTTCAGCCTTGCTTAACTGGGCCTCGGCGTGCTCCAGACTGGCCTTGGCCGATGCCGTTTTGGCCTCGCTGGCACTTGCCGAGGTGACCGCGGCCTCAAGCTCTGCTACGGAGCTCAGGTAATTTTCCGACAGCGCCTTGTTGCCGTCAGCCGCTGCTTTTGCTGCCGACTTCAGAACATCCAGTCGGTTCTTCAATGAATCCATATCGATCTCACCCAGCAGGGTAATAATCGAGGAAATCAGCAAGGTAAACGTGTCTTCAGTGTTCTTCTTGGGCGCTGCCAAAGCTGGCGCCGGAGGGGCCAATACCGGACGACCCGGTACCGGAGCACCTGAGAACTGACCGCTGTAATTAACACTCTGCAAATTAACCAACGCAGTTTCGGCAGCGCGCTGGTAGGCCTTGGTATTGCCTGCCTGACTCGCAGCATCCGCGTATGCGTCTCGCGCATCCTTACGCGCAAGTGACTCCGGGCCAACCCGGTTGTACAGAGCACTTATATCCATCGCCACTATTCTTCTTGAAGATCAGTTTCTACATCGCTCAACACTGCCAGGTAGGCCTTGGCTTGCTCACGCATTACGGGCTCCTGCACGTGCTCAACAACATATTGGAAACACAATTTGGCCTTGCCAGTTTTGCCCAGTGCCAACTGGCACTGGCCGGTATAAAGCATGGGTCGGTAATCGTTCTTGCCCTGCGCAAATGCCACGGCATATAAATCGATGGCCTTTTGATAGTTCTGTTTGAGTTGATGAACCGCTGCCAACCCCATCCAGTACTGCACGTTGTAGAAGTCATAAATGCACAAAAAGTGGAAAAAACGTTCTGCATCATCCAGTCGGCCCTGCTCATAAAACTCATAAGCAAACCCGTATAAACTGTCCATCTGATCCGCACTGATACCTTGCAGATCTTTAAGCGGAGTTCCGTCCAATACGGCCTGCATAACGTCTTCAGCGAGCTGTTGCTCTTCCTGTTCGCTGCATCTACGGTTACTCATGGGTGGTTACTCCTGGATGTCTCGTCAGCCGTACTGACAGGTCTAATTAAGCCATTGGGCAAAAAACCCGGCCGCCAAAAAGCGCTCATTTTCGGGAAATCCTTAATGGTCCGGGTTAACAAAAGAGGGAAAAAGAAAGGGGGTCAGGCCTGCTCGATCTGTTCCAGCCAGACCAGCAGCCGCAATACGTTTTCAACTTCATCCAGCTGGATAAAGCTGTAACGCTGATGGGTTTTGAGGATTCGGCGGGCCAAAGGAATATCCGTCACCACGGGCACCCCAACTTCGGCTGCATATTTGCGCACGGCCAAGGCACGCTGGTTGGTTTCCATCAGCGAGACAAAGGGCATCATCGTGACTTCCGGGCGAAAATAGATACCCACGGCAATATGGGTCGGGTTGGCGATAATAACCCGCGAACCGCGAACATCTGACTTCACTTGTTCGGAAAGCAGCTCCATGTGCAAGTCGCGACGACGCCCCTTGATTTCAGGGTTACCGTCTTGCTCTTTGTGTTCACGCTTGACCGCTTGCTTGTCCATCTTCAGTTCTTTGATATACAACCAATACTCACACAGGGCGTCGAGTATAACGACCAATAGAATGCAGCCGAGGAAAGTCAGGACTAACACGCCTAATAAATGCCCCCATATTTGAAACAGATCGACTGGCTGGGCATAGAGCTGCGAAAACAATAAATGCCGCTCACTCAACCACACCGTCCAGAACGCGACACCAAAACAGGCTAAATATAAGAGCGCCTTAACGGTATCTTTTAATGTTCTAAGGCTGAACAGCTTTTTAAAACCATTAATTGGATTTAACGCACCAAAATTCAGTTTCAATGCTTCACTGGCCAGGGCGAGTCCTGTTTGCAATAACGTGGGCAATGCACTGGCGAGAAAACACACCACAATCACCGGCGCAATGACTTTTAGCAACAAAACATTCAATTCAGCCGCGTATCGTTGCGGATCGGCCTCAAAGCCTGACGCAATGACACGCCGGTACACTTCCATGACCTGCAATAACGTATCACTGGAGCCCAAGTAAATAATGGCACAGAGAATCAAGCACGAGCTGGACAAGTCCTTGGCTTTAAAGGTCTGTCCTTTCTTGGCGGCGTCACGCCTCTTTTTGGGCGTGGGTTTTTCTGTTTTAGAAGCACTCGACATTTCAGTGTGCCTGCGGCGCAACGAACCAGTCAGCTAGTTGCTCAGGTTTAAAGGAAAAGTGCACTATTTCGCCCGGCAAGTGCGGCCCGAAATACAACAGCAGCACCAGCAGCGCAACGATACTTTTAATCGTGAGTGATACGGAGAATGCGTTCATTTGTGGTGCAAAACGTGCCAACAACCCTAACAGAGCTTCCGTCAACAACAGCGTTGCAACCACCGGCGCACTGATAATTAAGGTTTTGCTGATGAGCGGGTCGAGCAAACCGATCAAGGGCTCCATTCTCCACTCGCACGTCTGCACGGGCGAACACAACTGATAACTTTGACTTAGCGTTGATACGACCAATTCCATCCCGCCGACCTCGAGGTAGAGCACGGCCCCAAATAAATACAGGAAGTTCGCCATCTCCGAAGTGTCGTCGCCGTTGGCTGGGTCGACCGTGTTACTGAACATGGCCCCGCGCTGGTTATCAATCAGGTTGCCCATGGCGTGCATCACCCAGAACGGCCAGGACAGCAAACACCCCAAAATCGCCCCGACACCTGCCTCGCGGAGCAATAAAACATAAAATCCGAGGGAGTCCAGGCGCGGAAGCGTGTCCGCGGTATAAGGCCACAGCGCCATACCCACCAACATAATCACCGCATTACGCGGCGCCCCCGTTAGCGTCCGGTTATTCAGAAATGGCAGCATGAAAAAGATCGGCGCCAGTCGGGCAAAGCAAATGACCGCACCTGCCATCCAACTGTGCAGATCAAAAAAAAGGCTGATATTCATCGGGTCACTTCAAGGCCAATTGCATGACTTCGCGGCTGAAGCCAAGCAACGTTTCGCCGTACCAGCCCGACAACAAGAACAAGCACACCGAGACCGACAACAATTTGAAGCCAAACGGCAAGGTTTGCTCCTGAAGCTGGGTGACCGTTTGAAACAGACCAATCAAAAGGCCCACCAACGTGGCGACAATGATTGGCCAGGCCACCATCACCAGGATCAGGTAAAGCGCTTTGTTGCCGGCAAATACCAAGTCATTCATCGTGATTACTCATTGCGCCAGGGACAAGTATTGCCCGATCAGTCCGGTGGAGAGGAGCGCCCAGCCATCCAGTGCCACGAACAACACTAACTTTATCGGCACAGAAATAATCACCGGGCTCATCATCATCATGCCCAGCGCCAATAGAATGCTGGAAATCACCAGGTCGACGATGACAAAAGGCAGGTACAAATAAAAACCGATCTTGAACGCTGACTTGATTTCACTCAGGGCATAAGCCGGCAGCAAGGCAAACAACGACGGCTCAACCTCTTCCTGATGTTCAGTCTCGTGGGCTGACTGCTCCAGACGCGCCGCCTGGGCTTTTTCAAAGAAACGGGCCAGCTCGGGGTCGGTGTATTTGACGAGGTACTCGCGGTAACTGCCCAAACCGTTGTCCGCAAAGTCCACCACAGCATCAATACTGGTGAAAGAGACCTGGTTATCTTTGTAGTAGTCATACCCCTGTTGCATGACCGGCGTCATCACAAACATGGCCAACAATAATGCAACTGCATTGAGGGTCATGTTTGAAGGCACTTGTTGCAAACCCAGAGCGTTACGGACAATCACAAATACAATAGAGAATTTGATGTAGCACGTCCCGGCCGCGATCAGAAATGGCAGCAACGATGCCACTGCCAAAAGTCCAATCATTGATACATCATTCATCCGCATTGCCCCGATACACTTCGCTCAGCTCAACCCCAAAACGGTTGTCTAGCTGAACCAGCTCGCCCCTGGCAATGCACTGGCCACTGACCCTGACTTCAACACTGCTGAGCGCCTCCACAGCCAACGGCAAGACCTGAGACTCAATCAACTGGTTAAGTTGTGAAATGCTCAATGTGAGCTCGCCTACTATAAACTCAAGCTTCACGGGCAAATCGGACACTGCACTTATCGGGGCAGGCAGTTGTGTTTCGGTTGGCGTGAGTTGCATATGCAGCCCCTCCTTAATAAATGTGAATTGACCAATGCTGTAACCAGCGAGAAACAACTGTCGGGTGTACTCGCCAATGAAGACAACATCACCGGGCTCCAACCGCTCATAGCGGGTGCGCTCCACCTGACTGCTGCCCAGCACTGCACTTAAGACATGTTGCAGTTCCAGCACCCAGTCATGCAGTGGTTTAGTCACATCGTCGGCGACGCTCGGCAAGTTGAGAACCCACACTTCCCCCATCGCAGACTGAATGCAAGGCAACCCGTAAGACGGCAATAGCTCGCCGTCAATAACTTCAATTTCGAACAGCCGGGTGTAATCAATCAGCGCCGGGGCTATTTCAAGCGGACGCGCAACCGCCGAAAACAAATGCAGAATGTCGTCTGCGTCACAGTTGACAGGGCGCAGCGGCGAGCGCTCGGGCCACACCGCATCCAACCACTGATGTGCATCCAGCATGCCGCGCCACAGCCCTTGCGGGCCCTGCGCCCAGAATGAGAGATAACGCGTTTGCGCCTGTGGCTGACGCAATTGCACCGGGTACCCTGCCCTGCTCCATCGCGCCACCGCATATCGACTAGCGTACTCAGCAGAGTCGAGGCGTCGCACATTCAGAACTGACCTCACGCCGGCTCACGCTTTGCGTGAAACAAGGATTGAGCATTCTCTTCAAACTCTTCTTCACGCTCATCCTGACGACGGCTATCACCCTGTTCACGATCTTGCTGCTCAGCCAGTTGCCAGCGAGGCTCATCGAGCTGTAACAGGTTGTCACGCAAGTAGCCGCTCACATCCACATTATCAGTCCTCATCACCAATTGATGCGGCTGAAACTGATCGGGTGCTGCTTTGGTAATGGTGATGACGGCGGCTGATTCGCCTTTGGCAAAAGGAACCTGCAGGTAGTTTTGCGGGCCTTTTTCACTGATCACTTCAGGCTTGACCGATCCTTGAGTAGCAGGCTGCGCGCCGGTTGCCGGCAACTGCGCCAGTGGCTGGCGCAGCGATTTATCAGGCATCGGCATTGCTGATACAAAAGCCGTTGGCGTCTCTAGCGCCGCCGACGACGGATCGCTATCCAGCGCGCGCGCACTCAGCTCCACGTTCACTTCTTTGGCAGACAACACTGGCGCTGCAGTTGATACAGACAGCGTCACCAATGAAGGCTCAGCGGTTGCCGTTGTACGCTCATTACGCGACACCATTAGAGTCTGTACCAATGAAACAACTGCAGGCGCGATAGGGGTGACTGATTGCAGCGCAGGCAGTGCTTGCTTCAATACAGGCATGACCATGGCCGGCACCGGCTGCGCGCTAACCCGAGCAGGTACAGCCGAAGTCACGTTAACTGACGCTGTCTCAACTTTTTCACGCTTCGCAAGTGGCGCGCTGTCCACTGTCGGGACAGATAGTCGGTTTTTTGGTTTAGCCGCCCACAATTGAGCTTCCGTCAGTAAAAAAGCGTCTGGTGGTGAAGGCATGACCCTCTTTTTGAGCGGTTTGTCCGAAGCCTCAATCATGCCTACCTTATCGGTAATCGGTGCATTAATGGGCGCTACCCCTGCCTGGTATTTAGGTGCCGGGGTTGTAACTACTTCCCGGCCCAGCTCTATAGCCACCTGAGTCGCGGCTGCTATAGGCACAGACGTTGCCTGTATGACTGCGGCCGCGGTCTTAGAAACAGCCACTGATGAATGCTGGCCCGAAGTGCGCTGATGACCCAAATCAATGCGGGCCGCAGCCATCGTGGCAATTGCCATGCCCGATGCTTTCGGCACAACCTGTTGCCCCGCACTCAAGGGGCCGATAGCCAGCTTTAAGGCTTCAGCAGGCAAGGGCTGCAGCTGTGCCAGTAACGCCAGAACCCCTTGCGGCATTTCATCGAGTTCGACGCCTTTTTTGTGTGCTGTCGTGGCACGTACCTTGAGCACATCATCAGGTTTGTCACACGACAAACGAACATTCACCGATCGACTGACTGCCATTGGGGGTTTTATGCTGGTCATCTCAAACTCATCAATAATTCTTCAATGTCATTTTCTTCCTGTCGCCACTGACGTGAACGATTAGCAACTAACAACCGCTGCTCCAGGCCCTGATATTTCATATGCTTTTTTTGCAATGTTTTGCGCTGAAGTTGCAATTGCTCAATACCCAACGTGATGTGCTGGTACTGAGCCCCGATACGTTCGCGATCCAGCACAAGGTTGCTGACTTGACGACGGATCACCGCCTGACGCCGCAGAAGACCGAGCAATTGCGAGTAACTTAAGCTTTGAGCCTCAACTCGGTGACTCAGTAAAAGTTCGTGCAGGCCTTGAATGCGCAACTCGATTTCGTTCAGCTCACGTTCCAGCGGCAACAGTGAACGCGTTTCTCTGTCCAGTTTTCGAGCGCATTGCGTTTGGCGAAGATCACTGAACCCCAGTAATCGCCGGATTTCACTTAATAAGGCCACTTAAACTCTCCAGCGCCGAATTCATCGGAGAGCCGTCATCCAGGTCTTGACGCAGCCAGTCCATCAGCGCTTCACGACACGACATGGCGCTGTCATTAGCGGCATTTTCACCGGGACGATATTCACCCAGGTCGACAAACACTTGCAGTTCTTCAAGGCGACTCAATACGCTGCGGGTACGACTGGCCAATTGCTGCACACTTTTATCCGTGACTTGATTGGCCACTCGGCTGGCACTTCGCAACACGTCAATCGCCGGGAAATGCCCACTGGCTGCCAATTTACGACTGAGATAAATATGGCCATCCAGGATCGAGCGAATTTCTTCGGCAATCGGATCCGGCTCGTCGTCACTCTCCAGCAACACCGTATAGAAAGCCGTGATACTGCCGCTGCCCGTGACCCCCGGTCGCTCTAACAAACGCGGCAACGAATCAAAAACCGAAGCCGGGTAACCGCGTCGCGCGGGCGCCTCCCCTGCCGCCAGCGCCAAGTCACGCCGGGCACGTGCATATCGGGTCATGGAGTCCAGCATGAGGACGACATTCTTGCCTTGATCACGGAAAAACTCAGCAATCGTCGTCGCTTGTAATGCCGCGTTACAGCGGTCTACCGAGGAAAAGTCAGAGGTCGCGTAAACCACGACACAACGGGCGCACTTGTCAGAATGACGCAGCTCCTCGACAAACTCCGTGACCTCACGGCCCCGCTCACCGATCAACCCCACCACAAACACATCCGCATCGCTGTGGGCGATCAGCATGTTCATCAATGACGTTTTGCCTGAGCCCGCCGCCGCGAAAATCCCGATACGCTGACCAATACCGCAAGTGAGCAGCGCATCAATAACCCGAATACCCGTGGGCAGCGGTGAATTGACCGGGCGGCGCTGCTGATAGCCGGGTGGACTGGCGTCCACCAGACAATCACGACCATCAAATGCATCAGCCCCGCTCAAGCGCTCGACGATATTGCCCTGGGGATCGACCACGCAACCGAGCATGGCCGAGCTGCAATACAGGCTCAGCAACGCTCCGGTCGGAACGATGAGCGACTCACGCGATAAACCGCGTGCATCGCCCAATAAGCTGAGCAATACGGCATCCGGGCTGAACCCAATGACTTGTGCGCGGGCACAGACATCTGTGTCGCGCCAGTCCCCGCGCACCTCGCACACTTCGCCGATTACCACGTCATACAGCGCCGCTTCAAGCAACGGCCCGGTCAGCCGCAGCGGATGCGCGGCACGACGCTCCAGGGCTGGACGACTCATTGATTAACGATTTCGCACAACGTGGTGAGCGCTCCTAGGTAACCCTCTACCGCATCCGCTAAGGAATCAGCGCTCATCAGGGCGGAGTCAGCCAAAAGCACACGAACTTCCAGCATGCCTTCGACTTCCAGGAGTTGCATTTGCTCCGTACGTGCAAAGGCAAAACCCTGCATCAGAAAACGCAACAGCTCAGTAGAGCGATGCATTAAAAGCATGTCGCTGCACTCAACCAGCGTGCTCCAAAACCAGACACCATCGTCAATAAATCCAAGTTTAATGGCCGGCATATCGGACAGTTCCAGTTCGATTGTGCTATGCCCATCAAAACTTCCCATTTGTTCATCCGTACAACCACTGAGCGCCAGGGCCTCACGAAGCAAACTGGCGATATCGATATAATTCATAATGCAGGTTCCTTATAGGGTCTTGATAACATTCACAGAAATAGTGTCTGAGACTTCGCCGAAAGAGATCACGTCGAGTTCGCGGAAGCGTCCTTCGATCATTTTCTTGATATAACGCCTTACATCCACTGATGCTAAAACAACCATGTCTTTTTGTGGAATATGTAAACCGTCCAACCCCACAGCCAGGGCATCCATCAACTCTTCGCTGGCGGCCGGCTCAAGATTCAGAAAACTGCCTCCCGATGTTTGCCTTATGCCTTTACGCACCACATCTTCGAAGTCGGGCGACAACAGCAACACCCTCAGGTCATTACCGTGAGCAAACTTATTACTGATATAACGGGCGAGCCCGCCTCGTACATGCTCGACCAACGCCAGCACATCTTTTTCGCGCGATGCCCAATGCGCAAGTGACTCAAGTATTAACTTCATATTACGTACCGAGATTCGCTCACCAATGAGACGCTGCAAAATCTCGGCGACTTTTTGCACCGTAGCGTGACGGTACACTTCTTTAAGCAAGTCGGGATACCGCGCCTCCATTTCATCCAGCAGGGTTTTGGTTTCCTGAACACCAAAAAACTCTGTGATATTGCGGGCCAAAAGTGTCACCAGACAACGATAGAACTCATCGTAGGCAGGACGCAGTTGATGGCCAAGGTGTTGCAATTTTTCCCGCTCAGCAGTGGCGGCCCAAACGCTGACCTGTTTGTTACTGTCAATGCCCTTTACCAAGTCTAACCCTAAGTGCTCCAGTTCCTGCTTGTAATCAACGATGCGCAAACAATCAAAGTAAATATCGAACTGATCCGCGCGTACTTCATTGATCAGCACGGCCACCTGACCTTCCGGTAGGTTGTCTGCCGCGCGTAATTGAGGCTCAGGGATACGTATTCCATAATCAATAAAGAATTGACTGCGGAAGCGCTCACACAATTGTGCGGAACGTAATTCTTCGAGGCGGTTAGTTGGCACCAGCAACATCAACGCAATCGTTTCGGTTGCCATGTCGTCCACATTCTCAACAAGGCCCAACTGGCTTTCAGGATCACTGTCTGTACCTGGCTCGTGGGGGACTGGTACGGCACCGGAGGTTTTTTTGCTCGCTCTGTGGCGAAAGAACACCACCGCTGCCAAGGCAATAGAGATGATGATGAAAACCCAAACTGGAAAGCCCGGCAGTGCACCGACACCAAGGGCCAGCACTGCTGTGACCCCAATCACAAAAGGGTTACCCAGCATCTGGGTCATCATGTTGCGACCCAGATTGGCTTCATCGCCATTGACCCGGGTCACGATAAAACCGGCGCCGATGGCAATCAGAAGCGCTGGAATCTGTGCTACCAAACCATCACCAATGGTTAACAGGGTATAGGTCGACAAGGCGGTAGACATATCCATGCCTAATTGACCGACACCGATGGCAATACCGCCCAGAAAATTCACGAAGATGATGATAATCCCGGCAATCGCATCCCCTTTAATAAACTTCATGGCACCATCGAAAGAACCATATAACTGACTTTCACGCTCCAGGGTACTGCGCCGCTCACGGGCTTCTTTGGCATCAATGGCACCGGCTTTGAGGTCACCATCAATACTCATTTGCTTGCCGGGCATACCGTCCAGAGAGAAACGCGCAGCCACTTCTGCGACCCGCTCCGAGCCCTTGGTAATCACGATAAACTGCACGATGGTAACAATGGCAAAGATGACAAAGCCGACAACCAAGTTATCGCCGATAACAAAATCACCAAAGGAAGCGATAATATCGCCGGCATCGGCCTGAACTAAAATCAGGCGACTAGTACTGATCGACAGTGCAAGCCGAAACAACGTCGTAATCAACAGCAATGCGGGAAAGGTAGAAAAACTTAAAATTCGCTCGATATAGAACGAACCCATAAAAATAAGAATCGCAATAACGATATTTAAACCAATGAGAAAGTCCACCAGCCATGTGGGCAGTGGAATAATCAGCATGGCAATAATCGTGACCATCAACGTCAGAATCAATAATTCCGGGCGCGACGTCAGGCTACGTAAAAATTTATCCAACATGATCAATGCATACCTTGAAAACTAAGGAGTTAGCCGTTTGACTAGTGCACCATGCCGTTCAATGGTTTCATGGGAATAAACCAGATCGGCCAAATGCGTAAACTGTTCTGCCACTCGATGTATAGCCTCCTCATCGCAATACAATTCATGAGGAAGCGCCAGGCACATCAAACGCAGAAACTGGAGCAACTGCGCACGTTCGTTGTGCTCGGCCAACAGCAGTCGCGCACCAAAAATACCCTGTAGTAACTGCTCAAGCTCATCCGGAAATTGCAACAACCCCAGCATAAACACCAGCCAGTCCGGCTCACTGCCGTTGTGCCGACAGATCAATTCATCACTCAACAAACGCTGAATAAAAGCAGCGTCGGCTGAGCGAAGTCGTTTAAGCTCACCCAATTTTTTCAGTAATT
Organism: Pseudomonas sp. B424; assembly: GCF_055408345.1. Taxonomy (NCBI): domain Bacteria; kingdom Pseudomonadati; phylum Pseudomonadota; class Gammaproteobacteria; order Pseudomonadales; family Pseudomonadaceae; genus Pseudomonas; species Pseudomonas sp. B424. Next base: position 11,166 of record NZ_JBUZTL010000034.1, on the reverse strand, counting down.
GACCAAACTCTTCCCCCGAACAACTTGGGTCTTGAGCATCAATATCCGTTAACAGCGCCGCTTCGATAAACTCCAGAACAGACCCGCGGTGCGAGTAACCATATAGCGTAATCCAGTCTTCATAAGACTCACTGGAACTGGCATCGCTCTCTAAAAAAGAGCGGTAGGTATCGCGCATCAACGCGGCTCGCAGGGCCAGTGCCTTACCGAACATCTTGGCCTTGAGGGCAGTATTGATGCCGGCCTTCAAACGCTTTTGTGGCGTCTGCCTGATCACCTCGTTGAGCATGAGTTCAAGGCGTTGACGGATGGCTTCGGCCAACACCTTGCTGCGTAACAACTCGCGCAAAACCAGCACCAGATCGCTGTCATCGGGAAACATCCCCCGCGCCTGCGCCAAAAGCCATTCGATGCTTCGATCACCCAATTTGGCAATCGCTATAACCTGCTTGGCTTTAGGAATCACGTCTTCATCAAGAACGCGTTCAAAACTCTCCGACATGCCCTCAAACTTATTGCCAAAATCCCCGCGACGACGAAATTGGGCGCGTAACGAAGCGGCCATTTCGTCGCTGTTTTCGACAAAGCGCTGCACATTCGCAGCCGGTGTAGCATCATCCTCAGGACCTTCGCCAGGCTTTATCTGAGGCTCATTGTTTTGGGCCATACGCAACATTTGCATGCGTGGAGTGATGCCACCAATGCTCATATCAGCGCTCCATTGCGCGCAGCACAGCTATATCGGCAGGATCGCGTGTTATGCGCCCCAGCGCTTCCGAGGCAATCTGCGCGGCACCTGGCATCAGGGGGGCGTCCAGCTCCTTGGGCTGAATCAGGAACACGCGAACGGTGCTGGATGTACGTGTTTGACGATAGCTAAACAAACGGCCCAAATAAGGAATATGCCCAAGTACTGGTATGCGCTTAATTACATCTCCACCTTCGTCACGGGTGAACCCACCGACCAGCAAGCTTTTACCCCGGGGTACGCGAGCTACAGTATTGATGCGCGTACGCCCCACGGTTGGCAGAACATAGGAGCCATCGCCATTGCTTCGGCCAGGCTCAACCTCGTTGCCATCTTCAATGTTCAGCGCCATTTCGATCTCATTGGCTGCCGAAATGCGCGGTAAAACGCTGATCAGTGTGCCGTACGTCACATGCTCCAACTCAACGGCGCGCTCACCAATAAGGGAGGCGTAGAACGTGCGATTGTTATCAAAAATGGCCGGCACGTTTTCTTGGGTGAGAATCACAGGCCGGGATACCACCCGGGCGCGTTTGTTGGTTTCTAGGGCTGATATGGCTGCCATAAACGAAGACCCGTCCAGCGTACTCAACGAACCTCCATTAAGTGTTGCCTGAACGTTTGGGCCGACTTTGAGGGAACCCTTCCAGTCAACGCCCAGCTCGTTCAAATCATCCTTCTGCAAGTCGATGATCCACAACGACAGCTCGACATGACGCTTGGACTCATCAAGCGCGGCTGCCAGATTTTCTATAAACCGTACTTGCTCAGGTAGCCCCTTGACCAGCAGGCTATTGGTATCCGGGTAAGCAACCACCCTGATATTGCCTGCGGCAAGGTCTCGAGCCACTATCCTGGGCGCTGCTTTGTCGGTTATAGCGCTGTCGGGCTCACTCAGACCGGCATGAGGGAAAGTCGGCATAACTGAAGGTCGCCCGCCCGTGTCACGACTGATGCTCGTTTCCACACCACGGCTTTCGCCTTTGAGCAAACTCTCAATGGCCGTTGCCATCCCGGGAATCGTAATACTTTCATCCCGCAGCTCGTATTTGCGATCACCTACAAAGGTGTTGCGCAAATTGATGACTCCGATTCGCTGTTGGCCCAGCTGTAAATCCGCGCTCTGGTTATCCATAAACTGTGCGGCCTGCATCACCAGATCCACGTAAATAGGTGGGCCTGATACGTACAATGTTCGAAGGCCATCGTTACGCAGAGGGTAACGTGTGTCCTGCAAGCCGGAGCGACGCAAAAAGGAGTTCAGCTTTTCCACCGTAATGGTGTTCAGTGAAATAACCGTACTTTTCGCCTCACTTGCTTCATACACATAGATTGCCTGACCATCGCTGTACCAAATCAATGCCATCTGGCGAGTGATTCGTTGCAGGGTTTTTTGCGGCGAGGCTAAGGAAAACTCGCCGGTAATTGTGCGACGCGCGGCAGCTTTGCTAAGAATGATGGGCTTACCCAACGAAGCAGACAGCACATCAAAAAAGGCGCGTAAACTTTCCTGCCGGGCAACATAGCCATCGCCGGTACGCATCGGTGCAGCAGAACCAACAGTGGGTAACAAGCAACACAGCATAACTAACACTGCATGTCGAATGGTGTATTTAGAAATCATCAATTTATTCGCTAGAAAGTCGGGTTATGTCGATCAAACTACTCGGCGCAACTCCGACCAGCTCTCGGACCTCTTTGGAGAAATGTGAGGAGGAGGCATAGCCAAACTCCAAGGCGACATCAGTCAAGTTGCTCTGCCCATCAGCCATCATCAATAAAGCTCTGGCAGTACGCCATTCGCGCAATTCTGACTTCGGGGCATTACCCAATGCATGATGGCAAAGCCTGCGAAAATGCGAAGTTGAAACGCCATACCGCTCAGCAAGGTGTTGGAGCTTTGCGCTATTGGAACCTTCTTTAAGTAAAAATCCCAACAGCTGGTAACTTTCGATACAACGCAACTCCCGGGCAAAGATCCGATAGCTTTCTGCACCTTTCATCGCCAGCGCCAAGTACCAGCACTCAAGCGTCGCTAACGATTGATCGTGAATGCCGGACTCACGCAACACAGCCCATGGCTCGGCAGATGCAGACTGACCCGTGATCGATTGCCCCTGATCTATAAAAAACTGCAACTTGACCAGGCTTATGCTCGACGGTACCAACACACAGGCATTGCCTGCGCACACTTTTAACCCTGGGCGCCAAAGCAACAAACCTTGCCATCGCGCAGGAAAGCACCATTGCACTGAACTCTCGCTATGCGACAGACATAAAGCCGACTGACCATTACGAATACGAAGAACCTGCACGCCCGGCCGTGCCACAGAACACCATTGTTCTAACGTCAAAGTCTGCTCCGTCTCCTCTGCTACTCTCACGTCAGCTACCTCATCATCAGCTCGGATACTTTCCCGACGACAATGATGATTCTTTCCCGGCCTCTAATCTTGATGAGAAACTGATGGCCTCTCTAACTCAACAGCTCTATTGAAACTGAGAGGCCGGCCTATCGCTCGCTCTACTCCTCGCACGAGAGAACAAATGCGCCTGGAGAGCTCCTCGATCAAAGATCGAATTTCATTCGGTGAAAAATTACGCTCGCAGCAGCGCTCTAGCTCTGAACAGGCGGCGACCAGTCCTTCAGCCCTGATCATTCTCGCACCACCTTTGATTTTATGGCCGAGCCCGGCCAAGGCTGTAAAGTTGCCACATGCAAAATAAGCTTGCATGGCCGCAAGATCCTCAATACTGGTACGACTCACAGTGCTGAGCAACTCGTCAATACGATCGAGATTACCCTGGGTGATAGCGTGTATAGACGCTATATCAAAGCTTTCAAACTGTTCAGCCGAACGCTGACGCTTTTGCTCAGCTACACTTAAAATCGATATCAGCTTGTGCTGGGTCAGAGGTTTAAACAGACAATCATTCATACCGGACGCTTTACAACGCAGGACTTCCTGTTGCTGAGCATTCGCCGTGAGCCCTATTATGAAAACAGGTAGGCGGCCTTGTTCCTGCTCATGACTGCGAATCTGGCGGGTTAATTCATCCCCCCCCATTCGCGGCATATTGCCGTCGGTAATCACACAGTCGAAATGCTCAGTTTTCCACAACCCCAAGGCCTCAACACCATCTCGTGCCGTGGTCACACACATACCGAGCGACTCCAATTGAAGCTGCAGAACCCGGCGGCTTAACTCATCATCTTCTACCAACAAGATTTGGGATGGCGACAAACATGCTGGCGAGTCGCACTGATCAATGTAATCCCGCGTATCTGCTGTGGTCGATACATCCACTTCGACGCTTATTGAAAAACACGAGCCTTGGCCCAGTTTGCTATAGCACGCTAACGACCCGCTCATCAAAGACATGAGATGCTTGCAAATAGCTAACCCAAGCCCCGTACCCGACTGGCGCGACAAATCAGAAGGCAATATCTGACTATAAGGTTTGAACAAACGATCCTGGAGCACAGGATCAATGCCGATGCCTGTATCTTCGACTCTCAATTGAAGCTCAGCGCGAGTATCATTTAATTGAGTGATCGCCAAGCTGACGCATACGACACCCTGAGGCGTGAATTTCAGGGCGTTACTGATTAAATTCGAGATTACCTGCCTGAAGCGCAAGCCATCTAGATGAACACTGATGTCGACGCCTTCGTTACTGAATTCAAGGTTAATATTTTTCTCTCTTGCTACAGATGAAAAATTGTCAATGACAGTTTGAACCAGTTGCACAGGCTGGCAAGGCATCAGATTCAACTCTAATTTTCCAGACTCGATTTTGGAAATATCAAGCACATCCCCAATCAACTCCAGCATATTTTGAGCAGATTGATGGGCAATACCGATAAGGTGTGGAGCATCGTCCGCGCCAGCAGGATTTTTGGCCAACTCCAAAGCGCCGATCATTGCGCTCATGGGTGTACGTAATTCATGGCTCATGACGGCAAGAAAATGCGATTTGTAATGGCTTTCCGTTTCAGCTCTACTTTTGTCCTGGCGCAGTGTGTCGATCAAATATTCTCGCTCGGATACATCCGTCCACCCGCACGCAACGGCAATTATTTCACCCTGCTCGCTGTATTGGGGACACACCCATAAATAGAGCTGATAAAAACGCTGATCGAATTGAATCGAAAAAAGATCAGTGAATGTTTTTCCAGTTTCAAATACCTGCTTGTAAACTTTTTCGTACGCCACAGCCAACGCACTATCAACGACGCACACATGACTTAATTTTTGACCAACCACGTGCTCAGCTTCGACGTTGAAAAAATCGAGATAAGCTCTATTGCATAACAACAACGCGCCCTGACTATCCCTCATATAAAGAGGCGCCGGAGCAGCGTCCAATAAGCACTGCATGAGCAATACTTGCTTGTTAAGTTTCTGATGTGCCACACGAAGGGCCCGCTCATTACAGCGGCTTCTAATAGCCAAACAGGTAAAAACGATGAGCAAGAGAAAAAAGGCGCATGACTGCCTAGACAATCCATAGCGTCTAAGTACTCCGCCCTCACCAAAGTAAGAATCAAGATTGAGTCTCGTCGAAAACTCACAACTTTCTGCCAAAACACCCTCAGCCGCGAACACTGCAGATGATGCTTCAGCTTCGATCATGAAAAAAACAAATGCAATATTTATTAGCCACCGACAGCTCGCATGAAACATAAGTCAACTCACCTGATTACGCTTGGCAAAGTCGATCACATCCATCAATGTTGAAAGACCAAGCTTCTGCATAATTCGACCTTTGTATGTGCTCACCGTCTTATTACTAACCAGCATATCCTCGGCAATAAGCTTATTGGTCAAACCCACTGATAGCCCATGCAGCACCTTAAGTTCCCGCCTGGAGAGGGTCGCGAGTAGCCGGCTTTCATCATGTTCCCAATCACTCGCCCGCACAGAAATAATCGTCTCTGCTGGAAAGTAGCGCTTATTATTAATGGCCGCTTGCATTGCCACAATGATTTCTTGCGGGTCTTCCATTTTTGACACATACGCGAACACACCGGCCCGCATGCAAAGCGCCGTGTAGGCCGAACTTCTCAACCCGGTATGAATAATTATTTTTGCTTGATTACCTAACAAGCGTAAACGGTCTATGACTGCCATTCCATCCAATAGAGGAATATCCAAGTCAAGCACAACGATATCGGGCTCCTCCTGGACAATGATTCTGACCGCGTCCGCGCCATTATCACACTCCGCGACGACATCATGCCCTTCTGCTCTCAAGATCATACGAATGGCCAGACGTACGACGGCATGGTCATCTACCAATACAACTCTCATCAGACGCAACTCCTTTAACTGCCCTCTCAATAAAGCTGATACCTATCGCTGACTTATTACTGCTCGGTGACAGCCAACAGAATACCCACGAGCACAAACGGTCATCATTATGATAAGTTATGGCATCCGCTCCCTTTTGCTACAAAATACTGTAATGAACGACACCTGAAAAATAAGTGCACAAATAATCACTGCCCAAGTATTAATCAATGCTTACGCCCATCAATTTATCTGCGGCAAAGACCAACTGCTCCAACTGGTGATGAATTAATGCACGGTCCATGTATGCCATCGACTGTCGAGACCACAGCACCTGACTTTGACTGACTGGGTCGAGTCCAAGCACAGGCCTGCATGGATCTTGACTAAAAATATTCTGCTCTGCCGCCAATGCGCCCAACACTGGTACAACCGTTACAAACATCAGCATGTAATCCACAGGATGCTCAGTGACATGGCAGAGCTGATTGCCGACCTGAAAGCTGGAGACTGAATTTATCTCGTCTGGTTCTGGCAATGACAAGGCCAGATACAGTTCCTTTATCAGATTAAAAAATTGCCCACTCACAGGCGCCTCTCTTAGATAAAAACCGAATGAAATTTACTCACATTAGCATTTAAAGCTATAGGCCTTTAGATCCTGACCGGAGCAGTATGTTTTTAAAGCTTGTCGCTATTAAGCCTCTGTTCGGCACGCGACTTTAACTGCAAAATCTCGTCCACCATTGATTTCAGTCCTTCAGTCGCAGACTTTAAATCATCACTACTTGCATGCCTGAGAAAATCCACGGCAGGGCCTTCAGTGGTTCCCCAAGATTTAAAAGCAGCCCCCCCAATTTCACGCGCCAACAAACTTTCTGCAGTCGCACGCTCAGCACTGCTGTCAGAGCATTTTTCTACTGAGGCCAATGCCGTCACCACCACTCGTATGACACCGTTATTCGTTGCTAACAGCCTGTGCTGCTCTTTTAAATCTTCACTCTCAAGCATATTTAGATCAATTACTTTAGCCAGGCTTTTCAACGACAATAGCAATGCTGTTTTTTTCATTTGCACTTCTAACGAACCAAGACCAAGTTGATCCAATGTGGCATCCAAGACAGATGAACCGTTAAAAGCAACGTTATTGCTTTCGGATTTCGACACATCATCATTGCTAAAAAAAGAATTAAAAAATTGTAGCAGCTCTGTAGCATATTCACTAACCGCATCAAAGACGCGAACAAATATACCTTCTAACCAACCCTTACCTTCTGCCGGCCCTTCTCGTTCTGCAAGTAATTTATCTGACGAAGGGGTTGATACAGCACACGTTACTGAATGGCTGGCGGCACAGTTTAATAATGTCGAATATGACATTGCCGCAGAGTACGGATTCATAATCATAACGTTTTCCTTTTTGGACTAACCTTGAACAATCACTCTCACCGACGACAACCATTCAAGAACAGTCGCGGCTCAGAATACAAACAACGCATCTCACAACCGGTTACTATGATCGATTACTTAAGTCGGCTTTTTTAGGCCCCACACAGGAGGCTCATAAACATCTCCCGCGATTATTTTGGCCCGCCCAAAATACTTATCAAACTTATTCAACGCAGGGGTTTTTTCCTTCCCCTCCCCCACGATCCATTTATTATTTACATCGCGAAGTATATTGCAGATATTGACGGCCGCCTCGCGCTGCCTTAAAGACCCATCCAAGTCAAACTGATCAGACAACCCATTAGCGTCTACCTTACTAAAATCTCCACGCCCCACACCTGTAAATATCACACTCGAGGTCACAGGACTCAACCCCAATTGCCCCCTTGCAATAGCGACTAGTTTTTTTTCTGTTTTCGAGGAAATCGATTTATTACCGGCCTTTTTTTCCAATGCCGAAGTTAACGTATCCACGCGCACATCTATTTTATTAACACGCACCACAAAGACTCCAACTATATGTGTTAAACACTACTTATCTAAACGGATGATGCAGCCACAATGACATTATTACTTAGACCATGCTCTGCGATACCCCCTTCAGAAAAGGCCTCGACCACTTTGCGATCGACGGGCTCAGCCTAACAAACCACCCTGCAATCCAACTTCAAATCAATTCCACAAAAAATAAATAACCAAACCGTTGAGCAGCACCACTAGCAAAGCAGAACACCAACCCAACTCAACATCTGCGCTATACCTATATCCCATCCGAGGAACCTTACCTTCATCAACTCTCAATCCGGCACGCAGCAGTAGTCGCTCTTGATAGCCGAGAAACATCGAACGCACCTGACCTTGACTTTAAAAATACGAGATTTTGAAAAATACTTATCCAAAAACACACCGAGCCCAACACCTAATTGAACAACAGCAAATCAACCTCACTCCTATTCGCTGCCACAACGCCCTGTTTCAAGGCAACGCCTTATAAGACGATCACACTATCCTCTTAAAGACTTCCGCCGTCCTTACCACCCTGATTACTTGTTCTTCGCTGTCCTTACCACCCTGATTACTTGTTCTTACCTTTTCATGCCTAGGCCCACACCAGCTCGCCAACGAGCGCCTTACCATGTACAGGGGCCAGGGCCAGCCTCACAACAAAGGCCTGACCCTTCGGGATACCCCGAGACTTAAACACCCAACAAAATCGCCTTAACGAGGAACCTGGCACACCCCTATAACCAAATTATTTATATTAAAATAGTAGTCAAACTCAGAGAAAAAACTAAAGGTTATCACCCCCCCTTGAAACCCACGCGCCATGAAAGGAATATTATTCTCTGCTGTGTCCCCATCAAACGTTGAAATAGCAGTTGTTTTAAATAGATACCGTGAAGTATCAATTCGCTTCAATGACAACTCAAATCTCCGATTGTACACATACTGCTTACCCTCAGGACTTTCAACCCTGTAATATACATACAACGCACCTTCCTTCGGGTCAATGATCATATCACCTCTACCTTGCCAGATACCCTTATCATCGTCTGCATGCACGAAATCGATAGATGCACTGCAAGGCACTTGCGGAATATCTTTGTGAATTCCCGCGAGATAACGATAGATTAAACTACCAAACACTAATAACGAACATACCGAAGCCAATGCAATTATTTTTTTCCAACGCGCAGATAATTTACGCATATGCCCTCCACAGCACTTCCCGTCCTGACGCAACTTATCAGCAGTTGACTCAGTGGCTTTCTCACGTAATAGTTAGTATCCATCAACTTCAAAGGGCGAGCAAAACCACTCATTGCAGTCAGCACATCTTCCTTTGACATACTTTCACTTTCCTCTGCATACAGCTCAACCCCCTTATCTTCCCAGACAAGTTTCCACTCTTCCAAATCAGGTGGCTTTTTGTACATCAAGTATGCATAGACAACAGGCAGCAGGACACCCAGAACGGCGAGTATCAATACAAAGACATGTACATGTCGCCGCACAAACCCGGCTTCACCATCAAGCGAATCCAAATCCAAGTCGAAATCCAACTCATCTTTAAATGTCAATTGCTCCAGCTGCGCATCCTGGGCTAACATTGCCGGCGCAGTGTTACCGCTCTCGCCTACAACATTATTTTCGCCCTTTTCAACATCTCCACCAATACTCTGATCAGTCAGCTCCGACTTTTCGCTATCTATCAATGGCGCATTAGATATCAGCGTTATTTCACACAGCAATATCAAACCGCGTCGAGGCAACGTTTTTAAGTGATTACGTTCTATCCCGACATCAACTAAGGCCGCGCGAAGCGTATGAACCGTTTTATAATAACTGCTATCAGAGATGACTACCCCTCTATCTCCCCAAACACGCGATATCAGCGCCTCCTTCTCAGTGATCCCATCAATCAACGCTAACAGCAAATCACTTTCATTACTGCCCAAGCTGGTTGAGCGTTCAGCCCGACTCAGGATCATCTTTTCAGCGTCGTAGTAATAGACATCCATCGAAATCCTCTCTCCCGCCCTCCCTTAGGAGGTTCAAATCAACACGCCCCAGAATACAGCATATTTAAAAAACCGTTGCATAGCGTCTTGCTTACATCACGAGACTCTGTAAGAAAGCCTTTGAAACATTGAATAGCCCCGGTTTTTCTAGACACTCTCCAAGCTCGCGGTGTAACGCTTTTCAAACTCTACCGGGGACATCTGATTGTTGAGACCATGACGACGTTTTGCGTTGTAAAGCACCTCGATGTAATCGAACGCATCACCACGAGCATCTTCCCGTGTGATGTGGATTTTTCGCTTGATCCGTTCTCGCTTCAAAAGCTGGAAAAAAATTTCTGCGACAGCATCATCATGGCAGTTGTCTCGACGACTCATGCTGGCAACCAAATTGCTAGCCTTCAAAAAACTACGCCAATCGGAGGTGCCGCCGTGATGTTGCTGGTGATCCAGCCGTGGGTCGGCCTGGCATGCCTGGCGGTGTTGCTGGTGTGCGCATCACTGCTGCCGCGTTTTTCCCGACGCAATCAGGAACTGTACGAACGGCTCAATGACCGGCTGGAGCAAGAGATCGGTCTGGTACAGAGCGTCGGGGCTAAAACGCTGCAACGCCATTACCAGTTGCTCTCGAAACTGCGGATCTGGCTCTCGGACCGCGAGGCGTCGGCCTATCTGTTTGTGGGCGTGATTTCGGCCATCTTGTTTGTGATCGCCATCAGTCAACTGGCCCTGTCACCGGCAGTAAAAGCCGGACACGTATATGCGGTCATGACCTACCTGTGGATGTTCGTCAGCAGCCTGGATGAAACGCCTGCCATCGTGGATCACTGGGCGCGACTGCGGGATATCGGCAAGCGGGTTGATCCGGGATTTGGGGAGAAAAGCCAGAGCGATCAGTAGTCCAAATCAACCTATCTCGCCAAACACAAAGCCACGGACTACACCCCAAACGGACCTCTCCGATAGACGCTCCGACTGACAAATCCTCTTACTTATTACCCGCCGTCAGGTGGGCCCATAAAAACAAGAAGAGGTGTCAGTCATGAGCGAATCTTGTAGTGGTCTAATGAAACCGGACACCCATTTAGGCGAGAATGCTCGCCAGAACGAGGTGTCAGATGACCAAACAACGCCGTACCTTTTCCCCTGAATT
>NZ_JBUZTL010000033.1:0-41875 GCF_055408345.1 Pseudomonas sp. B424 | reverse complement strand
AGCCTTTTTGGGTACTTTTTCGGCGTTTGGAAAAAGTGCCTCGCCGTAAGGGCGAAACCCGTAGAACGCCGTGGCGCATCGAATGGATATGTACGCTGTAAATCAGCTGTAAAAACAACAGAACCACCGGGTACATATCCGGCATTCGCGTTTAACTGAAATACAGGTTTCGCTCTTACAGCGAGTCCCTTTTGCAAGGACCCAAAAGGAACCAAAAAGGCCTTGCCCTGCCATACGGTCGAGGTCGCCCAGGCTCCCCCGGTGCCCTCACTCCGGCACTGTTATGGGGGCACGCCGCGACGGGCCATCCATGGTCCATCGCGGCTGGCGCGGCGTCCTGCCGCGCCACCCCCATAACAGCACCTGCGTCCTGTCTCCTGTGAGGGGCATTCGCGTCGCTTGATTAATCCCGTGGCTACAGCAAAAGCAAAGGTTAAAGCTTGAAACTGCACAACCCCATGTGGGAGCGGGCTTGCTCGCGATGCAAGCGGCGCGGTATTTGAGTTGAATCGCGCCGATGCCATCGCGAGCAAGCCCGCTCCCACAGAGGAGATGTGCGAGTCTCGCAGACCTCGCCGCCAAACAGGCCGGCCGGTCGGCCGCCTCGGCGGGCATTGCTTTTGATCTGCCCGCCCCTTCGGGAGGCCGAGTGGAGGTTCTGCGCAGTGGGTCTTCCGGCATGGATGCCGGGAGAGCCGTGTTGGGCCAAGGATGGCCCGTCACGGCGTGCCCACGGAGCGGGACCGGAACGAGGGACACCTGAGCGCAGCGAGGGCCGTACGCCGGGGCAAGCCTTTTTGGGTACTTTTTCGGCGTTTGGAAAAAGTGCCTCGCCGTAAGGGCGAAACCCGTAGAACGCCGTGACGCATTGAATGGATATGTACTCGGGATGAATAACTGCAACACCAAGTACATATCCGCCACACACGCCCAACTGGAATGGGGGCATTCGCGTTGTTCGTACATTCCCCTGGCTACAGCAAAAGCAAAGGCAAAGGCAAAAGCAAAAGCAAAGACAATAACCAGATTTGAAACAACACCCTTTTATGTGGGAGCGAGCCTGCTCGCGAAACAGGCGACACGATCTTCCTGGCAAACCCCGGTGATGCCTTCGCGAGCAGGCTCGCTCCCACAGCCGCTCCCACACCAGCTCTCACAGCGGATTGGAGGATGCCTCGCAGGCAAGCCCGGCTCCCGCAAAAATTCAAACTGCTTTCCAGCCCACCTGTTCAAGGGCAGCCAGCAAACGCTCAGGCTTGAGCGCCAGCACAGTATTGCCACAGCCCGTCAGGTCCTCAGCACCAAGCATGGCATTGAGAATGGCCTCTTCCACCGCATCCGCCGCTGCCGCAAACAGCGGCGAGATGTAGTCGTTATTGACCATCTGCAACGCCGTGGTCGGCTCACCCGGATGGCCAAAGTTGGCCGCCGGCAGGTTGTTGTTGCCCACCGCAAAGGCAATGAAAATATCGCCGCTGGAATCCTCGGTACCTCCCCCCACTCGCGCCAACCCGACACTGGCACGCTGTGCAAGACGAGTACATTGGTGAGGCAACAAAGGCGCATCGGTGGCGATGGTAATCACGATTGACCCCATGCCCGGCACGCCGACATTGACTGCGCTTTTAAACGGCGACGGCACATCGTCCAGCACCGTGCCTACCGGGTAACCACCCACCCGCAAGGCTTCGCGCACGCCGTAGTTGGCCTGTACCAGCGCGCCCACGGTCCAGCCGCCCTGCGCCGGGCTCAATACCCGCGAAGAGGTGCCGATCCCGCCCTTGAATTCGTGGCAGATCATCCCCGTGCCGCCACCGACATTGCCTTCTGCAACCGGGCCGCTCCGGGCCGCTTGCAGGGCAAGGTGCACATGCTCGGCGGTGACGTGCTGCCCCCAAATGTCGTTCAGCGTGCCATCGTAGGTTTCCAGCACCACGGGCATGCACCAATAGGTGTGCTGCTTGCCCATCTCACGCTCGGCAGCCACCAGTGCATCGCGAACCACGCCAACACTGTGGGTATTGGTATAGGCAATCGGCGACGTCAGCAAACCGGCCTCGCGAATCCACTCCAGCCCTGTGGCGTCGCCATTGCCATTGAGCACATGCACACCCGCAAAGCACGGCTGCAGGTGGGTGGCCCCGGCCCGGGGCTCAATCACGGTCACACCGGAGTGGATGGATACTTCGTCGGTTTCAACATTGATCGTGTGATGACCGACACGCACCCCGGGGACGTCGGTAATGGCGTTGTACACGCCCGGAGTGCCTGAACCGATGGTGATGCCAAGCTCACGGATACGCATGGTGCTGTTCTCGTCTTTCGATAAAGTGCCCCCAGTGTAGAAACCCGACAGGCACTTGGCGATAACCCCCATTCACTACCCCCGAGGGGTTACTTGTCCGACTTGATGCTGGTCCAGACCCGGGTCCGTACGCGTTCCAGCTTTTGCGGCAACGGCTGCACCACATACAGGCTGGCAAGGGCCTCGGGGGTGGGTGTCAGGTTCGGGTTGCCGGTGATGTCACGGTTGATCAGTGCCAGCGAGTCCTCGTTGGCGTTGGGGTAACCCAGAAAATCGCTGATCCCGGCAATCACCTTGGGCTCCAGCAAGTGGTTAAGGAACTCATGGGCCTCGGCGACGTTCTTCGCACTTTTGGGGATGGCGAACGTATCAAACCAGATCGGCGCGCCTTCTTTCGGCAGGCGCCAGTCGACTACCACGCCGTTACCCGACTCTTTGGCCCGGTTGCCGAACTGGTAAAAACTGCCGGAGTAACCGATGGCCACGCAGATATCGCCATTGGCAATGTCGGTCATGTATTTGGCCGAGTTGAAGTACGTCACGTACGGGCGGATCTTCAACATCAGCTCTTTGGCTTTTTCATAGTCGGCCGGGTTCTGGCTGTTGGGGTCCAGGCCCAGGTAATGCAGCGCTATTGGCAGGATTTCCGAAGGTGTATCCAGCATCGCCACGCCACAGGACTTGAGCTTGGCCATGTTCTCGGGCTTGAACACCAGGTCCCAGCTGTCCACCGGTGCGTTGTCACCCAGCGCGGCCTTGACTTTGGCCGGGTTGAAACCGATCAGCACCGTGCCGTACATGTAAGGCACGGCGTACTGGTTACCGGGGTCGTTGGTCTCCAGCAGCTTGAGCAACGCAGGGTCTTGATGCTGCCAGTTGGGCAGTTTTGACTTGTCCAGTTTCTGGAATACGCCGGCCTTGATCTGGGTATCGAGAAACTGGTTGGACGGCACCACCAGGTCATACCCGGAGTTGCCCGTCAGCAGTTTGGCTTCCAGGGATTCGTTGGTGTCGAAGGAGTCCCAGGTCACTTTGATGCCCGTCTGTTTCGCGAAGTCCTTGGGTACGGACGGCAGGATGTAGTCCGCCCAGTTGTACACCCGCAACTGGCGCTGTTCGGCGTGCGCCGCGCCGGCCAGCAGGGTCAGACCGCAAACAGTGGCGCCCAGCAAGCGTTTCATAGTGTCCATGGATCAGTTCCCCGAATGTGGCGTGAGATCGATAGTTGTTATGTTCTGTACACGGCAGCGGCCTGCAAATGGCCAAGGGCAAGGACGGTAAAGTTTATTGTTGTGTGGTGGGTGGGCTTGATTCTTGCTGACAGACTCCCGGGTTCACAGTGGGGAGCGGGCCAAAAGGGGATCGTTGCGGCCATTATGCGTGTCCGAATCTATGTCCGGCCGTGCCGGGCCACCGCCCAAAAAATCAGAATGAACGGATGTGCAACCAGCGCCTCCAAAGCAGGCACTATGCATGCGCGCCACGCCCATAAAACGTACGAACACACCTGAACGAAGAGGATTCGATGACTTATTCCGCTGCCGATAACCGCTACGATTCCATCCCTTACCGCCGCGTGGGCCGCAGCGGGCTGGTGCTGCCGGCACTGTCTCTGGGGCTGTGGCACAACTTTGGCGACAGCACGCCCATCGACACCCAGCGCGCCCTGCTGCGCACCGCGTTCGACCTGGGGATCAACCACTTCGACCTGGCCAACAACTACGGCCCGCCCTACGGCAGCGCCGAGACCAATTTCGGCCGTTTGCTGCGTGAAGATTTCAAGCAGTACCGCGATGAGCTGATCATCTCCAGCAAGGCCGGCTGGGACATGTGGCCCGGCCCTTACGGCCAGGGCGGCGGCTCACGCAAATACGTGCTGGCCAGCCTTGACCAGAGCCTGCAACGCATGGGGCTGGACTACGTGGATATTTTCTACTCGCACCGTTTCGACCCGGACACGCCACTGGAAGAAACCGCCAGCGCCCTGGCCACGGCCGTGCAACAGGGCAAGGCGCTGTACATCGGGATCTCGTCGTATTCCGGAGTGAAGACCCGGGAAATAGCCGCCTTGCTCAAGGAGTGGAAAGTACCGCTGCTGATCCACCAGCCGGCGTACAACCTGCTCAACCGCTGGGTTGAACAGGACTTGCTGGACACCACCGACGAGCTGGGCGCCGGCGTGATTGCCTTCACCCCGCTGGCTCAGGGGTTGCTGACCGACAAATACCTCAATGGCATACCGGCTGATGCGCGGGTCAACCGTCCGGGCGGTGGCTCGTTGCAGGCTTCGCACTTGTCCGAGAGCAATATTGCCCATGTGCGGGCGCTCAACGAGATTGCCCGGCAACGGGGCCAGAGCCTGGCCCAGATGGCACTGGCCTGGACCCTGCGCGACCCGCGGGTGACCTCGGCGCTGATCGGTGCCAGCCGGCCGGAGCAGATCATCGAGAACGTCGGGGCATTGCAGAACCTGACCTTTAGCCCGGAGGAACTGGCCAGCATCGACCGCTTTGCCCAGGAAGGCGGGATCAACCTCTGGAAAAAACCGTCTACAGCGCAGTAGTCAACAGACCTTGGCCCTCTCCCCCGGGGAGAGCGCTAAGGGGCCTGACCCACTAACCGCTCCGCCAACGCCTTGGCCTGCAAGGCAACGTCAGTCACCGCGGTGCTTTCCCACCACTGGCCACGCAGCGGCGGCCCCATGGCAAACAGGCGCTGCGCCGGTACCGACGCAGCATTCAACACCGCCCCGCCCGGGTCCGCCGCAATCCCCAACCCCAAATTACCCGGCCGGATCAGCCCGCGCTGCAACAGTTGCCGGGGCAAGGCTTTATCCACCCGACGCCAGTCGTACTCGATACCGGTGGAGTTGATCAGCCCATCCCCTTCGACCCACACCGCTTCATCCTGACCACGGTAGCGCAGACGAATTCGCGGGCCCGAGCTATCGACCCCTTGCAATGACGCCGCACGGATACTCAGCCGCCCCTCCTTGAGCAATCGCTCCAGCAAAGCATTGCCCTGGGGCGGCGAGCGATGGTGATGGCTTTCCCACCAGGGCCGCACATGACGCACAAACTGGCGGCGCTCCCTGTCACTGGCCTGACTCCAAAGCCTGGCGATATGCACCCGCACGGTGTCCAGCGGCGCCTGCCAGTCAATGCCCTGCGCCTGCGCCAGGGCACATTGGCGCCTAAGCTCTCGCAGCAACTGCAAGGGGCTGCGCAGATCCGGCGCCAGGCTCAAAAAATCTTCCCAGGCGGGTGGCTGACGGCGCACATGGGGCAGCAGGCCGTGACGCGAAAACACCTCGATCGGCCCGCGATGCCCGGCCTGATTCAGCGACTCCAGCGCATCGACCATGGTCAGCCCCGAGCCGATGATCAGCACCCGGGCGTCCACAGGCAATCCGCGCAACGCTTCAACATCCCAAGGGTCCAGCGCCGCCGCGTTAAGGCCACTGGACTGGCGCTGGGCGGTACGGGCGGCCGGGAACATCCCGGTGGCCAGCACCACAGCCCCGGCCTGCCACGCGGCACCGTCCTTGAGCGTGACTGCGACCCCGTGCTCAAGGGTTTGCAGGTCGATGACTTCGTCGCGCACGTGGGTCAGGCTGGAGCCGTTGCGCTCGCCAATCGCCAGCGCCTGGGCCAGACGTTGCCGGGCATACAGCCCGAACAGCCCGCGTGGCGGGAACAGCTCGGCCACCGGCACCGACTGTTGATCGGACTCAGGCCAGCCGCCGTCAGCGATATACGCTTGCAGCCAGCGGGTCAGGTCATCGGCATCATCCGGCTCGACGCTCATGCGCGCGGCATTGCCGTTCAAGGTATGCCCCAGTTCGGTGGCGCTGTAGGCCTCACCCCGCCCCAGTTCCGCCCTCGGCTCCACCACGACGATCTGCCGGGCGCCGGGCAACCGCAGCAGCTGCATGGCCAACATGGCGCCGCTCAGGCCACCGCCAACTATCAACACATCGGCCTCACGGATGGCAGGGTTTGCCTGTCCGGTTTGCGGCTTATTCATGGTTATTCACTCGTTCCAGGATTTTTAAGCGCTGAGCACAGGATCGATGCGCCGACACCGTTCATGTGTCGGCGCATCGAACGACTCCTGAAGCTACCCATTGCACGAGCTTTTGCACAGGCCATGCCAGTTTTAATTACTGCGGACTATGCCCATGACACACCTCTTGCGGGAGCGCCGCTGCGCGAGCTTGACCAGCTCGCGCAGTGTCCGGATTCACTTCAATCTGTTGCTCAACTGTTGCCGGACGAACAGCTGTCCTGCAACGCGCGCGGGCGATGGCTGCGCAGCTCGGCTGCCGGAGCAGCTGCCGGCTGCAACTGGAAGTCGAATCTCAGCTCGGCATAACGCCCCGTCACATCACGGGCACCGTCGTCACGAAACTGCACTTCGCCCACCAGACCATCGCGGGTGGCATAGGCAAAGTCGTCCCACAGGTACTTGTCGCCCGACAGGTTGATCTGGGTGGTCAGGTGGCGGTGGCCGGGGGCCGAGATAAAGAAGTGCACATGGGCCGGACGCTGGCCGTGACGGCCCAGCAGGTCAAGGCATTCCTGGGTCGGACCTTGCGGATCGCAACCGTAACCCGAGGGCACGATGCTGCGGGCGCGATAGCGACCTTCGGCATCGGTAATGATGCGCCGACGCAGGTTGTATTCGGACTGGCTCTGGTCGAAGAACGAGTAAGTGCCTTTGGTGTTGGCATGCCACAGGTCGACAGTGGCACCGGCCAGCGGCTGGCCCTGAGTGTCGAACACCTGGCCTTCGAGGAACATTACGGTGGCAACGCCCTCCTCGCTGCCGTCATCCATGCGCGTCTGGCCTTCGAACACCGGGGCACCGGCCACGTACAACGGGCCTTCGATGGTACGCGGGGTGCCGCCAGTCAAGCCGGCCTGTTCATCCTTGGCGTCCTGCAGCAAATCGAGGAAGTGCTCGATGCCAAGACCCGCCACCAGCAGCCCGGCCTCGGAACGGCCGCCCAGCCGGTTGAGGTAGTCCACGGACTTCCAGAATTCGTCTTCAGTGATTTCCAGGTCTTCGATGATTTTTGCGCTGTCTTGCAGCACGCGCAGGATGATGCTTTTGAGGCGCGGATTGCCGTTGTCGCTGCCAAAGCCGGCGGCTTCTTTGAAGAAGCTCTGAATACCGTCAGTGTGGGTAATTTTCACGGTCATGAGGCTCACCTTATCTTGTTCTTATGCAAGGGAATTAAAGCGTTAGCGGTCGTCGCTGTGGATCGAGGACGGATGGCGGCACAGCCCTTCGATCTCGATGTCCATGTACGGGAAGAGCGGCAATTGCAGCAGGGTGTCGTGCAATGCCTCGACGCTGGCCACGTCAAATACGCTGTAGTTGGCGTAGTGCCCGGCAATGCGCCACAGATGGCGCCACTTGCCCTCCTGTTGCAGGCGCTGGGCCAGTTCCTTTTCGTCTGCCTTGAGTTTCGCGGCCTTGGTCGGGTCCATGTCCAGCGGCAGGTTGACGGTCATTTTTACGTGGAAAAGCATGGGGTTCTCCTTGAAGAAATAGGGGAAGTGGCTGTGGGAGCCGGCTTGCTCGCGAGAGCATCAGCGCGGTTGGCCTGGTGCACCGAGCCGTCTGCATCGCGAGCAAGCCCGCTCCCACAGGGGTTATTCGGAGTGTTAACGGCTAAACCGCGCCAGACGCTCTTCATCCAGCGTCAGGCCCAGGCCCGGGGTACGCGGGATGTGCAGTTCAAAATCGCGGTACTGCGGCGCCTCGGTGACGATGTCCTCGGTGAGCAACAGCGGCCCGAACAGCTCGGTGCCCCAGGTCAGTTGTTTGAGGGTGAGGAAGGCATGGGCCGAGGCCAGCGTGCCCACCGTGCCTTCCAGCATGGTGCCGCCGTACAGGGCGATACCGGCCGCTTCGGCGATGTGCGCGGTGCGCAGCACAGCGCGGGGGCCGCCGTTTTTGGCGATCTTGAGGGCGAATACGCTGGCTGCGCCGTCGGCCGCGAGGCTGAAAGCGTCTTCAACACTTTCGATGGACTCGTCGGCCATGATCGGCGCCGGGCTGCGCTGGTTCAGGCGCACCTGCCCCGAGCGGTTGACCCGGGAAATCGGCTGCTCGATCAGGTCGATACCGTTGTCACCCAGCACCTGACAGCCACGGATGGCCTGGGACTCATCCCAGTACTGGTTCACGTCGACCCGCACGCTGGCGCGATCGCCCAGGGCCTTTTTGATCGCGAGCACATGCTTGAGGTCCTGCTCCAGCGGGTTGGCGCCGATCTTCAACTTGAAGATCCGGTGACGGCGCGCCTCCAGCATCTGTTCGGCTTCGGCAATGTCGCGTGCGGTGTCGCCGCTGGCCAGGGTCCAGGCCACTTCCAGGCTGTCACGTACCCGACCGCCCAGCAGCTCGCTGACCGGCAGCCCCAGGCGCTTGCCCTGAGCGTCCAGCAGCGCGCTTTCGATTCCGGACTTGGCGAAGGTATTGCCTTTGGCAATCTTGTCCAGGGTCTGCATGGCGGCATTGATATTGGCCGCAGGCTTGCCTGTCAGCATCGGTGCCAGGTGCGCGTCGATGTTGGCCTTGATGCTTTCCGGGCTCTCGTAGCCGTAGGCCAGGCCGCCGATGGTGGTGGCCTCGCCGATGCCTTCGATACCGTCGCTGCAACGCAGGCGCAGGATCACCAGGGTCTGCTTGCGCATGGTGTGCATCGCCAGCGTGTGCGGGCGGATGGTGGGCAGGTCGACGATCTGGGTCGTCAGGCTTTCAATCAGGACTTGGTTCATTTGAGTGTTCCCGTCAGGTACTGGATACCGGCCCTTCAGCCGAGGTCGCCGCCGCCGACCGGCAGGGTTACGCCGGTGATATAGGAGGCATCGTCGCTGGCCAGAAACAGAATCGCGCCGACCTGTTCATCCAGCGTGCCGTAGCGTTTCATCAGGCTGGTGTCGAGGGTCTGGTCGACAATTTGCTGGTACCAGACTTTCTCGTCCGGCGTCGGCTGGGCTTCATTGCGCGCAATCCGCCGCGGCGGTGCTTCAGTACCGCCCGGCGCGGTGGCGTTGACCCGAATGCCGCGCTCGGCGTTCTCGAACGCCAGGCAGGCGGTCAGTGCATTCACCCCGCCCTTGGCCGCGCCGTAAGGCACGCGATTGACACTGCGGGTGGCGATTGAAGACACGTTCACGATCGCGCCATGGCCCTGTTCCAGCATGTAGGGCAGCGCCGCATGGCAGCACCACAGGGTGGGAAACAACGAACGGCGCACTTCAGCCTCGATTTCTTCGACCTGGTAGTGCTCGAACGGCTTGGCCCAGATGGTGCCGCCCACGTTATTGATCACGATGTCGAGCCGGCCGAAGGCTTTTACCGCCTCGGCCATCACCCGAACGCAGTCGGTGTATTGCTCAAGGTCAGCCGTCAGGGTCAGCACGCCCTCACCCTGCAGCTCGAAAACCAGCTCGGAACGATCCACCGCAATAACGCGTGCGCCTTCAGCCAGCAAGCGCTCACACACACGGCGGCCGATGCCTTGGGCAGCGCCGGTTACCAGCGCGACCTTGTTGTCGAATCTGTTGTTCATGGCAACCTCGTATAAGAAGGAATCAAGCGGCAGCGGCGAATTTTTCGTAGTAGAAATTGGCCGGTGTAATGCCTTGCTCGCGGATATAGAGATTGACCGCCTCAACCATCGGCGGCGGACCGCACAGGTACACATCGACATCGCCCTGGTTCAGATGGCAAGGCTCGATATGCTGGGTGACGTAGCCCTTGAGCGGGTGCTGGCTCTGCGGGTTGGCCACGCAGGCACTGAAGCTGAAATTGGCAATGCGGGCGCTCAAGGCCTGCAGGCGATCCAGTTCAACCAGGTCAAAGTCGTTGCTCACGCCATAGATCAGATGCACCGGGTGCGGGCTGCCCTGCTCGGCGATTTTTTCCAGCATCGCGGTAAACGGTGCCAGCCCCGTGCCTCCGGCCAGCAGCAACAGCGGGCGCTGGATCTGGCGCAGATAGAAGCTGCCCAGCGGCCCGGCCAGGGTCATGCTGTCGCCTGCCTTGGCAATGCCGGTCAAGAAGCTGCTCATCAACCCGCCCGGCACATTGCGAATCAGAAAGCTGACCTCGCCGTCCTTTTGCAGCGTGCTGAAGGAATAGGCCCGTGACTGGTCGCTGCCCGGTACGTTCAAGTTGACGTACTGACCCGGCAAAAAGGCCAGGCTGCTCAGGGACTCGCCCTTGATCGACAGCGCGATCGTGCTCTCGGACAACTGGCGCACATCACTGATGCTCGCTTCAAAACTGGCCTGCCGGGTCTTGCACACCGTCGAAGAAGCCGGCACACGCAATACGCAGTCGCTGGCGGCACGCATCTGGCAGGTCAGCACATAGCCCTGCTCAACTTCATCTTGGCTTAGCGCGTCTTCGATGTATTCGTCGCCCAGCTCGTAGGTTCCGGCTTCGGCAAAGCACTTGCAGGTGCCGCAGGCACCGTCGCGGCAGTCCAGCGGGATATTGATGCCCTGGCGGTAGGCCGCGTCGGCGACGGTTTCCTGGCCGTTGGCTTCGATAAAACGGGTAACCCCGTCTTCGAAATTGAGCGCAATTTGAAAGCTCATAATGTACCTCGCAGGCAATGCCGGACCCGGGTGCCCGCAGGCACCTTCAAGCACGCATCACAGCGTTGATCAGATGTGGTAGATGTCGATGACTTGACGCACGTAGTCGTTCTTGAGCACTACTTTTTTGGCCTTGATCAGCGGCTGGGTGCCGCGCAGGTCGAGGGTGTAAAAGCTGGTGCCGAAGTAGCTGTCGGTGGTCTTGTAGCGAAAGCTCAGGGTGTGCCAGTTGAAACGCACGCGGCACAGCCCGTCGGCCTCGTCGACGATCTCGATATTGCTCAGGTTGTGCGAGGTGCGGGTGTCCGGCATGGTCGCACTGGAGCGCTCGGTCTTGATCCGGAACACGCGGTCTTCCAGACCGCCACGATTGCCGTACCAGATCAGCGAGATTTCGCTCTGCGGGTCTTCGGTCAGGGTGTCGTTGTCGTCCCAGCACGGCATCCAGAAACTGGCATCGGCGGCATACAGCTCCAGCCACTCGTCCCACTGGCCGTCGTCCAGGTAACGCGCTTCGCGATACAGAAATTCGCACACCATCCCATAGAGGCTGTTCATTACACGGCCTCCACGGGGATCAGCTCGGGTTCGCACGCCGAGGCCTTGAGCATGGTTTGCTGCCAGTACTTGTGTTGCAGCACAAACAGACCTTCGTCTTCGGTACGAACACCGGACAGCAAGGGCTTGAGGTCGATTTCTTCGGCGCCGGCATCGGCACCTTCAATCCAGTGCTCGGCACCACGTGACATGTCGTTCCAGCCGCGACCTGCGCCATAACCGGTCTGGCACGAGCGGAACTCTTCGAGGTCATCCGGGGTGGCCATGCCGCTGACGTTGAAGAAGTCTTCGTACTGACGAATGCGTTTGGTGCGTGCCTCGCTGCTCTCGCCCTTGGGCGCGATGCAGTAAATGGTGATCTCGGTCTGGTTGACGGAAATCGGCCGGGCGATACGGATTTGCGAGCTGAACTGGTCCATCAGGTACACGTTGGGGTACAGGCACAGGTTGCGCGAGTTATCGATCATCCAGTCGGCACGGGCCTGGCCGAAATCGCGGGCCAGCTCGTCGCGGCGCTCGTAGGCCGGGCGATCCTCGGGGTTGGCCCAGCGGGTCCAGAGCAGCAGATGGCCGTGCTCGAAGGAGTAGAAACCGCCACCGCTCTTGGCCCAGCTTCCGGCGCTCATGGTTTTGATTTCTTCGCCGGCTTCACGCAGGGTGCGCTGGTTTTGCGTGGCGGCGTAGTTCCAGTGCACGGAACTGACGTGGTAGCCATCGGCGCCGTTTTCGGCGGCGAGCTTCCAGTTACCTTCGAAGATATAGGAACTGGCGCCGCGCAGTACTTCCAGGCCATCGGCGGACTGGTCGACGATCATGTCGATGATCTTGGCCGACTCACCCAGATGCTCGGCCAGGGATTTGACGTCGGGGTTGAGGCTGCCAAACAAAAAGCCGCGATAGGACTCGAAACGGGCAACTTTGGTCAGGTCGTGGGAGCCTTCGCAATTGAAACCTTCGGGATAGCCGGCCGCGCTCGGGTCCTTGACCTTGAGCAACTTGCCGCTGTTATTGAAGGTCCAGCCGTGGAACGGGCAGGTATAGCTGGCCCGGTTGCCGGTCTTGTGCCGGCACAGCATGGCGCCGCGATGGCTGCAGGCGTTGAGGAACGCGTTGAGTTCACCGGCCTTGTTGCGCGCGATGAAGATCGGCTGGCGGCCAATGGTGGTGGTCAAAAAATCGTTGACGTTGGGGATCTGGCTCTCGTGTGCGAGGTAGATCCAGTTACCCTCGAAAATATGGGTCATTTCGAGTTCGAAGAGATCAGGGTCGGTGAACATCTCGCGCTTGCAGCGGTAGATGCCCTTCTCCTTGTCATCTTCAAGCATGGCATTCAAGTAATCGATTCCCAGGGACATGGCCGGGGCCTCCGTTGTTATTATCCAGGCCGGGTCAGGTTAGGGAATCGATTCAAGGCGCAATATCCGTTTACTGCGGATCGCTATCCGATTAGTGCACGCAAGACGGTTATTTCTGTGGGAGCGGGCGTGCTCGCGATCCAGGCAGCGCGGTGTTCCGGTGACACCGAAGCGATCCGGTCGCGAGCAAGCCCGCTCCCACAAGTGCCGTTGCTCAGTGCCGGCGCTTGAGGGTGCTTGAGGGCAGCTCGCCGAACTGCAGGCGATAGCTTTCGGAGAAGCGCCCCAAATGCAAAAAGCCGTAATCGAGCGCCAGCTCGGTCAGGCTGCGCACCGTGCAACTCGGGTCGTTCAGGCAGGCGTGGACACGTGCAAGCTTGCGTTGGCGGATGTACTGCAAAGGCGTCACGCCCAGCTGGCGCTCGAACAGGGTGTACAGCGAACGCTGGCTCATGTGCGCCTGTACGGCCAGGTCCTCACCGCTCAGCTCCTGCTTCAGGTTGCGCTCGATGTAGTCGAGGATGCGCTCGATTCCGGCATGGGGCGATGCAAGGTTTTCACGGCTGATATTGGTCTGCATCAGGGTCAGCAGCTTGCTGCCGACAATCTGCGTGTAGTGCTCCTGTACCCGCAGCAGCGGGTCGCTGGCTTCGGACTCCTGGCACACCATGCCCAGCAGCCCGAGAAACCCTTCCAGTTCATCGAGCCGGTAGTGATTGCGTACAAAGCGCACCCCGTCCGCAGGCCGCTGCCAGCGCTGTTCGTCGCAGATGGCTTCGAGCACGTGGACCGGCAGCTTGAGGATGAACTTTTCGCAATCCTGGGAGTAGGTCAGGTCGACCGGATCGTCCGGATTGATCAGCAGCAGCTCGCCCGGCACCAGATGGTGCTCGCGGCTCGGGCCACGCCACAGGCAATTGCCGCTCAACAGCACCTGCAAGTGGAAGATGGTCTCCAGCGCGGGGGAAGTCACCCGCACACTGCCGCCATAACTGATGCGGCACAGGTCCAGTTCGGCGAATTTTCGGTGATTGAGGCTGGCCAGCGGCCGGGTGGTTCTGGAAAGGCCAATGCAGTGATGGCCGACATGCTGGTTCACATAATCGGACACGGCATGAGGGTCAGCGTGTCGGAACACGCTACTGCGCTCGCTCAGCAGGCGGCTATCCATCGGCAAGGTACTCGGTGCTGTCATTATTTTGGTTGTCACATACGCCAGAGTAGGCACGGTCGCCGGGACAGATCAATTAGACACCTGGCTAATGTCCGGTAACCGAACACTTTTAGCTGGCCGGTTGCGCCACTCCGGTTTGAGACGACATAACCTGTGCGGCTTAAAACAACACAAAAGAGAAGATCCAGGACATGAGCAAAGCGGCGAACAACCACAGCCCCTACTTCACCGTCGACGATAAAACCCTGGCCACGGGCGTGAAGGCCCATGTGCAGTTTGTGATGAATTATCCGGGGCGGGTACAGGGGAGCTGAATCTGTGGGAGCGAGCCTGCTCGCGAAGCAGGCTACGCGGTATGTCAGGCAAACCTCAATTGCGCTGGTTCTCCCGAATCAGCTTCTTGTTGATCTTGCCCACACTGGTTTTCGGGATCTCCACAACAAAGTCAAACTGCTTGGGAATCGCCCACTTGTTGATCCGGCCACACGCCACAAACTGCTGCAAGTGGGCTTCAAGTATCGGTTGATCGAGTACATGCCCGGGGGCACACACCACCAGTGCCATGGGTCGCTCGCCCCATTGCTCGTCCGCAATGCCCACCACGGCCACAGAGATCACTGAGGCGTGCTCGCTGATCAGGCTTTCCAGGTCCAGGGAGCTGATCCACTCGCCTCCCGTCTTGATCACATCCTTGATTCGATCCTTGATTTCCACCCTGCCCGCAGGGTCGATGGAAGCCAGGTCGCCGGTGTGCATCCAGCCGTCCTGCCACAGTTCGGCACCTTTTTCGGGCTCGTGCAAATAGCCCTGGGTCAGCCAGGGCGCACGCACGACGATCTCGCCCAGGGACTCGCCATCGTGGGCAACGGCATGGCCGTCGGCATCGATGATTTTCAGATCCACCATCGGGGTGGGCATCCCGGTCTTGATGCGCAGGCTGAGCTGCGCTTGCGTGGACTGTTCGAGCTCGGCCCCGCTCAAGTAGCTGGTGCACAGTAACGGGCAGGTCTCGGACATGCCGTAGCCACTGTGTACCTGGATGCCTTTGGCGCTGGCCTGGGCGGCAATCCCCAGGGTCAGGGCACTGCCGCCCAGGAGCATTTTCCAGCCGTCCAGGCGCGTGTTCTTCGCCTCGTCGCAACCCAGGATCATTTGCAAGACAGTCGGTACGCAATGGGAGAACGTGACCTTCTCTTCGCGAAACAGCCGGACCAGACTGTTGGGCTCGTAGCGCCCGGGGTACACCTGCTTGATCCCCATCAGGGTCGCCACATACGGCACGCCCCAGGCATGCACGTGGAACATCGGGGTGATGGGCATATAGACGTCATCGCAGCGCACCAGCGGCATGCTCTGGTAGCCACTCAGTGACCCCGTGGCCGTCAGGGTATGCAGCACCAGCTGGCGGTGAGTGAAATACACCCCTTTCGGGCTGCCGGTGGTACCCGTGGTGTAGAAAACCGTCGCCACCGAATTTTCATCAAAGTCGGGGAAGTCATAGTCGGGCGAGGCCCGGGCCAGCAGGTTTTCATATTCCCCCAGCAGCGGCAGCGGCGTGTCGGGCGCGGCGTTGTCCGAGAGCCGGATAAAGCCTTTGACGGTGGTCAGCCGGTCATGGATCTGCTCGATCAAGGGCACAAAATCATCATGCACCAGCACCAGGTCATCCTCGGCGTGGTTCATGGTGTAAAGCACCTGATCCGCGGACAGACGAATATTGACCGTGTGCAGCACGGCGCCAATCATCGGTACCGCAAAAAAGCATTCCAGGTAGCGGTGGCTGTCCCAATCGAGCATGGCCACGGTGTCCCCGGCCTTGACCCCTGCAGCAGTGAGCGCATTGGCCAGCCGGCGAATGCGCTGGTTGAGGGTCGTGTAGCTGTAGCGCAGTTTGTCGGCGTAGACGATCTCGTTGGTGGCGCCGTAGCGCTCACCCGACAGCAGCAGGCTCTTGATCAACAACGGGTACGCATACGCGCCGGGGGCTGGTGGAATTATTTTTGTTTTCAGCATGACTGATCTTCCCGATCCGGTTATTCAGACGTTGTGAGGGCATGGCGCATGCCCGATGGTTTACCGTTGGTGTTCTCGCGGGTGCACACCGTTGCTGACTCATCTGCTCCAGCATGGCGGCGCAACGCAGGCTCGCGCAACAGGAAGTACGACAAAGCCGGAATCAGGATCAACGCCCCCAGCATGTTCCACAGGAACATGAAGGTCAGCAGGATGCCCATGTCGGCCTGGAACTTGATCGGCGACCAGACCCAGCACACCACGCCGGCCGCCAGGGTGATGCCCACCAGCCCCACGACCCGGCCGGTAAACGACACCGCCTTGCGGTACGACTCGCCCAGCGACAGGCCCTGGCGCTGGTAATGCAGTTGCACGCTGAGCAAGTACAGCGCGTAGTCCACGCCGATCCCCACGCCCAGGGCGATCACCGGCAGGGTCGCCACTTTCACCCCGATGCCCATGAACACCATCAACGCCTCACACAGGATCGAGGTCAGCACCAGTGGCAGCAAGGCCACCAGTGTGGCGCGCCAGCTGCGAAAGGTGATCAGGCAGAACAGCGTCACCGCCGCGTACACGTAAAGGAGCATGGTGCGGTTGGCTTCGCGCACCACGATATTGGTCGCAGCCTCGATGCCCGCCGTACCGGCTGCCAGCAGGAACTGGCGATCCGGGGTGCTGTTGTCTTTGGCAAAACTGTCGGCAATGGCCACCACATCATCCAGGGTCTGGGCCTTGTGGTCCTTGAGAAAGGCAATCACCGGCATCAGCGAGCAGTCGGTGTTGAACAGCTCCGGGGAGTTGACCGAGGCCTGCTGGGCCGCATAGTTGAGCACGTCCTGGTTGCGCTGGATGCTGTTGAGCTTGGGGTTGCCCTCATAGGAGCCTGCCGTGATCTGGCGCACCGCGTTCACCAGCGACGACGTTGCCTGTACCCCGGGCGACTGTTGCAGCTGCCAGGCCAGGCGGTCGGCGAGGATCAGCGTCTGGTAGTTCAGACAACCTTCCGGGGCGGTCTTGATCATCACCGCGAACAGGTCGCTGGACAGCGCGTAGTGGCTGGTGATGTACGCGTTGTCGCGGTTATAGCGCGAGTCGGCGCGCAGCTCCGGGGCGCCGCTGTCCAGATCCCCGATTTGCAGGTGCAGGCTGGCCGCAAAGCCGCCAATGCCCATCAGCACCGCCACCAGGACCGCGCCCGTGGCCCATTTGCGGGTGGTGAAACGGTCGAGCAGATCCCAGAGTTTTCCGAAACCTTTGTGCCCGTCCGTGCGGGTCTCGATTTCCAGGGCGCGCTCCGCCGCCTTGCGCCCGACGCCGATGTAAGACAGTGCCACGGGCATCAGCAACAGCGAGGTAAAGATCAGCACCGCCACTCCGATACTGGCGGTGATGGCCAGGTCCTGGATCACCGGAATATCGATCAGCATCAGCACCGCAAAGCCCACCGCATCGGCCAGCAGCGCGGTGACACCGGCGATAAACAGCCGGCGGAAGGTATAACGGGCAGCTATCAGCTTGTGGGTGCCACGGGCGATGTCCTGCATGATGCCGTTCATCTTTTGCGCCGCATGGGACACGCCGATGGCGAAGATCAGGAACGGCACCAGCACCGAATAGGGATCAATGGCATAACCCAGCCAGGCCACGATGCCCAGCTGCCAGACCACGGCGACCAGCGAACACCCCACCACCAGCAGGGTGCTGCGCACACAGCGGGTGTACAGATAGATGATCACCAGCGACGTGATCACGGCCAGGCCGAAGAACATCATCACCTGAATCAGGCCGTCGATCAGGTCGCCCATCAGTTTGGCGAAGCCGATCACCCGCACCTTGTACTGACCCTTGCCCTCCTCCCCGGACTTGCGTGCGGCGCTGTCACCTGCGTACTCGATCCTGTCCCGCAGCTGTTCTTCGAGCAGCCGCGAAAATTGCTGGTAGTTGATGCCCTGACCGGTGGCCGAGGTTTTATCCAGCAGGGGCACGATCAGCATGCTGGATCTGTAGTCGCTGGCCACCAGGCTGCCGACAATCCCGGCACGGTTGATGTTCTGGCGCAGCTGCTCGATGTCCGCCGGTGAGCCCTGATAGGTCCCGGGCATCACCGGGCCGCCCTGAAAGCCTTCCTCGGTGACTTCCGTCCAGCGCACGCCCGGGCTCCACAGCGACTTCATCCAGGCCCGGTCAACGCCTTCGGTGATGAACAGCTGGTCGTTGACCTGCTTGAGCACATCCAGATAGGCGGGGTCGAAAATATCGCCCCGGGTGTTTTCCACCACCACCCGCACCGAGTTGCCCAAACCGCGCAACGACTGGCGGTTATCCAGGTAGTTCTGGATGTAAGGCTGGCTCCGGGGGATCATTTTTTCGAAACTGGGACGCAGTTCCAGACGGGTCAGCGCCATATAACCCAGCAGCACGGTGACCAGCGCCATCAACAACATGAACAGCGGGCGGTAGTTGAACACCAGCCGCTCCAGCAGGTTGCCGGACTGGCGATCGAAGTCACGCAGATCGCGGATCACCGGCATGGTGTCTTGCTTGATATTGCCCATGTCTGGGTTCTCGCTCTGATTGTTCGAAGACTTATTCGCCGGCCAGTGCGTGCGCACCCCGGCTACCCACCACTACCCGCGTACCGTCGGCCGCCAACGCCGCTGCAGCCACGGGTGACGGGGCCTGTCGCGCCAACAGCTGCAACCGCGTGCCGGGCGCCTGGCCCAGCAGCGCCTGCCCCGTCTGCGTAAACAGCTCGTACTGCCCCTGAGGATTGACGAGGGCGGCGGTGATGCTGACTTTCAGGTCGCTGCTCAGCGGGCTCCAGTGCTCGCCGCCATCGGTGCTGCGCAACACATTGCCGCGCAGGCCAAAGACGATCACTTCACCGGGCTTGCCGATCACCCCGAAAAAGCTGCCCTGATACGGGGTCTGCAAGGCCGCGAACCGCTGCCGGTCAGCCTGCCATTTGAGCAGCAGGCCCTGCTCCCCGGCGATGTACAACCCGTCACCGGTCGAGGCGATCGCGTTGAGGTGAAACCCCTGGGGGTTGTCGGTGCGATCCTGGAACGGCGTCCAGCTGCGGCCGCCGTCTTCGGTGCGCAGGATCAGGTTGAACACCCCGATCACATACCCCAGCCGGTCGTTGGCGAACCAGACGTCGAGCAGCGGCTTGTCGGCGCCCTCGGCGGCCAGGCGCTGGCCCTCGGCGACCCACAAGGGCCATTGCTCACTGGCGGGTTCGGCGGTGGCCAGTGCGGTGTAATGCCTGACCAGCAAGTCGCCAATCTGGCGGCCGTCCAGTTGCTTGCTCCAGGACGCCCCGGCGTCGCTGCTGTGCAGCACCACACCATCGTTGCCCACCGCCCAGCCCCGGGTGGCCGTGGGGAAAAACACGGCATTGAGGTCGCTGCTCACCGGCACGCTGGCTTGTACCCAGCGCTGACCGGCGTCATCGGAATACAGAATATGGCCTCGCTGCCCCACGGCTACCAGGCGTTCACCGGCCCGGGTGATGCCCACCAAAGGGCTGCGTACGGCCAGCGCGCTCGGCTCGGCCGGCAGTTCCAGTACATCCACATAAGCTGCCGCCCTGGCGCCACCCGGCAACAGCACCAGGGTTGAACAGAGCAATGCCAGCGTGATTTTTTTCAAAGAACCCATACCGCACCTTCCAAGAGTACGACGCCACGCTGCACCTGCGCGCAACCCGGCGTCAGCCACGGTCACTCAGCGAATACCGGCCCCTGCCAGGGCATCCGGTGCCCACTGCACTTTGGACAGAGTCTCGATGTACTTGATGCCGCCGTACGGCCCGACGATGCCGTTAATGTTGTAGTTGCCGCCCACCAGGTCGTAAATCATGAACGGCGTGGTGTCGGGGGTCTGCTTGTCGTAGCTCTGGCTCAGGAAGGTGAAGGCCCCCCGGTAGAGTTTGCCGCTGGCGTCATACTGGTCGGAGGCCAGCGCGATCCAGCTGTCTTCATCCAGGTAGAAACGGCGCTTGTGGTAGATATGTCGCGCACCCGGCTTGAGCGTGGCTTCCACCACCCACACCCGGTGTTTCTCCCAGCGCACGTAGTCGGGGGCAATATGGTTGGCGGTGGTCAGCGCCTTGGCCTGGTCGGCGTAGGTCAGGCGGTAGGTGTTGTAGGGCACGATCAGTTCCTGCTTGCCCACCAGCTTCCAGTCGTAGCGGTCCAGCGCGCCCATGAACACGAAGGTGTCGTCATAGGTATTGGTGCCGGCCGTGCCCGGGTTTGGCGTGTCGTAGGCCAGGTCCGGCGCGAGCTTGACCCGTCGCTGACCGGGCAGGTACTGCCAGGCCTTGCGCGGTTGGGCCAGGGGGTCGGCCGAGTCCTTGAGCATGATCGCCTCACCCGCACGGCGCGCCGGACCGGTGTAGTACAGCTTCATCTGGTAAAAAATATCGTTGCCGGCCACCGGCCTGGTCATGTTTTCGTAGATCGGATAATTCATGAACGCCAGTGCTGTGGTGGACAGTGTCGGCACCCCCGCCGCATCGACGTTCCAGGAGTCATATTTGCTGCTGATATTGGTCCCCAGGTAACGCAGCAGGTGGTTCCACATGGCCTCGCTGCCTGACTGCGGGATCGGGAACGGCACGCCGGGCAGTACGTTGTCGATGGCCAGACCGCCGTTGAGGCTTCGGGCGTCGGTGGCGTTTTTACGGCTGTTTTCCAGTACCGCCGCAGGCAAGGCGACCGTGCGGTGAGTGGGATACACGTCGATGCGGTAAGAGGGGTAACGCCTGGCCAGCTCCGCCGTGGTGGCGGTCAACTGCCCCTTGTACTGATCGACGTTTTTGCCATCGATCACCAGCAGCGGTTTCTCGTCGGCGAAGGGGTCGGGGCGCATGCTGTCACCGGCCTTGAAGCTGGCGGGGGGCGTGGTCAGCCCGCCTTTGTAGGGCGGGATCGAACCGTCGGCATTACCCGCCATCTCGGCGCCCACCCCGGTCAGGCTGGTGCCCAGCTTCGCGGCCTCCTGGGCCGATACGCCCGCCTGGACCTGGCCGGCGATCACCGCTGCCAGGGCAATTGCCAGCACACTGCTTGGAAATTTCATCTGAATTCTCTCCACTTGTTTTTATAATTCGAGCGTCAATCAGAAGGTGGTCTTGAACGAAGCCGTGACCATCCCGCGGTCCTTCAACAGCGGTGACAGACCGGCCTGTGAGGTGATCTGGCCGGGGATGCACTGGTACAGACCATTGGTCCCGGGAGTGTTGTTGTCGAAGCCGGTTTCGCAGGTATCGAAAGGGCCAAAGGCATCGACGTATTTCAGGTCGAGCTTGTACTTCTGGTAGATGTCCGCCGCAACGCCGATGGAGTAGCTGCCGGCATTCTCGTTGCCGCCCAACTGGACCGCCGAGTTGCCCTTGAGGCCAACGTTGTAGGACAGCGGCATGAACATATCGACGCCCGGCAAGACCTGGAACCAGGTCGGGGTCAGATTGACCGCCAGCGTGTAGGCATTGGTGTCGACCTTGTCGACCCCCCGGTAGCTGGCGTCGCCCTTGAAGGTCTGCTTGCCCTTGTCGACACTCACCAGATGGGTCATGGCGCCTTCAACGGCCAGGGACGAGGCGTCCCACAGCGGCGTCTTGCCAAAGCTCATCAGGCCATTGAGCACTGCATGGAACGTCTTGCCCCGGGCCAGCCCCGTATCGCCATTGCCCGGTACGGCACCGATCAGGTTGGCGCCGTTGACCAGCCCCGCGCCTGCCTCTGCACTCAACGTCGGGTTGATGGTGCTGAAGTTGCTCACCAGCGGCATGTTCTCGCGATAGTTCAGGTCCAGGCCGACACTGACCGGGCCCACGCTTTTGGACAGGCTGATGCCGTAGATGTCGATGTCATCGGCATAGGCGGTCAGGTACTCGACCCCTTCCAGACCGGCCAGCCCTGGCAGGTGCAGGTTGGGCGCGTTGATCAATACCGAAGGCATGGTGTCCGAGGTATTGCGGTAGTAGAAACCCAGGGTGCCGTCGAGCCATTCCGGGCTCCACTTGGCCATCAAGCCAAAGTCGCCGGAGTTGCGCGGTTTTACATCATGGCCACGGGGCGCTCCGTAGTAGGCACCCGCCCCGCCCAGCAACCCCGGCACGGGCAGCCAGAAAACGTCGGCACCCTCGCCCAGCATGTCGTAACCGCCCATGTAGGTCCCGCCCTCGGGCAGACGCGAGTTCTGGAATTCAAGGAAGTACTGCGCGCCCAGGGTCAGTTCAGGGTTGACCGTAAACGACACGGAAAGCTGGTTGCGCGGCAGGAACAGCTCCTTGGTTTCGGTCCCGGGGACGTTGTACAGCTTGGCGAGGTCGAGGGCCGACTGACCGTAGTTGATCCCGTTGGCCGCGTTGAACAGGGTCTCGCCCCAGTAGACGTTGTGCTTGCCCAGCTTGGCGCTGAGCATCGACTCGTCACCGATTTCGGTGCTGTAAAACACAAAGGCATCGAGGATTTCACCGGACGGTCCGTTGTAATAACGGTCGGTGTAGTTGCTCAGCCCATGTGTGACGGGCGCATGACCGTTGAGCGAGTCACCTGGCCGGATCGCGCCGCCGCCAGCAGGACGGGCAGCTACCAGGTTGCCGGCATTGCCCGCCTGGCCGGGGAACGGGTTGGAATTGGAGCCCACATGGTCATAGGCATGGTCGTACCAGCTCGCGCCACTGACCCGAAAGCCCATTTTCCCTTGGTAGACCACATCCAGTTCGGTCAGCAGATCGACCCGTTGGGTCACTGCGCTACCGACACTGAAGTTCTTGTCGCCATCGTTGAGGTTGGCGGTGTCGGCAATTTTCCCGTTCTGGCTCTCAACCCGTTGCCCATAGCTGGCCTTGAGCGTGTTATCGAAACGCACGGCCCAGTCTTCACTGCCATCGATGAGTTCAAGTGCATGGGCGGCGGGGATTGAGGCGAGCAGCATGGCGGTGCCAAGCAGGCTGCGACCTGTCGTGTTGTGCATTACGTTGTCTCCGTTTTCTTGTTTTTGTTTTTTTGGTTTTAACAACGGCCCGCACCCGGTCCTGGCGCTGATGCGAGCATGTTTGAGGTGAGTATTTTCGGGTGTCTGAACTAGCGGTCCAGGGTGCGGATAAACCCGTCGGCCTGGGGCCAGTCGCCGTAACCGGCGGCCGGATTGAGATGCCCTACGGCCCCCAGGTTGACCAGCTCACTGCCCCAGCCCCGAGCCATTTCGGTCACGGCCTGCAGGCTGGCGAGGTGGTCGTTGGTGCTGGCAGCCACGATCGAGGGGAACCCCAGTGCGCCCTTGGGCAGAGGTGCCCAGCCATTGGCCTGCAGGCTTTGCGGGGACGGGTAGTTTTCAGGCCAGCTGGCCCCAAGGTCTGGTGGTGCAACCAGCAAGGCACCCTTGATCGGGCGGTCATACCGGGCCGCCCAGTGCGCCACCATCAGCACGCCGGCACTGTGGGCAACCAGAATCACCGGGCCGTCGATGGCCTGCAGCTCACGCTGGATTGCATCCACACGGGCCGCGAGGCTGAGCGTGTTGTCTTCCAGGGGCGGTACCGAGCGGACCTTGTCCAACCGGGCCTGCAGCAGGGTTTGCCAATGTTGCGGCACGTGATCTCGCAAGCCGGGAACAATCAAAACAGTGGTTTGACTCATCGGTTCATTCACCTTTGCACACTCCAGCGCAGGTTTCGTCAACACTGCGAACCTGCTAGCTGCACAGTAGATTTGGCCCGGTGCCAACGCTTCACATTTGGCGTCAACCACTTCTCTATTGACGACAGCCACACCGGATCAGGCCGCTGGTTTGCCCCCGGGTACTTTTCATTCCACGACCAAACATCTATAACTGCCCGGCAGTGCGGTCGAGAGACCTTTATTTGTCACCCAAGGGAAGACATCCACGCCATGACCGTTCTCGCCCGATCCGCCGCACTGACCAACTACCTTGAAGTGGCTCGCCATTTACGGCTGAACGTGAACACGCTGCTGGCTCAGGCGGGCTTGAGCACCTCGATTCTCAGTGACCCCAAGCAACACATCCCGGCCAACGCTGCCGTCACCTTGCTGGAGCACTCGGCACAACAGAGCGGCTGCGAAACCCTGGGCCTGCGGATGGCCGAGTTGCGGCACCTGTCAGACTTCGGTGAAGTGAGCCTGCTGCTCAGCCACCAGAACAACCTGCGCGATGCCCTGCAAGTGATCGTGCAGTACCGTCACCTGCTCAATGACTCATTGGCGATTTTCATTGAAGAGACCGGCAAGACCGTGATCATCCGTGAAGAACTGATCACCGAGGTCGCCACCAGCAACCGCCAGGCCATCGAACTGGCCATTGCCGTCATGCATCGCTTTTGTGCCGCCCTGCTCGGCGCGCACTGGAGCCCGATCAATGTGTGCTTTACCCATGAGGCGCCAAGCGACCTGAGCGTGCATCGCCGCATCTTCGGTTGCAAAGTGGATTTCGGCTGCGAGTTCAACGGCATCGTCTGCCCCGCCACCAACCTCGACACGGCCAACCCGCTGGCCAATGCGGCCATGGCCCGGCACGCCCAGCGCTACCTGGATTCGCTGCAGAGCAAAAACCACTGTTCACTGGCATTCGACGTGCGCAAATCCATCTACCTGCTGCTGCCCATGGGCCGGGCCACCATCGAGCAGATTGCCCAGAGCCAGGGCATGAACGTGCGCACCCTGCAGCGCCGCCTTGAAGAAGACGGTGCCAGTTTCAGTGAATTGATCAATCACGTGCGCCGCGACCTGGTGATTCGCTACCTGGAGAACCCCGGCTATACCCTGGGCCGGATCACGGACATGCTCGGCTACTCCATGCCCAGCTCGTTCACCCGCTGGTTTATTTCCCAGTTCGGCATGCCGCCTGCAGTGTGGCGCAGCGAACACAAGACCGCCCCGCGCAAAGACCACTGAGCGCGCACAAAAAAACGGCCGCCTGCATGCACAGGCGACCGCAAGCGGAGCATCGGTTTTACAGGCCCCAGTGCATCAGCAGCAGCACCAGCACCACGAGAAACACCGTTTCCCCCAGCATCAGCAGGATGGGCTTGATGCCCACGGCGGCCAGCTCCTTGAGCTGGGTTTTCATGCCCAGGGCACTGATCGCCACCACCAGACACCAACGCGACAGTTCATTGGTAAAACCCTGCACTGCCGGCGCCACCCAACCGGTGCTGTTGATGCACGCCAGCAGCAAAAAACCCACCGCAAACCAGGGCAACAACGGCGGTCGCTTGCCCGCCGGATCGGCGCCCTGCATGCGGGTGATCATTGCCGCGCAGACGATCACCGGCAGCAGCATGGCTACCCGCATCAGCTTGACCACAGTGGCGGTGTCCCCGGTTTCGGTGGACATGCTGTAGCCGGCACCCACCACCTGGGCCACGTCATGAATGGTGGCGCCGAGGAACACCCCGGCCTGCCGGGGTGACAACTCAAGCCAGTTGGCAATCATCGGGTAGACGATCATGGCCAGGGTCGACAGCGCCGAGACCCCGATCACGGTAAACAGCGTGGCCCGCTCCTTCTGCGGATGGTTGGGCAAGGCCGCCGCCAGGGCCAGGGCGGCCGAGGCACCGCAGATGGCCGTGGCACCGCCGGTGAGCATGCCGAACAGGCGCTGAAAGCCCATGGCCCTGGCGGCCACCACCGACACCAGGATGGTTACCACCACCAGGGTGACCACCAGAGCCACCGGCTTCCAGCCCAGTGCGGCGATCTGCTCCAGGGTAATGCGCATGCCCAGCAGCGCCACGCCGATACGCAACACGGTACGGGCGGTGAACTCGATCCCGGCCTTGCACGTGCTGTCCACGGCGAGAAAGTTCAGCGCCATGCCGAGCAACAGGGCGAACAGCATCACAGGGGCATCGTAGTGCCCGGAGAGGAAGCTCGCGGCGGCCGCAACGATCAGGCTGACGATAAAACCGGGGGCCAGTTCACGCACACGGCTGTGAGCCGCAGCCAGGACGATAACACTCATACGGCAACTTCCTTTGCAGCGAGGACAATAAACACCTGGCCGTCGACCACCTCGACCGGGTAGCTGGCGACTTTGAGACGGGTGGAATTGAGCAGGTAGCCGCTGGCCAGATCAAAGCGCAGGCCGTGGGCACAGCACTGGATCACCCGGCCCTCAAGGCGGCCACCGCACAGCGATGAGCCCTGATGCGGGCAACTGTCGTCGATGGCGTAGATCTGCCCGGCGACATTGAACAGCGCCAGGCTGTTACCCGCGGGCTCGAACAGTGTGCGCATCCCGGGTGCCGGGACCTTTTCCGCGGGCACTGCAACTCCCGTGACAGCACTCATGACAGCACCTCGCATGCAGGCTTGCAGGGCGCATCAACAACTTCTTGAACTCTGGCGCGATCCACATCGTTGAGGTAATGGTGGCGGGTATAGAAGAACACGGCCGCCGCTGCGATGCTCATCAGTGGCATCCACTGAAGAGCGCCATGCAGACCAATAACATCCGATACCCGACCGGTAAAAAATGGCCCCGGCGCCAGGCCCAGCAGGTTGTTGGCCAGGGTCAGGGTGGCAAACGCCGTGCCGTGCACCGAGTAGTGGGTCAAGTTGGCAACCATGGCGGCGCACGTGCCGTTGGTGCCTGCAACCATCAGCATGCCCATGCCGATGAGCACCAGCTGCACAGGCCCGGCGGGCAGGAGCAACGCCAGCGACAACAGCAGGCAGCTGCCCAGGCAATACACGATGGATATCTCGATTTTGCGCAATGGCGACTGACGGCAAAGACGGTCACTGAGCATGCCGCACATGATTGCCCCGGCACCGCAACACAGCACCATGATTGCCGCGACACTGCCAGCCCTCGCCTCGTCCATGGCGTAATAGCGATTCAGATAGCTGGGCATCCACACGATCAGGCTGCCGGTCACGAACATCTGTAACCCGCTGCCCACATAAGCGCCGATCACCGAACGGGTGCTGTACAACGTGCGCAACGGGCGCTTGAGCACGGTTTTGCCCTTGTTCCTGAAGCTGGCCAGGCGTTGCGGAGCGATCCGGGCTTCCTTGACGACCAGCGGGTAAAGCACAGCCAGTACCAGGCCGAACAGCGCCATGCTCGCGAACGACCAGCGCCAGCCCAGCTTGGCGGCAATTGCCCCGCCCAGAGCGATACCTAGTACGGAGCCAAACAGGCCGCCTGCCATAAAGGCACTGGCCAGGGTGGCGCGCATGCTTTTGGGAAACACCGAGACCACCACGGCAATGCCGACACTGCCATAGGCCGCTTCGCCGACACCGACCATGAAGCGCGCAATCAACATGTGCTGGTAATTCTCTGCCAGGGCACAGCCCAGGGTGGCCAGGCTCCATAGCATGGCCATCAGGGCCAGGCTTTTGACGCGACCAAAGCGGTCGGCCATCAACGATAAGGGAAAGGTCAGAAGGCCCACCATCAGCGCGACGATGCCGCTGAGCAGGCCGAGCTGGCTGTCACTCAGTGCCCACTCGCTCTTGAGTATCGGAAAAACGGCATTGAGTACCTGGCGGGACATGTAATCGGAAATCAACAAGCCAAAAGTCAGTGCGAACACAACCCAGGCATATCTGCGCGGGATACCGGCCGACGTGTCTTCTTCATCGTCCACAGAGCTGTGGTGATAGGCCATGCAGCCTCCTCGGTGTCTTGCACCTGTTTTTTATTGTTGTTTTTGGGTCCTGCGCAAGCAGGAAGCCTCGGGCTTCCTGCTTGATGTCACATCAGTCGCGGCGCGGTACGCCTTTTTGACCCGGCTTGCGGTTGGGCGCCATGCCGTTGGCCAGCAGGGTTTGCTCGACCGTGTCGTACTGCACGCCGATGCGGTAGATGTCGCGCGCCTCTTTGCCGGTGGCAATCTCACGGCCCAGTTCATGGGCAATGCGTACGGTCTGCTGGATCTGCTGCACCGACGTAAAGCGCTTGCCGTGCTGATCGATGATGGTGTCTTCGGTGCCCACACGCGGGTGCAGGCCCATGGCCAGGGCAATGGTATTGAGCGGCAGCATGTTCTTGATCAGCGACTCGGAGGTGAGCGTGCAACCA
Organism: Pseudomonas sp. B424; assembly: GCF_055408345.1. Lineage (NCBI taxonomy): Bacteria > Pseudomonadati > Pseudomonadota > Gammaproteobacteria > Pseudomonadales > Pseudomonadaceae > Pseudomonas > Pseudomonas sp. B424. Next base: position 13,783 of record NZ_JBUZTL010000033.1, on the reverse strand, counting down.
TCCGGTACGCGGTTGATGAAGTTGAACATGTTGAACGGGTTGGGGCCGTCGAAACCGCCACCGATACCGATCCAGGTCAGGTTCAGCGGGCCTTTGTAGAGGCCCTTGCGCACCATGCGCTCAAGGGTTTCGTAAGCATGGATGCCGGTCAGCTGGAAGTGCGGCTGAATATTGTTGGCCTGCAGACGCTTGAGGTGTTCAGTCACCCAGGCCGGGCCTGCCGGTACGGTCATTTCGCTGTAGGCTGCCTCGTAAAGCGGGTCGGCCAGCGAAGTACCTTCGCGGTACTCCGGGTACAGCAACTCCATGATGTTCATCTGAATGGTGTTGATCGCCACGGTGACCTGGTCCGGCCGCGGCGAAAGCTCCGCCAGCATGTGCCGGGTGTCGTCGGACAGCCACAGGGCCGCTTCACCATCGCTTTCCGGGGCAAAGGAAATCGAACCGCCCACCTGGATAATCATGTCCGGCACGGCTTCACGCACACCGGCGATCAGCTCGTTGAACTTGGACAGGCGCTTGGAGCCTTTACCGTCCAGTTCGCGCACATGCAGGTGCAGTACGGTGGCGCCGGCTTCATAGCAGTCAACTGCCTTCTGAACCTGCTGATCCATGGTCACCGGGATATCTTCCGGGAAGTCTTCCGGCATCCACTCAGGGGCATAAGGGGCAACGGTAATGACCACTTTTTCCATGTTTTCAGGGTGCAGGGAATCGTCGAAGAATTGCATGCTGGTTTCCTTTTTTATTGTTGTTCGCTTGGGTGCGCTTGCTTAGTAGGTTTTCTCGCCAGTGATGCCGGCGCGTTCCATCTTGCGATGGCAGGCCGGGTAATCCATCACCGCGTAATGCTGGGTGCTGCGGTTATCCCAGATGGCGATGCTGTTGGGCTTCCAGCGCCAGCGCACCTGGTACTCGGGGATGCTGGCCTGGCCGATCAGGTAGCGCAGCAGCTCGGACGCACCGTGGCTGAAATCCTGGCCGTAACGCACCCGTTCAGCGGTGTGGTAGTTGCTGAAGTGAGTGGTGAAACCATTGACGAACAGCACCTGCTCGCCGGTTTCCGGGTGCGTGCGCACCACCGGGTGCTCCGCATCGGGGTACTGGATCTTGAGTGCCAGACGCTTTTCGATCGGCATGGCCGCGCCGAACGTTGCCTCGATGCTGTGACGGGCCCGCAGGCCTTCGATCACGGCCTTGACGTCGCGGGGCAAGCGCTCATAAGCCACCACCATATTGGCCCACATGGTGTCGCCCCCCACCGGGGGGCACTCCACGCAACGAAGCACGCAGCCCAGCGGTGGCGCCTCGCGCCAGGTGGCATCGGTGTGCCAGCTGTTTTCGTAACGGTCGACCGGGCTGTCCGGGGTTTTATAGATCTGCACCAGGCCGGGATGGTCCGGGTGGCTGCCCAATACCGGATGGTCCTCCAGCTTGCCAAAGTGCCGGGCAAAGGCCACGTGCTCGGCACGGCTGATGTCCTGGTCCCTCAGGAACAACACGCGATGCTTGAGCAGTAGGGCCCGGATCTCGGCGAACAGGCCGGCGTCATGGATGGCATCGGCAAGGCTGACGCCGATCAGCTCGGCGCCGATATGGCAGGTAAGTTGTTCGACTCGCATGACCTGCCCTCCTTTAGATAACGAATATCGAGGAGCCCGTGGTCTTGCGCGATTCCAGGTCACGGTGGGCCTGTACGGCATCCTGCAAGCTGTAGTGCTGGTTGATCTCGATCCTGATCCGGCCGCTGCCCACCAGGTCGAACAGTTCACCGGCCAGATCGGCCTTTTCTGCCGGATCCGCGATGTAGTCGGCCAGTGCCGGACGCGTCATGAACAGCGAGCCTTTCATCGCCAGCAGGGCCGGGTTGAAAGCCGGGATCGGGCCGGAAGCCGTGCCCACGCAGACCATCAGGCCACGGCGTTTGAGCGAGTCCAGCGAGCCCATGAAGGTGCTCTGGCCCACACTGTCGAACACCACATTGACGCCGACGTTGTCGGTCAGCTCGCGAACGCGTTTGGCCACATCCTCGTGGCTGTAATTGATCACATGATCGCAACCATGGGCCAGGGCCACCTCAGCCTTGGCATCGCTGGACACGGTACCTATCACCTTCAGGCCCAGCAGCTTGGCCCACTGCGAAACAATCAGCCCGACGCCACCGGCGGCGGCGTGCAGCAGGATGCTGTCTCCAGGTTTGAAATCATGGATGCGGCGCATCAGATAGGCAGACGTCAGACCGCGCATGGTCATGGCGGCAGCGGTTTCAAAAGAGATGCTTTCCGGCAGTTTGATCAGGGGTGCAGCCGAGATCAGGCGCTCGGTGCTATAGGCTCCCAGGGTGTTGAGAAAGCCGGTATACGTGACACGATCCCCGACCGCCACATGGCTGACGCCCTCACCCACTGCCGCGACGATACCGGCCGCTTCAACCCCCATGCCGTTGGGCATCGGGATCGGGTAAGTGCCATTGCGAAAGTAGGTATCGGCATAATTGAGGCCGACGGCGACATGCCGCAGCCTGACCTCGCCGGGGCCTGGGTCGCCCACTTCCACTTCCTCAAAACGAAGCACCTCGGGACCACCGGTTTCGTAAAAACGTACGACTTGGGCCATGCTTTTATCTCTCCAGTCAGCATTCAGATCGCACTACGGCGATATACGTGGACTGGAATGTAAACAACGGCCGGGCCGGGCGCTTCTCATCAGACGACAGCGCCTTCTCTTTTCATGACAGGGGTTGCAAACACCTGTCGCAGCCTTCGGCAGCGGCGACAGACATCCCCTCGGCCGCCTGGAGGGTTGCCACCTTCAACCCACCCGCCACTGCTCAAACAAACTGTCAAACATCGCCTGGGCCGCTGCCGAAAGCTCATGCCCGGGTTTGGTCAAAACCCCCATGGCCCGCTCTACCACCGGCTCATGCAAGGTGATGCAGCACGCCCCCAGTTCACGCATCTGCTCGGCACACAAGGCCGGCACCACACTCACTCCCAGCCCGCTGGCCACCATGCGCCCGACCGTTGCCAGCTGATGGCTTTCGAATTCCACCGGCAACTTCATCTGCCGCGCCTGCAAATGTTCCTCCAGCATCACCCGCACCGCAGAAGGTCGCTGCAGGGTAATAAAGGGCTGTTCGAGCAAGGTTTTCCAGTCAATCAGCGCACGCCCGGCCAGCAGCGAATCACGGGGCACCACCGCCACAAAACGGTCGAGATACAGCGGGGTAAACGTCAGCGACGAACCCGGCCCCGGCTCGAACGCCACCCCCAGCTCCACCTGCCGGTCGCGGACCATTTCCAGCACTTGCTCGTTGATCACATCATTGACCGTGACGTTGACCTTGGGGTAACGCACACGGAAACGCTTGAGGATGGCCGGCAGCACGTTGCCCGAAAACGACGGGATGGCCGCCAGGGTCACGCGCCCGCGCTGCAAGGTGAAACGCTGGCGCAGTTCATCCTCGGCATTGTCCCAGTCGGCAATCAGCCGACGGGCCAGGGGCAGCAGCGACTCGCCTTCCGGCGTCAGTGCCACATTGCGCGTGGTGCGGCTGAACAGGCGCCCGCCAAGGCCCTCTTCCAGCGCCTTGATGGTCAGGCTCAAGGCCGATTGGGATAAATGAAGACGCTCGCAGGCCACGGCAAAACTCAGGCTCTGGGCCACGGCGAGGAAGGCGCGGATCTGTTTCACGGTCATGGGCGGGGCCTCAAGTTGATTAATTTGTTTTATCTATCAATAAACCTTAAAAATCAACTTAACAAATCAATAGCACGCAGTGACACTCGCTACAAACGGCTAACCACCACCCACTAAAAATAAAAGAGGTGCATATGGCAGGTTTCGACAAGCGTGTGGCGACCTACGAAGAAGCCCTGGCCGGGCTCAAGGACGGCATGACCGTCATCTCTGGCGGCTTTGGCCTGTGCGGCATCCCGGAGAACCTGATCAATGAGATCAAGCGCCAGGGCATCCGCGACCTGACTGTGGTTTCGAACAACTGCGGGGTCGACGGTTTCGGCCTCGGCGTACTGCTCGAAGACCGCCAGATCAGCAAAGTGATCGCCTCTTATGTAGGTGAAAACGCACTGTTCGAGAAGCAGCTGCTGAGCGGTGAAATCGAAGTTGAATTGACCCCCCAGGGCACCCTCGCCGAAAAAATGCGCGCCGGCGGTGCCGGTATCCCGGCATTTTTCACCGCCACCGGGGTCGGCACACCCGTGGCCGATGGCAAGGAAACCCGTGAGTTCAAGGGCCGCGCCTACCTGATGGAAGAGTCCATCACCGGCGACTTCGCCATCGTCAAGGGCTGGAAAGCCGACCACTTCGGCAACGTGATCTACCGCCACACTGCGCAGAACTTCAACCCGCTGGCCGCCACTGCCGGCAAGATCACCGTGGTGGAAGTCGAAGAAATCGTCGAACCCGGCGAGCTGGACCCGACGCAGATCCACACCCCCGGCATCTACGTCGACCGGATCATTTGCGGCACGTTCGAAAAACGCATCGAGCAGCTCACCGAGCGCTCCTGATCCCCTGCCCCCAGCTCTGACGGAGTACCACCATGGCTCTTTCCCGTGAACAAATGGCTCAGCGCGTCGCCCGCGAAATGCAGGACGGCTTCTATGTGAACCTCGGTATCGGCATCCCGACCCTGGTCGCCAACTACATTCCCGAAGGCATGGAAGTCATGCTGCAATCGGAAAACGGCCTGCTCGGCATGGGCGCGTTCCCCCGCGTCGGTGAAGCAGACGCCGACATGATAAACGCCGGCAAGCAAACCGTGACCGCCCGAACCGGTGCGTCGATTTTCTCCTCGGCAGAATCCTTCGCGATGATCCGCGGCGGCCATATCGACCTCACCGTACTCGGCGCCTTTGAGGTCGACGTGCTCGGCAACATCGCCTCCTGGATGATCCCCGGCAAGATGGTCAAGGGCATGGGCGGCGCGATGGATCTGGTGGCCGGTGCGGACAACATCATTGTCACCATGACCCATGCATCCAAGGACGGGGAGTCCAAACTGCTGTCGCGTTGCAGCCTGCCGTTGACCGGCGCCGGCTGCATCAAGCGTGTACTGACCGATCTGGCCTACCTGGAAATCGACAACGGTGCGTTCATCCTCAAGGAACGCGCGCCCGGCGTCAGCGTTGACGAGATCGTGCGCAAAACCGCCGGCAAGTTGATCGTCCCGGACCATGTCCCGGAAATGCAATTCGCTTGACCCGCACCTTTTTCAGGAGAGATTCGATGCAAGAAGTCGTTATTGTCGCCGCTACCCGTACGGCGGTTGGCAGTTTTCAGGGTTCGCTGGCCACTGTCCCGGCGGCCGAGCTCGGCGCTGCGGTGATCCGTCAATTGCTGGCAAAAACCGGCCTGAACGGTAATCAGGTGGATGAAGTGATCCTCGGGCAGGTACTTACCGCAGGCTGCGGGCAGAACCCCGCGCGCCAGGCGTCGATCCTTGCGGGCCTGCCCCACACGGTCCCGGCACTGACCCTGAACAAACTCTGCGGCTCCGGCCTCAAGGCCCTGCACCTGGCGACCCAGGCGATCCGTTGCGGCGATGCCGAAGTGGTGATTGCCGGTGGCATGGAAAACATGAGCCTGGCCCCCTACGTGCTGCCCGCCGCCCGCACCGGTTTGCGCATGGGCCACGCGAAGATGCTCGACAGCCTGCTCCACGACGGCTTGACGGACGCTTTCAACGATTACCATATGGGCATTACGGCCGAGAACCTGGCGGACAAGTACCAGCTCAGTCGTGAACAGCAGGACGCCTTCGCCGCCGCTTCGCAACACAAAGCCTGCGCGGCCATCGAGGCCGGGCGCTTCGCCGACGAGATCACGCCGATCCTGATTCCACAGCGCAAGGGTGACCCGCTGGCCTTTGAAGTCGACGAACAGCCCCGCGCCGGGATCACCGCCGACGCTCTGTCCAAACTCAAACCCGCGTTCAAAAAAGACGGCAGCGTCACCGCCGGCAATGCCTCGACCATCAATGATGGCGCCGCTGCCGTGGTGCTGATGAGCGCTGCCAGGGCCGAAGCCCTGGGCCTGCCGGTGCTGGCCCGGATCGCCGGTTACGCCAACGCCGGTGTCGACCCGGCAATCATGGGCATCGGCCCGGTCGCGGCCACCCGCAGCTGCCTGGCGAAAGCCGGCTGGAGCCTGGACCAACTGGACCTGATCGAAGCCAACGAAGCTTTCGCCGCTCAATCCCTGGCGGTGGGCAAAGAGCTGCAATGGGATATGAACAAGGTCAACGTCAATGGCGGTGCCATTGCCCTGGGCCACCCCATCGGTGCATCGGGCTGCCGTGTTCTGGTGTCATTGCTGCACGAGATGATCAGGCGCGATGCCAAAAAAGGCCTCGCCACCCTGTGCATCGGCGGCGGTATGGGCGTAGCCCTGGCCATCGAGCGCAGCTAAACCTCCCCGCGTTCAAACAGCCAGCGTTCGGACCCACGATATCCACGCGCTGGCTGGCAACACCCCCGGCGTGGCTTCGGTCACGCCGGGTTTTTTTTGACCCGGGTTTGCTCAGGGGCAATCGCCTGACCTTGCGCCGTTACCGGCTGCATCAGGCCCAGGGGCTGCCCTGTGGCGGTGTCCACCAGTTGCGAGCGCGCCTCGTGCGGCTCGAACAAATACTGCTCCGCCCATTGCCTGAAAGCCACGACCACAGGGAACAGGCTCTTGCCCTTCTCGGTCAGGACGTACTCCTGGTACGAGGTTCCGTCGGACGCAGGCCGCACTTCGAAAATACCGGCCTCAACCAGGTTCTTGAGCCGGTTGGTCAGCACGCTGCGCGCAACCCCCAAACCACTCTGGAAGTCCCCGAAACGCCGAACCCCGTCAAATGCGTCGCGCACGATCAATAACGACCAGCGATCGCCAATCACGTCCGCCGTCCGTGCCACCGGGCAACTCTGGCCCGCTTCATTGTGCTGACTGGTCATACCGGCTCCTTTGCTTGCCTTGGGAATCAGGTTGCTTCGCGCAACAAGTTTCATTTTAAGACTGGTTGACCTAGAATGAAACCAGTCTTCATTTGAGACCAGTATGACGAGAGGTTTTCCCGTGCACGCAGATCAACTTCATCCCCCACCTGTGGCAATGGCCACGGGCGTTCCGCGCGGGCTCGTCGGGCTGCTTGCCTGTGCCAGCGGGCTGAGTGTGGCGAACGTCTACTACGCGCAGCCGTTGCTTGATCAGGTGGCGGTGGACTTTGCCATCAGCCCTGCCTCCGTCGGCGGGGTCATTACCGCCACCCAGGTCGGCAGCGTACTGGCCTTGCTGTTGCTCGTGCCACTGGGTGACCAGATCAACCGTCGCACCTTGATGCTGGCCCAGGCAGGGGCATTGATCGCCGGGCTTATATGCGTCGGCATGACCCGCTCCCCCGTGCTCATGCTGCTGGCCATGCTGACAATCGGGCTGCTGGGGACCGCCATGACCCAGGGCTTGATTGCCTTCGCCGCCACCGCGTCCCTGCCCCGGGAGCGTGGCCGGGTAGTGGGCACGGTTCAGGGCGCGGTCGTCATCGGCCTGTTGCTGTCACGGCTGGCTGCGGGGCTGGTCGTGGATCTGGCCGGGTGGCGCTGGGTTTACCTCGGCTCGGGGCTGGTGATGATGGTGCTGGCCCTTATCCTCTACAACGTCCTGCCGTCGCAGCGACCGACTGCCGCGCCGATGCCCTACTGGAGGCTGGTCCTCTCAATGTTCACCCTGCTCAGGGAGGATCGCGTGCTGCAAATCCGCGGCATGCTGGCGTTGTTTATCTTTGCGGTGCTCGGGATTTTCTGGAGTGCCCTGGTCTTTCTGTTGACCCAGGCGCCCTACAGCTTTTCGCACACCGCCATCGGCATGCTGGGCCTGGTGGGTGTGGTGGGCGCGCTTGCAGCCACACGGGCCGGGATCCAGGCGGATAAAGGACAGGGCCAGCGGACAACCGGCTGGTCACTGGGGTTGTTGCTGCTTGCGTGGCTGGCTCTCTGGCTCACACCCCACTCGCTGGCCTGGCTGATCATCGGTGTGATCATCCTCGACCTTGGCGCACAGGCCATTCACGTGACCAACCAAAGCATGATCTTCAACGCCCGGCCCGACTCCCACAGCCGGATCGTCGGTTGCTACATGCTCTTTTATGCCGTTGGCAGCGGGCTGGGTGCACTGGCATCCACAGCCCTGTTCGCGGCCTGCGGCTGGACGGGCGTTTGCGCACTCGGCGCCGGGGTCAGCCTTGCGGCCTTCGGGTTCTGGGGCATGACGTTGCGTCATATGCCCAAGGCTATTTGATCAGGCGCACTTCCCTGGACGGCCGGTAGCCGAAATAAGCGCTGTAGCACTTGCTGAAATGACTGGGCGAAACAAACCCGCAGGCTACCAGCACCTCGACCTGGGACAGCTCGGTGTGTTGCAGCAACCGCCGCGCTTCGGTGATGCGCAGTTCGAGGTAATAACGTTGCGGCGTGGTGCCCAGTTGCTCCTTGAACAGACGTTCGAGCTGGCGACGGGAGCGGCCGACAAAGACCGCCAGTTGCTCCAGCTCCAGCGGTTCTTCGAGGTTGGCGTCCATCAACTGCACCACTTCACGCAGTGGCGCGCTCACGCAGATGTTCTGTGCCGGTTTGATCCGGCGATAGCGGGACTCTTCAAACGCCAGAATGTCCTCGATCCCTTCCACCAGTGCCTTGTCGTGCAGCCCCTTGATCCAGCCCAGCGCCATCTGGAAAGCACCGGCCGGGCTCGAGGCCGTCAGGCGGTCACGATCAATGACCCAGGGTTCGCTGGTAATCTGCGCCGCCCTGGCCACTTCGACCAGGGCCGGCCGGTGTTCGGGGTGGATCGCACACCGGTAGCCATCCAGCAGCCCGGCACTGGCGAGGAACCACGCACCGTTCCACAACCCGCCCAGGGTAATGCCCGCGTTTGCGGCGGCCCTGAGCAGGTTGATCAGTTCGTCGCTGATTTTCAGCTCTGTCCTGTAGCCGCCGCAGATGACCAGCAGGTCCAGCTCGTTGATGATCGAAGGATCAATGCGCGCATCGGGCCGGATCACCAGGCCCAGATCGCTGACCACTTCACCGTCGCTCAAGCCATAGGTGCGCGATGAGAACAGATCGGCGCGCAGCAGGTTGGCGGTGATGATGGCGTCCAGCGCCTGGGTGAAGGCGGTCAGCGAAAAGTGCTCGAGCAGCACAAAACCGGTGCGCACCCTCGGGCGCACCTCAGCGGTGCTGTCTTTGAGGTAGCGAAGGTTCTTGCCCTTCATGCCGGTGCTGAATTGACGTCGTTCGGTCAAGGGGCGATCCATCTGCGATGGGTTTATCGAGGCGCAATGCTAACCCCCGGCAGGCCAAAAATCTCCTGTCGGTAGCACAGGCACTCATTGGATCAGCTCAGAACCCCACCGTTGCCGACAACAGGTAAGTTCGCGGCGTCGAGAGCGTCAGGCCCGGCTCGCTGTCGTCCGAGGCACCCGCCGAACTCCAGAACCGCTTGCCCATTACGTTCTCGACACTGGCCCGCAAGGTCACGGCCGTTGCGTCGACCTTGAACGCGTAGCGCGCGCCCACGTCGAAGCGTTCCCAGGCGTCGATTTCCTTGGTGTTGGCCTGGTCCAGATACTGCGAGCTGGAATAGAGGCCGCGTCCGGTCAGGGTCAGCCCCGGTACCGCTGGCATATCCCACTCGGCCCCCAGGTTGACGTTGTACTCCGGCGTGGCCGGCGCACGGTTGCCGTCATAGGCACCGTCGAGGGTATCCGTCAGTTTGCTGTCGATGTACATCACCCCGCCCAGCAGACGGAAGCCCTGGAGCGGTTCGCCGAACACACTGACTTCCGCCCCCAGGTTCTGCCGCTTGCCATTGGGGCCAAAGACCTGGGTCGTGGCATTGGTCTCATAGGCCGGCTGCCTGATGCGGAACACGCTGGCGGTGATCGCGAACGGGCCGGTGTCGTACTTGGCCCCGGCTTCGATTTGACGGCTGATAAACGGCGGGAAGATTTCGTCTTCGTTGACCGAAACCGAAGGCGCAATCTTGCCCTGGCTCAGGCCTTCCATGTAATTGGCGTACAGCGAGAGCTTGTCGGTGGCCTTGAACAGGATGCCGCCCGACGGCGAGACTTTTTCTTCGTCGTAGCCGGTTTTGCCTTTGATGTCATTGTTCCAGTCATCGACCTTGACCCGCTGCCAGCGGGCGCCCAGGGTCAGGAGCAGGCGGTCGTCAAAGAAACCGAGGGTATCGGCCAATGCCACGCCGCTGTAGCGGCTTTCGGTGTAGACCTCGGGGTCAAGCCGGGTGGGTGTGCCGGGGCGGGGTGTTTCAACCGGGTGATAGATGTTGCTGGTCGAGGTCGCATAACGGGCGCCGCCATTGGTGAAGTCCATATAAAAGTAACTGGCCGCCAGATTGACCTCATGGCTCACAGCGCCGGTATGGAACCAGTTGCGCACCCCGGCCATGGCGGTGCGCACATTTTCGTCACGGGTAAAGTCCCGCGGCTGCACGGTGAAGTCACCGGCATCGTTGGTCACCGACACGGCATGACGCAGGAAGTCGTGATTGCTTTTGCGCGCCCCGACGGCGCCGTAGACCATGACCGAGTCGTTGACGTCATACTCGGCATTCACCGCCCCGAAGGTGTCCTTGGTGCGCGCCCGGCTCCAGGGTTCTGCGTAGTTGTGGCGAACGTCGCCGGCGTCCGGCACCTTGGCTTTGGGGCCTACCTGCACTCGCTCCTGGGGCGCATCGGTGATGCGTTCGGTGTGGCCGATGTCGGTCGACAGCCGCAACCGCTCGCCGCGAAAGTCCAGGCCCAGGACGGCCATCTCGCGATCAACGCTCTGGTGATCCCACTCAGTATCGCCGGACTGTTTTACGCCATTGAAACGCAACCCGAACTGGTCCTCGTCACCGAACCGACGGCCGATATCCACAGCACCGCCGACCTGGCTGTCGGAGGCGTAGCTACCGGTGAACTCGGTGATCGGCTGATCCGTGGCGCGCTTGGGCACCACGTTGATACCGCCGCCCACACTGCCCCGAGGCGAGATGCCATTGATCAGTTGGCTCGGGCCTTTGAGGATATCGACGCGGTCGGCCATCTCCATGTCGATGGTGTACGTGGGCAGGATGCCGTAGAGGCCGTTATAGGCGACGTCACTGTTGAACAGGCTGAAACCGCGAATGGTGAATTGCTCATAGCGCCCGCCCGCCGGGTTGGTTGCACGTACCGAGGGGTCGCTGCCGATCAGGTCGCCCAGGGTGCGGGCTTGCAGATTCTTGACCGCCTCGCTGGTGTAGGTGGTCATGCTGAACGGGGTTTCCATGAAGTCCCGCGAACCGAGCAAGCCTTGGGAGCCCCGACGTGCAACCTGCCCACCGGCGAACACAGCGCCCTGCCCGCCGCCTTCTGCGCCGAGAATCGAGGTGCTGGGCAGTTGCAGGCTGTCGCTGTCGTGCGCCATGGGCATCAGGGTGTAGGCCTGATCGCCGGCGGGCACCAGTTGCAGACCGGAGCCCTGTAGCAGCCGGGTGAAGCCCTCCTGCACCGCGAACGGGCCGGACAGGCCGCTGCTGTTGTGACCGCTGACCAGCGCCGGGTCCACCGACAGGTTGACCCCCGCCAGCCCGGCGAAACGGGTCAAGGCGGCGCCCAACGTGCCCGCGGGCACCTCATAGGTACGGCGTTCGTCGCTGTCGGCCCAGCTTGAGGAGACAAACAGCGGGCTGGTACTGAGGGTCAACACAAGGCCGAATCGAAACAGCGGGCGCAAGCGCAAGGACGGTACTGCAAGCATGGGACAACGCTCTCGTATTTTATTCACTTGCCTTGAATGACCGTCGAGGTAAAAAAAAGGGACAGCGAAATCTGTAAAACCGGGGAAACCCTGTAGCCACTGCCCAAGGCTGCGGCTACAGGGTTTGTGTATCGCGCAATCTATTGCTTTGCTTTGCTTTGCTTTGGCTTTTGATCTGCTCTTGATCTACCTGCCCCTTCGGGAGGCCGAGTGGAGGTTCTGCGCAGTGGGTCTCCCGGCATGGATGCCGGGAGAGCCGTGCTGGGCCAAGGATGGCCCGTCACGGCGTGCCCACGGAGCATACCTGCGCGAGGGACACCTGAGCGCAGCGAAGGCCGTACGCCGGGGCAAGCCTTTTTGGGTACTTTTTCGGCGTTTGGAAAAAGTGCCTCGCCGTAAGGGCGAAACCCGTAGAACGCCGTGGCGCATCGAATGGATATGTACCCGGGGTGAATAACTGCAACACCAAGTACATATCCGCCACACACGCCCAACTGGAATGGGGGCATTCGCGTTGTTCGTACATTCCCCTGGCTACAGCAAAAGCAAAGGTTAAGGCTTGAAACTGCACAACCCCTTGTGGGAGCGGGCTTGCTCGCGATGGCATCGGCGCGATTCAACTCAAATACCGCGCCGCTTGCATCGCGAGCAAGCCCGCTCCCACAGAGGAGATGTGCGAGCCTCGCAGACCTCGCCGGCAAACAGGCCGGCCGGTCGGCCGCCTCGGCGGGCATTGCTTTTGATCTACCGGCCCCTTCGGGAGGCCGAGTGGAGGTTCTGCGCAGTGGGTCTCCCGGCATGGATGCCGGGAGAGCCGTGTTGGGCCATGGATGGCCCGTCACGGCGTGCCCACGGAGCGGGACCGGAGCGAGGGACACCTGAGCGCAGCGAAGGCCGTACGCCGGGGCAAGCCTTTTTGGGTACTTTTTCGGCGTTTGGAAAAAGTGCCTCGCCGTAAGGGCGAAACCCGTAGAAAGCCGTGGCGCATCGAACGGATATGTACCCGGGGTGAATAACTGCAACACCAAGTACATATCCGCCACAAACGCCCAACTGGAATAGGGGCATTCGCGTTGTTTGTACATTCCCCTGACTACAGCAAAAGCAAAGGCTTGAAACTGCACAACCCCTTGTGGGAGCGGGCTTGCTCGCGATGGCATCGGCGCGATTCAACTCAAATACCGCGCCGCTTGCATCGCGAGCAAGCCCGCTCCCACAGAGGAGATGTGCGAGTCTCGCAGACCTCGCCGCCAAACAGGCCGGCCGGTCGGCCGCCTCGGCGGGCATTGCTCTTGATCTACCGGCCCCTTCGGGAGGCCGAGTGGAGGTTCTGCGCAGTGGGTCTCCCGGCATGGATGCCGGGAGAGCCGTGCTGGGCCAAGGATGGCCCGTCACGGCGTGCCCACGGAGCGGGACCGGAGCAAGGGGCACCTGAGCGCAGCGAGGGCCGTACGCCGGGGCAAGGCCTTTTTGGGTATTTTTGTGGTGGTCCGACACTCGGCTGTTTGACAAAAGTGCCTCGCCGTAAGGGCGAAACCCGTAGAAAGCCGTGGCGCATCGAACGGATATGTACTCGGGATGAATAACTGCAACACCGGACACATATCCGCCACACACGCCCAACTGGAATGGGGGCATTCGCGTTGTTCGTACATTCCCCTGGCTACAGCAAAGGCAAAGGCAAAGGCAAAGGCTTGAAACTGCACAACCCCATGTGGGAGCGGGCTTGCTCGCGATGGCATCGGCGCGATTCAACTCAAATACCGCGCCGCTTGCATCGCGAGCAAGCCCGCTCCCACAGATGAGATGTGCGAGTCTCGCAGACCTCGCCGCCAAACAGGCCGGCCGGTCGGCCGCCTCGGCGGGCATTGCTGTTGATCTACCGGCCCCTTCGGGAGGCCGAGTGGAGGTTCTGCGCAGTGGGTCTCCCGGCATGGATGCCGGGAGAGCCGTGTTGGGCCATGGATGGCCCG
>NZ_JBUZTL010000032.1:0-42447 GCF_055408345.1 Pseudomonas sp. B424 | reverse complement strand
GGCGTATTCGAAATCGGAAAAGCTCATCTGGCTCATAGGCGGCTCGGATCAGGTGGTCAGGCGTATTTCAGCACATTTGAAAACTTGTTCGGAGATTCCTTAGATGAATTCACTACGATTAAAAGTTGAGCGGCTGGGTATCATTTGCAAATCGATACCGGATACAGAATTTGACGGGTTGCATATATACTGCCCCCGGATGCATATTCTCTTCGAGCCCTACCTTTAATCGGTAAATGATGTCTGATCTATTGTTTTTCCCCGTGTCGATGCCGGATGAAATGCTGCACTCTCGTCTCACCCGATATCACTATCTGTCAGGCAACAGAACCGCGACAGAAACCTACCGCGATTTGTTCGCATCGAAACCCTTTTGCATTGGTGGCATCGTACCCAATCAGATCGAGAGGCTCGCCCACAGACTGCCGGGGCAATCGGAGAGCAATCTCGCAGAGCTGATCAGTAGCAATACCACTTTTCCTGCTTACCGACCTTTTCTTGGGGTTAAGCAGGGTCCGGAGAACAACGTAGGACCGCTGGGTTATGACGGGGTGGTACGGGTGCCCCGCAGAGAAGAGTCCACCCATGGCAAGGCTAAGATTTGTCCTACCTGCGTTCAGGAGGATTTGATTGATCGGGGTTCTGCCTACTGGCATCGATCTCACCAAATACCCGGTGTTGCCGTCTGTTGGCGTCATGGCGACGCATTGATCCATGCCTGCCCCGAGTGCTCTCGCCCGTTCTACCGAAAATTGAAGCTACTTCCCAATCTGACTGAGCCATGCGCATGCGGTTGGAGCCTCTTAAACAGCGCAGCGACTCGCAAGGGCTCAAAATTGGAACAGAAAGTCGCCCTGTTCGCACACGATATCTTGCAACGCAATATTCCTCCGATAGGCAGTACGGTATTAAGTTCTTGCTACGTCCGCCAATGCAAGAAACGCGGATATATTTTCGGAAAAAATGCAGGTATCGCAAAACTATTCGACAGCATCCAAAGCGCTTACGGCGATGAGCTTTTGTCGCAGATTGATCCAGCCTATAACACCGGTAAGCATGAGCAATGGATCCGGCTAAAATCAGACAAAGGTCAGCTAAATATGCCGCTCGCGCGACATTTGATCATTGCTCTTCATTTGTTTTCCAGTGCAGATGACTTTGAAGAGGCTCTGAAGAATGAGTCTATTCTGCTGAGTGCCTCTGTTTCTCCGCGAGCGTCCAAAGTCGAAGAATCGCATCCTAGCCAAAAAACTAGGTATCGCCAAAAAATTGAGTTGCTTTTAGCGCTACGTAACGACGCCGATGTCGAGTACCTCTGGAAGAAGGCGTACAAACCTACGCAATGGATTCTAGAGCATGATAACGCATGGTTAATGGCAAAACTCCGTGCACCTAAAAAAGTTGCAGTTACGGTCGAAAAGTCTGTCGACTCAAGAGACGGCGCGTATGCGGCCCTTATCGAAGCGGGCGTAGATGAGCTATATAAAGTTACGAAAGATCCGAAGAGAGTGAACATTCGGAATTTGCAATCGCTACTCCCAGGTTCGTTACCTCATGAGCTGGATCTACGCAAGCAGAGGTTCCCCCTTACTTATCAACAGATAAAGATTCATCAAGAGTCAGTATGGCATTTCCGTCTAAGAACTTTGGTATGGACTGTCTCTGAACTCATCCGGATGAAGCTCCCGGTGAATTACTCGACGGTAAGATTGACTTCAGCGGTAGCAAGCAAGGTTTTCCTGGTATTTTCCAGTTTCTTCGAGTGGGATCTGACAAGCCTGGAAAAAACCGGAGTCGACGCGGAGGCCTTGCTCAGATCTACCGGCGTATCGAGGAATTGGGAGGGGCCACCGGTTCCAATAAGCTTTTGAGGTCATCTGTGTTCCGTCAGCGTCTGCCATCCTTTGGTGATAACAAAAATGCCATCTGGCTTGAAAGCGTAAACGCGGAGTAGGGTTCACCTTTCACATTAGTAACCTTCGCGGCAGCTTTCTGAAAGCTTTCACTTGTTACTCTTTAACTCAGAAAATTGAGCTTAGGAGAAAATCATGAAAGCAATGACAGCAGTGAAAGCGTTTTGCGCCGCTTCGATTTTGACCTTATCTTCATTAGCCATGGCTGAAGGAGGCGGTGACCGCGTGTATGGTCGGATGATGCAAGAAAACCAACAGGCGATGGAGCAATATGCCTTAAGAAATGGTAAGGCCGTCCCTGAAGTTGTTCATTATGAATATGGTATGAACCTCGATATTCAGAAGGTGGTCAGTGTCACACAGGCCAACAAAAACTGTAGTGTTGCGCCTTCGCGCATGACCTATGAAGATTCGGCGGGCAAGCTTAATACCGTGGAATACAAGATTATGGGTACCGACTGCCCACATGGAAGTTAGCCCCTTAAGGTCATGTCTACATCAGATCATTCATTTACGCTTTTTAAGCATGCTTGCTGGTCGCTGACATAGAAGTAATTTTCAGGTCACGCTGGAGTTATCTTTTGTATGAAATTATGTCTGCCGGCACGTAGAGGGAATTCCTATGTGCCGGTGGCTTTTTATAATGATAAAAATATTTCATAAAGAAACTCTGCCAAGCTAAAGCCTGGAGTGTTAAATGAACAATAAAAGCTTTTATGGTCTTTCTCTCATTGCCCTTGGCATGAGCATGGGGCAAGTTGCAGTGGCTGTTGAGCCAAAACCTGAGGGATTCATTGAGGGAAGCACCTTTAGCCTTCTCAATCGTAATCTCTATTTCAATCGTGACTATCGAAAGGGCCAGTCAAGTCCTACAGGCAATGGCTACGCTGAAGAATGGGCTCATGGGATTATTGGACGTTTTGATTCGGGCTTTACCCAAGGCACCGTCGGATTCGGCATTGATGCATTTGCAATGGTAGGACTCAAGCTTGATTCGGGTGATGGGCGCTCGGGGACTCGAAGCTCAGTGGATGTCATGCCCTACAACAGCAAAGGCCAACCTGAAGACTCTTACTCAAAAGTAGGCGGAGCCGCGAAGGCTCGCTTTATGGATACGGTGGTCAAAGTAGGAGACGTATTTCCATCCACACCTGTCGTGGCGTATGGCGATTCTCGACTGCTGCCAGAGAGCTTTAGGGGGGCAACGTTCACCAATACCAGCATTAAAGACCTGACCATTCAGGGGGGCCGGCTGCATGCGATGAGCCAACCCAATTCGAGCAGCATGCGTGACGGCTTTTCGACTTTCTATGCCGGTGCTGTTGATGCTCCGTGGATTGCTTACCTTGGGGGCGATTACACCGTTAATGAGCATGTTGGTGTGAGTCTTTACGCCAGCCAATTTAAGGATGTTTGGAATCAGTATTACGCAGGCACTTCCTTGAGCTACCCGCTCTCAGAGAGCGTCGCGTTGATCGGTGGATTTAATTATTACCGCGCGGTCGACGAGGGTAAAAAACTCCTAGACAGCTTTGATAACAATATCTGGAGTGGCAAAGCCGGGGTCAAATTCGGCGTCCACACGGTGACCGTTGGCTATCAGCGCAGCAACGGCAATGACGACTTTGATTACCTGCGCCAATCGGACTCGATTTTTCTGGATAACTCCATCCAGTACAGCGACTTCAACTCACCGAAAGAGCAATCCTTGCAGCTACGCTATGACCTGGATATGCAAGCTTTTGGCATTCCGGGCCTAAGCTTCATGACTCGCTACGCGAAGGGGTGGGACGCTGATTATTCCAACGCGAACAGCGTGTACATGCGTCGCGGAGCAGATGGAGCGCCCTTGCAAGACCAAAAGCGGTGGGAGCGAGACATTGAGGCTAAGTACATCATCCAGTCAGGCTCTCTGAAGGACATGTCACTGCGTGTTCGCCAAGCAACCACACGTGCTACCGATTTCGAATCTGATTTGGACGAGGTCCGACTGATTGTCGAGTACCCACTGCAACTACTTTAACGAGCAATAACCTGCGGCACCAATTGTTCGACTACCAGGTACACCCCGTCTCCTTGTTTCTCCTTTGGTTTGGGAGGCGGCTTAGGCGCCCTAGTGGCGCCTTTTTTTATGTGGATTGACATAAGGGCGGGACGTTCTGTTGTCAGTACCTGTGTTCGCCCCGCTAAACCTGCCATCTAGGATCTTTTGATCCGTTGACAGGCAACTCCATTCATAACTGAGACTGAAGGTGCAGAGTCATCGTCGATGTTCACTTCGACTGCGTGCGCATCGTTTAGTTGAGGGCGTTATAGCGTGGGGCTGAGGGGAACAGCAGGAGAGGCGGCCAACAGTAGCTCATTGTCTTGGCGTGTTGCTGAGCGCGAAATGGACAGTATTGTCCCGCTGCATGGCTATGTCGCTAACCATGCAGGGACAGGATTGAGGGGCTAGATTATTTTCCGGGGTATTCAGCAATGACCTGGTCTGCGCCTGCTTTGGACAAGCCGATGACCTTATAAGCGTCATGTTTCCCGTCCACTTCCATTCCTGGGGAGCCGGCCGGCATGCCTGGAACGGCAATCCCAAGCAGGTCATCACGTTTGCTTATCGCAATGATTTGCTCGGCGGGCACGTGACCTTCAACAAACTTTCCATTGATCATTGCTGTGTGGCAGGACGAGAGTCGTGGAGCAACACCGAGATCCTGCTTGACCGCGCTCATGTTGGTTTCTACATGATCAACGACGGTGAAGCCGTTAGCTTCAAGGTGCTTGATCCACTTCTTGCAGCATCCACAGTTAGCGTCACGATGGACGTCGATCGTCAACGACTCTGCTGCATGACCAGTTGAACTGATAAACAGAGCCGCAAATGCAGCGAGGCGAAGTGCCCGACCGGGACGAAGAAAGTTATTTCGCATGGGTATGTTCCTTCCCATCAGCGTGGGTATGAGTTTTTGGCTGAGTGGCCGGAGTTGCAGGGGCGTCATGTGAAGCCTCCACAGCTTGAGGATGGGCGTGTTCGGTACTTTCATCCTGAGAAGGCGCTGCGGCCGCCTCATGGGCATGAGCGCTGTTTTTCTCGCCATGATGGTCGCCTGCCTCGGCTATCTCTTCGGCTGCACCCGCATCATGATGCCCCGCGATAGCCCCTTTTTGGCCCTCATGCTGGCCTTCATGGTTATGCATTTTGCTCTCGCCGCCACCGTGTTGATGACCACCGCTGCTGGTTGCTAGAGCTTTGTATTGCTCTGCATCCAATGAAGGCAATTGCTGGAGAAAAGCGACCATTCCCCATATGTAGGGATCGGCCATGCTTTTACCCCAAGCGGGCATGCCTGTGGATTTGATTCCATGCTTGATGATCCAGAAAGCTGCGGCAGGGTTTCCATCAACGCCCAGTTTTGAAAGATTTGGAGGTGCAGGGTAAAGGCTATTGCTTAACTCGGTTCCTGCAATACCCGGAGCCAGATGGCAACCGATGCACATAGAGTTGTAGTTGCCAGCACCTGCGCGGATGAGAGCTTCTTCGCTCAGGTCGGGGACTTTAATGTCGCGTGAGCGCACTTCGATCGAGCGGTCCCGAGCGGTGGAAAGTAGGGCTAAAACGGGATCGGAATGTGGTTCATCCGCCCCAACATTGATCACACCAAAATAAACCACGCCGGCACCTGTTATTGCGGCAACCACCCCGGCAGCAGTCAATGTTTTCAATGTTCTTTTCATGTCAGGCTCTTAAAACCACATCCGAATACCGGCGACAAATCGCGCCTCGTTCGCATCCTCCCCTTCATCGCTGGCCAGGTCTGCCGTATTGCCGTAGGAGCGGCTCCAGCTAACCCCGATGTAAGGGGCAAATTGGCGAACAATCTCATAACGCAATCGGAGCCCTACTTCGGTGTTTGCCAATCCAGACCCAATGCCGCGCTGAGGATCATTTTTTCCGTAAAAATTGGCTTCGGCCGTCGGCTGCAAGATCAGGCGATTGGTCAGCAGAATGTCATAGTCGCCTTCCAATCGAGCAGCGGTTTGACCGTTCTCACCGATGTAGGCAGTCGCTTCGGCCTCGAAGTTATAGAGGGCCATGCCCTGAATGCCAAGTGCGGCCCAGGTTTGAGGAGACCCTGGTTTGAAATCTTGTCGTACACCGGTGACGACGTCCCACCATGGTCCGATGGAGTGCCCCCAGAGCGCGGATAATTCAGCGCTCTCCGTCACGCCATTGGTACGTTCGCCTTCCGAGCGCAACCACAGTCGATCAACGTCACCGCCGATCCATCCTTTTGCATCCCAGGCCAATGCACTACCGTTGTCAGCATCCTGGTACTCAAATTTATCCAGTAGCATGAAGGAGTTGAGTTTTTTGTCGTGGACACCATGACCAGCGACATCTGGAAAGGCGGCTGCACGGTCGGCGTCGGTAAGTACGGGGACTGGGGTTCGACTGGTCGCAGTCGCCCCTCCATCCATACTTTCCATTCCGTCCATTTGCCCGTCATCCATATTCATCTTGCTGTGATCCATTGCCGCCATCTTGCTATGGTCCATAGCTCCCATTGAGCCGTGGTCCATCTTGGAGTGATCCATCTCTTCAGCGGCGTGAACCACGACAAAGAAAGCAGGACTGGTAGAGACTGCCAGTGCTATCAACGTTGGGCATAAAAACTTACTGGTCATGATCTCAATCTGCCTTTTTGGTTTTTTGGTCATGATCCATCGACTCATGGCTCATCTTGCTGTGATCCATTGATCCGTGATCGGGCTTTGATTCGTTTGTCGCAGTTGCAGGCTTGCTCGTTGCTTCCGCAGGAGTAGCAGGTGAATGAACACTACTATCTTCGACTGCCAGCGCCACGGACGAGAGTCCACCCATCAAGCCGACGGCAAAGAGGCAACCGACCAGCGATTTACGATTTAGGGACTGTCCGAGTAAGCGGCTCATGCGTTCGAGCAGTTCATCTTGGACTCGCTCAAGATCAAAGGACTCGGGGTCGGCATCAAATTGGCCCAGGGTGTCGAGCCAAAACTCGGGGAACGCAATGGCGTCAGTCGGATAACGATTCCAGGTTTGTTCAGCCTGGCTACGCAGAGCGATCACGCGTTCAATTTTGGGTTTACCCAATCCGGCATACAGGGTATGTGGGATGGCGGGCAGTAGGTATTCGAGGGTGTCGAGCATCCGGCTGATGTGTGACTGTGAAATGGGGTAGCCCCCAGCGGCAAGACGTCGCGCCAGCTCGCGTTGCGAGAGCGTTGCTCCATCTGATTCGAGCATGGTTTTGAGTTTGGCTACTGCCAGAGCACGTTCGATGAAAGTGAGTTGGCCGTGCAGATCGCTTTCGGCCAGATGGCCGAGTAGGGTGGTGACTTCATTGCTCCAGGGCCGGAACAGGCAATGAATGCGAAAGAAGCGCTCGTCGCGGGTTTCCTGCCACAGCTCGCCGAGAATCGCCAATCGCGTATTACCGCCGTTGCGGATGATGAAATAGGTTTCACCCGGGCGGCGGGTAATCGGCGGTGGTTGATCCAGCCCGCGTTCACGGATCGAGGCTTTTATATCGTCATAAAGCGGATTGCGGATGAAGCGTGGGTTGTGCTCGTAGGGCCGCAACTGCTCCAGCGTGACCAGCATAGGGGTGTCGATGACTGGATCGGATAGTCGCTCCAGTTCTGGACCCCGAGGAAAATGGTCCTGGTGCAGTTTGTCGGTGATCTCCTCCTGACTGAGCTTCTTCATTTGAACAGCCTCAGTTAACGCCGGTTACGCAAATGGTCACCGACCTCAAACTTAACGATCTCGGCTGTTCCCGAACCTTCGAAATACCGAGACAGTTTCGCGAGAAACCAACCCATGGCCGAGCGCCCACGCTGCAGGCGAAAGACCACAGTGCAGTACTCTTCACTAGGTGGATGATCTTGCCGAATGGATGGCTGAACGATGATGGGAAACTGATCCAACATCCAAAGACTCCTCGCCAAACGCTGTTGGCCTCAAGGTTGAACAAACAAAATACCGTCTTCGGAATTCGCCTTATCGAACCTCTGCGTATCTACTCAACCTAGAAATCGCTTCGCGCCATTCCGGAAACAACTCAATAGCCAGCGCTTGCATGGTTTCCAATGCTGAGGACGAGCGTCGTTCACGTGACTGGCGAGTCTCGATACGGTGGGCTGGTAGACCAAGGGAGGCGGCATTGAGATAAGCCACTCGGTCTGGAACTACGGTGTCTAGAACTGAGATGTTGGTCACCTTAGCGAAGCTTTCACGCAGGCCATTGATGATCATCCGGCTGTCTACCCGATTGGCGTTCACTTGGTTAAGCAATAGCCGCAAGGGTGGCGGCGAAATGCCCAGGTGACTAAACGGTTCGAGCTCACTGAGCAGCTTCAAGGTACCGCGGCGCAGTTCGCGGGCCGCGAGCATTTCCGGAGTGATAGGGGAAAGGGCGAGATCGGAGGCTAATAGGGCCACCTCCAGCAGGACGCTGCGTGCACCCTGCGTGTCGATCAACAGCAGGTCATAATGGGGGCGCAATATACTTAACAGATTGCGCAGCCGCAGCCGTCCATCCGGGGCGTGTATTAACAGTGAGCCAAGTCGGCCTTGGTCATCGTTGGATAGGATCAGGTCAAGTCCTGTAATCACTGTCTTGGAAATGAACTGCGCAGGGGTTGTTAAGTTGAATGCGATGAACTCGTACGCACCCACATCAGCCTTCTGACTCAAGGCGTAATAGCTGGAGAGGGTGGGTTGGCTATCCAGATCGAGTAGCAGAACACGCAGACCCGCATCTGCCAATAGACCGCCAAGGTTGGCGGCTATTGTGGTTTTGCCTACCCCACCTTTGGTGGAGACCACCGAAATCACACGCATGGCATCAGGCCAGTTTATCTAAGCGTTCAACGACCCACTGCTCAATCTCCAGCGAGTCCCAGCCGACCGCACGCATGCCAATGCGTCTAGCCTGAGGAAATTTACCTTCCTTCATCAAGTTGTAGATGTGGGCACGCTTGAAACCGGTTTTACGCTCTACCTCGTCGCGCCGCATGATATGACGTTCGATTTGTTTTGGCGTCGCAGCAACGGTGGGGGAGGATTGATGGGACATGGTGGTCACTCCTAGAGCCAGATGGCGTTGGGTGGGAAGTGACCTGGATTCAATACCAAAAAACACTGCCGGTCATTGCAATGCAACGTCGGTGATTGCGGTGCAACCCTCATCTTTTGGCTTGGGCGAGACTACGTTTTGCGGCCGCAAATTTCTCATCCAACGATCGCTTGCTCAGCCCTGGTACTCCGTCGTAATACGCGGTTATGGAGTCGACGATGGAAGCCTGGCTATCGAATATAGAGTGCTTTCTTCCTGTTGAGGACGATCCCAGTATGGTATTTACCAGCGCTCCAATTACATTCAGGTAGCTCGCTTTGCTTTGGTTACTGACCTGCTCTTTGTTTTCGGCAAGCACGCGCAGATTCTCGCGCTCCAGCCCAGCTGCTTTGAGCTCATCGATCAGCGTTTGGAGGTGTTTCTCGGTTGCCTTTAACTGCACCTGTAAGGCGTCCCGATCTGCTTGTAATATCAAGTAGGTGCTGTAATGGATCGCAACCTGATCGGCGGCAACTGGGCTGAAAAGGAAGGTGGGGCGCTGATCTGGATGGTAGTGAAACATCCACCGCTTTAAATCCGAATGCCTGACAGTCAGTAATTTAATATCGACGGGAGTACCTGGTGCAACCGTAGTTCCCAGAGCTCCGTAAGGTAGTTCGTGGTTTCGAATGGCATCCAGAATTTTTTCTGTGTTGATGTGCAAGCATGGCCATTGTGGAAAACCGTGGATAATTTGCCCTGGGCTGTCCCATGTTGACTCCAGAATCTGAGCCTCATGAGCAATAAGATCGCACCAGCGTATTGCTGCTTCGATGGGACTATAGAACAGCTTTTCAATCGAGCGGAAGCTATTGAGATCGTACATAGAGGTAGCCCTGTTATCAAAGGGCAGACCCGCTAGGTAACGTCTAAAGATCCAACATTTGATCTAGGCTTCCATGCGGTTGCTGTCCTATATTCCCTGATAAGTCACAATTTCTGTCGTCCTGATGCGTTTTTTCAGGCGGTATGTGAGGGGTGGCTATTCTAAGAATGCCGAGCCGTTCCCCTCACAGGACGGTTAGGAC
The DNA here is from genome assembly GCF_055408345.1 of Pseudomonas sp. B424. NCBI lineage: Bacteria > Pseudomonadati > Pseudomonadota > Gammaproteobacteria > Pseudomonadales > Pseudomonadaceae > Pseudomonas > Pseudomonas sp. B424. The sequence continues at coordinate 32,355 of NZ_JBUZTL010000032.1, read as the reverse complement.
ATCGCAAAACAAAACTAAGGATGGACACGATATCGCAACTATTTTTACCTCTCAGCTGTCTCTCCTGCTGGCTGGAGCCCTCATCAACTCCATCCACCGTCATAACTATTTTCGAGGCGCTGATGCAGGTGCCGGCCTTGTTCAACGTCCAATATTTCGGAGACCATCAGACCACACAGGAACCCTCGCATTTGATGATATGTGTTCACCGCTCCCGCATGATTGAGGGCCTTCCAGCGATATGCTTCGACCTGAGGTCGTAAAAGGGGCAGCTCTTCTCTATCGTCCACCAACTGGCACAAGTCATCAAAAAACTGGTTGGCGGCCGCGATGGCGGCGATGACTTGTAGGGACTCATACATAAATCGACCTCCTTCCCGTTGCTACCTGCCTGGAACGGAAAACTGACGATAATGCGGACCTCGCCATCTATGTAGCTTAGAGCGCAGCCGTGATCTGCAGCTGCGTATCACTATCACCACTATGCGTTTCTGACATCGCTTTATCTCCGTGCCCAAGGCCTTTTTTTTGGATGGTAGACGGGTATGCATCGTTAGGTCTCACATTCGTTTTAGAAGATACGCGCTTCCTGCTAACAACTGACTTAAACGAACCCGCTCGCTTGATGTACTGCCTAGCATGGCTAGTGAGTGGCCCGTAGACGGTACTGGCGTTCAATGGGGGTTAGGTGAAGATCCTTCTTCTGATAGGTGCTAGCTAGGTCATGAAATCTACGATCCAGCACTAAAGTTGCCGACAGGGCTTGGCAGCCCAGGCCTAAGGCGACAACTGCAGGAGAAAAACGCCATAGCCCCAAAGGAGAAAATGTCTATGGCGGACGGCCACTTGCCTAATAAATAGGATTACTCCTATTTATTAGGCAAGTGGCCGCTAAAACGGTTTTTTACTACTTGTGCCTCTAGCTTGTCATCTATTTATCAAGATTGTATGAAGAGTCTATCAATTTCTTATCAATGGCCGGATATTCAGAGACTTAGATGATGAGTGGTCGATCAATCTGTAGTGATATTCAAATGCGACCCTTTGGCAGATAAGACTTGGACTACTGATCGCTGGCCGTTATGTCTGCACTTAGTTGCTTGACACGGACTGGGACCTTAAGCATGTACCCCAGTCTCATTAGGCGAAATCTATATTCGAATAGCGTGGAGGCTATCCACAGCTCTCTGAGCCTGAGAGCTGTTGCTCCAGCGCAGCCATTCGCCATGCCGCCGCAACAGTTATTAGTACGGCTGCTTCGGTCTATTTTTGATATATCATTATGAATCAATTGGTTGGAGTGTTTTTTGGCGAGAACAGTATTTTTTTTATAAAAATTGACGTCTTAACGAAAAATTCACAATAACTCGACCGTTTATTAATGGGCTCGGCCTAATTTGAGAGGCCATGATAATAAAAAAGGTGCTGTGATGGCCCAAACGTCCACGTTCGAGCGCTCGCTTATCCTCAGCAAGCTTGAATTGTATGCCGAGCGGCTTGCTGAGCTAGCGTTCAATCTTAAACGCTCAGGCCATCCCCATGATGCCGTGAAGCTTATGGTCGAGGTGGAGCAGTTGATCAACGTAATAGATCGCCTAAAGGCAATAGATATTGATTAATCTGTGATTAGCGCCCGGTTTTGAGCTCATCGTTCTGAGCAAGGTGAACATCCTAGGTCTCGCTGGATAGGCCTTTTTGTCGCAGAGGCCCGCCATCAGGTCGGAGATAGACAAGTCAACGTGCATCGGATCCGAATGCAGCGGGTAATCCACACTCAGTATCTCGACTCCGCGAATTGATCGGCATCGGCCTGATCCAGCCCTGGAGCGATGTGGGGAGTTGTAGGACACACTGTAGCTGTTTAAGCTCTACACTTACTTGGTCAGGCTTCGGGCCTTAGCAGGGCGTACCAGCGTGAGTCACTCTAACCCGCGTTCGCAGGAACTGTGCGCAGAATGCTTTAGCAAGGCACTAAATATACGGCGGCCCTATTATTCAAAGAACACATGCGCTGTTGTTGGTCTTCCGGTTGCGAAGTGGCTGTAGCTGGCGGGTGTAAGGCTTCCTCTGCTTGAAGTCTATTCTGCTGTAGCTGAGTGGCCGCAAGCTTTTGTCTCAGCGGTTGTAGGGCTCTAGGACTGTTAGGCGAAATCTTCTCCAATTCGGCATCAGTTTCCAAAACAGATGGCCGAAAAATCCCCATGGTGACCAATTGCCGATCCTGCTCAAGCGTGCTCATGGGTTTGCGAGCGAGAGTGTCAGAGTTGTTACGGCGCATCCGCCCTAAATGCCCACGGCAGACAAAACCATCACGAATTTTCTTGTGGTGCTCATGTGATTTCTCCCTTCACAGTCTTTGCCCAATGGAACGCAACGCTACGACAGAGGGGAAAGCTCGTCTAGCGCCGCTCATGCAGTTCAATCTGCGCTGAAGTGGCGTGAAGAGCGTCCGATCGGTTGCAATAGCGCCGGCGTTTCGTCGGAGCATTACTTCCAATGGTAATCATCCGTACTCTCGCTCAAGGCTGGGCCCGTCGGCGAGACATCGGTCACATCGAAAAATGGTTGCGACCGACGCCCGGTATCGCCCAGCGCCGGGAAGGCGTCCTCAGTCGGACGCTTCCATGTCTAAACGTGCTGTTCTTTCTCCTTGTTGGTGATCCGCTCCCCGATGGCGCCCGCGAAAAGCAGGTCATACAACACTGGGATCAACCCTAATGTAACTAAGGTGCCGAGTGCCAAACCACCAATTAGCGTGATCGCCATGCCTGTCCACAAAGGGCCGGCAAACATCATCAACGGGATCAGTCCGACAATGCAGGTCAGTTTGGTCATCAAGATAGGCCTTAGCCGTTCTACTGCTGCCGTCAGGACAGCATCGTGACGGGATTGGCCTTCGGCGACACCCACCTCGATTCGCTCAAGCAGCAGCACCGCGTTATTCACAATGATCCCTGCCAAGGACAGCAATCCAAATGTGGCCATAAATCCAAACGGATAGCCGGTCACCACCAATGCCAGCGCGGCGCCAATCAGTACAAATGGGATACTGGCAACGATGATCAGCAGTTTTCGGAACGAGTTGAATTGCCAGACGAACAGTAACAACATCGACAATACGGCAACTGGCATATATTGCACTAACGACTCATTGGCCTCAGCGGACTCCTCCATCTCCCCGCCGATTTCCATATGATACCCAGGTGGAAGTTTAAACTCTGCCACCTTAGGTGCAATCTGCGCGACTAGGGTCGCCGCCGTCAGTTCGGGATTACGGCCTGAGATGGTAATGGTCCGGTTTAAGTTCCGACGCTGAATCGCAGAGGGCTCCGAACTGAGTGTCACCTGCGCTACAGCCGCCAGCGGAACCGGCGAGCCGTTCGCTTGCGGGTAGATCAATGTGCTACCCACGTCTTCAGCTTGGTCACGCTCAGTCATCGACCCACGCAGCATGATAGGCACTGTCGTGTCATCGTCATGGATCTGAGACACCTGTGCGCCTGAGTATCGAGTCTGTAACGCTTGAGCGACATCGGCGCTAGTCACGCCAGCGCGTCGGGCGCGCACCTGGTCAACCACCACTTCGTAACGTGAGATTCGAGCATCCCAATCGTCCTGCACGTTGACCGTGCCTGGCAGACCATGCAAAGCCTTAGCTATATGGTCGGCCGCTGCACGTAATACGGTCTCGTCCGGTCCGCTGATACGATAGACCGCTTTTCCAGACTCGGTGGTGCCCAGCGAAAATCGTTTTGGCTCAGCACGCACTTGCGGGTACGCCTCAAGCATATGGTTGCGCACACGAGCGATCACCGCATCCATGTCGCTGCCTTGGCGCACACTGATGGTGAAGTAGCCGGCGTTCGTCGCAGGCAGCGGTGGATTTAATCCCAGTACGATGCGTGGGCCACCGTCTGAGACGTAGCCGATGCTGTCGACAATTTCTGGATTTTCCTGGTCATTCGCTAGCCAGTTGCTGATGTCCTTGACGGTCTGCAGTGTCTGACGAGAATCGGTACCCGGTTCTAGCGTCAATGGCATCTGAAATTGCAGCCGATCTGATTCAGGCAAAAAACTGTAGGGGAGGGACGCGAGTACCGCAACGGCTCCAGTCAGCATAACCAGCATCACGGCAATGAACATCAGTTTATGGAGCATAAGCGCTTGGATAACGCGTCGATAGCCCCGATACAGTTTTGAATCGTAGGCTGCCTGATTATTGTCTGCTGGGGCGTGAGCTTTGGCAAAGTAAAGGCATAACAAGGGTGTCACCGTCAGGCTCAATACCCACGACCCCAGCAGCGTTACAGCGAGCACTATCGGAAGTGATCTCAAGTACTCATTTGTGCTGGTCTGCCCTAGGAAAAAAGGTGAAAACGCCAACACAATAACCAAAGATGAAGTCAATAGGGGAATCGCTAGCGTACGCCCTGCCTCTATGCAAGCAGAGCGACGTTCCTCTCCGGCCTGAAGACGTCGTTCGATGTCTTCGGCAATCACAATGCCATTATCCACCAGAAGTCCCAGGGCGATGATGATCGCTGCGATGGACACCGTTTGCAGTTCGACCTTCAGCGCGCTCATGACAATTAATGACCCGAGAATGGTTAGCGGCACGATTGCCCCCACCACAAGCCCGGTGCGCCAGCCCAGAAACAACATCACCACAGCCATCACGATAATGACCGTCTCGGCCATCACGCTATTCATCTTGCCCATTTCACGCTGAACCACGTCGGCCTGGAAGGTCACGACGTGTTGGGAAAAACCGGCCGGTAGTTGTTTGGCGATTTCGTTCAATCGTTGGCGTAATTGGAGGCCGAAAGCTGCGATGTTCTGGCCGGATGCCATCGAAACGGCAAGTACGACGGCCGGTTGCCCCTCATAAATTGCCGCCGTTTCCGGCGGATCGGCTGGCATCAAACGAACGTCTGCCAATTCACCCAACGCCACAACTGTTGTGTCATTGCCCCTCGGTGCGGAGATCAGAAAGCGACGCAGGTCGTCCTGAGTTCGCATCTCACCGGTAGTCATCACGGTGAAAGCTGATCCGGAAACAGAGGGCAGTCCTCCAGGCGTCACAACGTTTTGAGTACGCAGTTGCTCCAGTACAGCATTGGGACTCAGCCCGAGGCCAGCCAGGCGCTGGCGGTCAAATTCCAGGTAGATGCGTTCTTCTTGCAAGCCGTATATAGAGACACGTTCAACGCCTGGCAATGCGTAGAGCTGCTCACGAGTATTTTTAAGTTGCTCGCGTATTTCGCTCATGCTGAAGCCGGGCGCGGTAACTGCGACGGACGCCACGGCCACGCGGCCGAAATCATCATCAACAAACGGCCCCAGGCTGCCCTGCGGGTACCCTGCAGCTGCCTCGTTCGCCTTAGCGCGTACACGCTGCCATAGCGCACTAAGGTCTTTGACCTGGTCGTAGGCAGTGATCTGAATCATCGCGCTTCCGGGGCGCACGGTTGTGATGATCTTTTTGATGCCCGCCAGTTCACGTAACTTTTCTTCGGTCGGTCTGGCGAGCAAATTTTCTATGCGCTCTGCCGGCATACCCGGAAAATAAATTGCAACGAGCGCGTCACGAATGGTGATCGTTGGCTCTTCTTGGGAGGGAAACCGCAGAAACGTCAATACCCCGCCTATCAAAATTAGCAGTGCGGTAAATAAGGTCAGCCGGCTCGCGCCGAGTGCGCTTCGAGTCAGGTTCATAAGGCTTTGTCTCGGCCAATGTGTGTGGCGGGTTGATACAGACGTACCGCCTGACCATCAACCAGGAATGCAGCGCCTGCGACCACGACGGTTTCGCCGACGGCAATGCCGTCATGTACGAGTATTCGACCGTTTTCCACCGTTTCGGGGGTGATCTCGCGACGGCTGACCTTGCCAGTGCCTGCGTCGTACACAAAGACACTTGCTTGTTTGCTATTTGTTTGCGGGATAAGTGCTGTCACCGGCACAGAAGGCGCACGCGCTTGCGTTATTGGCAACGTAATTAGCACCGTCTCGCCGCTGCGCAGTTCGCTGCTTGGTTCGACTGGACGGAATATGGCTTGAACCAGCGCGCCATTCTCCAGGCGGCTGGACAGGCTTTCCAATCGGATGGAGATGGCGTGCGCAGGGTTTGCGTTTGTATAGGCCGATGCGACATCTCCTGGCTTGAGTGTAGTGACCAACGCCGCAGGAAGCATGCCGACGACTTCAGCCTTCTCGGCGCCCTCAATCTGAAGCACGCTTTGTCCTGCTGTCACATCTACGAAAGGTTGAACTGAACGAGCGACGATGCGTCCATTAAATGGCGACACAATGGCGCTGGTGCGCACGGCTCGACTGGCCAGCGCTTCTGTAGCCTTTGCGCTGTCCAACTGCTCTTTGGCACTCAGGTAGGCTGCGCGAGCAGCGGCGAGGGTCGCGGGTGAGATCACCCGATCATCAAACAATGCTTGTTGCTGGCGGAAATTCAGCTCTCGTTCGGCTTTTTGCGCGTTGGCGGCGCTCACGTCCGCACGCGCCTGTTGTAGTTTGAGTTGTGCAGGCTCTGGATCAAGCCGTGCAAGTGTTTGTCCGCGCCGAACCGTATCGCCGACATCCACGGCAATGGAGGCTATACGGCCTGAACCTTCAAAGCTCAGATCAGCGCGTTGTTCAATCCGAATCCTGCCCGTGATAGGAAGGCGATTGCCCTGGCTATCACGTACGGTTTCAACCTTCACCGAACGGGGTGGGGTTTGTGGGGGCGGCGTTGAACTGCCGCATCCCGCAATTAGACTTAACATCATTAGTAACGGTACAAAAGGCGCGCGAGGGGCATGGATCACGACATGTATTCCCGATGTTTGATAGTTAAGCGACCGCCGTCTAGCGGGGTCAGAACGTATAACTGATGGAGGTAACGGCGCTCAGTGCGCCTTTGCGTTCGATCAGAGGGCTGTCCTCAACTTTTCCGCCCAATTCCGATGCGGTTACCAGCACATACGTTGACCAGTTTTCGTCAAATTTATGAGTCCAGTTCGCGTTCAGAGAGTACTGATTCAGGCCGCCTCCAGGGGTAAATGAGGTAAACCTCGATTGCTGAGATTGCTGACCAGTTACGCCGAAGTAGGCCTGGTTGTAGCGATGATCAGCAGCTCGGACGTCAAGCCCAAGCACAATGATGTCTCTTGACTGGTTCAATACCGTCGCTTCGAGCCCGGCGCGATAGCGTGTGCCCCTTTCTCCGCCATCCAGCGCAAATTCAGCTTCGCCATTGACCGAGAGCCACGGCGTCAATTGCTGACTTAGATACAGAATACTGGTGGCTGTGCTGTCGACCTCGCCCATGCCTGAGAGTCGGTTAGCCCCAGGTCTGAAGTCGCTATTGCGATCATCCCTGCCAGCGTCGTAGAAAAATGACTGACTGATGTAGAAGCCGGAAGGCGACTGCCATTGCAAGCCTAGCCCTCGATAGGTATCAACAAAAAAAATGCCACGGCTTAGCGAGAGAACCGGAACCGGTACACTCCGGTAATCCTTTGAGCCCATGTAGCGGGGCCCACCAGCAACACCGACACCGACGCTGGCTTGAGTTTCGCCCCCAAAGATGCTGTCGGTGATTGCAGCTGTTTCAGCCTGCGCCTGAAGAGCCAGCGGCAAGGACATCACCGAACCGTAGAACACTTGGGCAACAGAGCGTCGTAATGCGTATGCAGAAAGTTTTTTCATGATTTTTTTCCTAACGTTGCTGGAGCGTTCATGCTTACGCCATAGAAGGCGTGGAAAAGGGCGATACGATTGAGGGCTAAGTCCCGTTGCGCGAAAATACCGTCGATGCGGGTTCGGTGGAGCCGCAGGCGTGCCGACAACAGCCGCGGTTGGTCCTCCCATCCTGCGTCGAAGCGCGCAGTCGCTCGCCGAACACGTTCATCCTCTATGATCCCCAGTCCACGCTCGCTGCGCACTCGTTCAATCAGCGCGTTGCGGGCTGTGAGCACATCGGATACTTCTCGGAACGCTGATTGCACGGTTCTTTCGTAGTCGGCCACAGCCGCCTGTTTACGTAGCTGTGCCAGATCGAGATTGGCGCTGTTACGGCCATGATTGAAAATGGGCAGCGTGATTTGAGGAATGAAGGTCCAAACGCGGCCACCTGCATCGAATAGGTTTCCCAGACCATCGCTGGCAGTACCCAATGAGGTACTCAACGTAACTGATGGAAAGAACGCGGCTCTGGCTGCGCCGATGTCAGCATTGGAGGCCCGTAGCTGCTCCTCTGCCTGAAGGATGTCGGGACGTTCAAGCAGTACCTCAGAGGGCAAAGAATTCAACCAGTCGAGCGACTCATTCGGGTTGGCCAATTCTTCGACCTTGCCCGCAGGGGACGCGCCGGCGTAGCCAGTCAGCAACTGCAGCGCATTTCGTGCGGCAGCCGCGTCGGTTTGAGCCTGCTGCATGGTTGTGTGTGAGTGTTCGGTGTCGCTGCGTTGCAGGTTCACTTCATCTTCAGATAATGTCCCAACGTCTTGTTGGCGTTTGGCCAGATTGAGCAGGGTCAGCGTATCGAGATATGCGTTTTGCAGTTGTTGCGCTTGAGCCGCTGCTGCGCGGTCAATGACATAGGCACGTAGAACTTCTGAAATCAGAGCACCGCGAAACGCGCGTTGTCCTTGAGCACTGGCCAGATACCGATGCCTGGATGCGTCGGAAAGACTGCGAACCCTGCCAAAGAAATCCAGCTCGAAATCCGATGTACCAATGGTCGCAGCACTCAATTTCTGTCCGTAGCGAGCGTCGAGGCTGGGATCATTGAATTTCTGCCGGAAGCGTTGGACTGAGGCGTTCACGCTGGGTAACTGCTGTGCACGATCAATTCGATTTAGCGCGCGTGCTTGTTCGACCTGGAGCGTTGCGACTTTAAAGTCACGATTGTTAGCCAAAGCACGTTCGACGAGCGGGACAAGATCATCGCTTGTCGAAAACGCCGTAAGAAAAAGGTGTTCCTGGGGAGAGAGCGGCTCCGATCGTCCTTCCGGAACCTTCGAAGTGGGAACAGTCGAGCTGTCAAATCGTGCTGGAATCGGTGCTTCAGGTCGCTGGTACGTTGGTGCCAGTGAACAAGCAGATAGACTGATGACTACAGGGAGCAGCACCCCGAATACCAGTATCACACTGCGTCGGAAGAAACCGGTCTGATTCTCTGTTGGTAAGAAAGTAGCCATCAACTCAACCATTCGCTGTTATCTTGGAGTGAGATGGTGGCAGCAGACTTTCAAGAATCGTTGCGGAAATTATCAAGGTTTTATTAAGAGGCTCGTATGGTAGGTAAAAGAATACTGGTGGTTGAGGATGACGCCTTGAGTGCAAGTACGCTTGAGGCCTACCTTCGCCGAGACGGTTTTGAAGTGGCTATTGCTGAGGACGGTCTTCGGGGTGTTGAAATGCACTCACGCTGGAAACCGGATCTGGTGTTGCTGGATGTCATGCTGCCCAAGTTGAGCGGCACGGAAGTTCTTTCCGCTATTCGCCGTTTGGGTGACACGCCGGTCATTATGGTGACCGCAATCGGTGATGAGCCTGATAAGTTAGGTGCACTTCGCTATGGGGCGGATGACTACATAGTCAAGCCTTACAACCCGAAAGAAGTTATCGCCAGAGTGGTCGCTGTGCTGCGCCGAACAGACTCCAGTCGTCTTATATCAAAAGATCAACTACGCGATGGTGCGCTGTTGGTGGATCTTCAAACATTTACCGCGCATGTTGAAGGTCCGGAGCAGGGCAGTGTTGTGTTGGACCTTACGCCTACGGAATTTAATATATTGGCGACGTTGCTGAGAGCTCCCTTCAAAGCATTTACCCGTGGTGAACTGTTGGAGGCGTGCTTACCAGAGAGCGGAGCTTTAGATCGAGTCATCGACGCGCATATCCATAATCTTCGTCGCAAGCTGGAGACCAATGGTGTCGCCAATGTTTTGGTTACCGTGCGGGCCGTCGGCTACCGGTTCCGGGGGGCGCAGTGAAATTACCGTTTTCGCGTAAACATCGCTCGACACTCTGGTACTGGGTCTGCTTGCGGATGAGTGCGCTCGCACTAGGTGTCATCTTCAGTATCGCCTTTGGAATGTGGCTACGATTTGCAATTTGGGATTACAGCACGACCCAGCAGATCCCCGCGACGATACGACCCGAACTCGAGGAGCTTCGCGCAGATCCGCATCACAATGAGGCTCGCTTATGGGAGCTATTCCAACGTTATTACGATGTACGTGACTTTCTCCCCGGTATCGCGAGCCGTGATTGGCTGTGGCTTGCCTCATTCATCATGATCTCAATTCCCGTGGTTATTTTAGGCGGGTTATTAGCCTCTCGCCCTCTGTCTCGGCAGTTTTCAGATGTGGCCCGTGCCGCTCGAAGGGTAGCGCAGGGCGATTTTTCGGTACGTGCGCCGAGCGTCCCAGGTGCCCCTGCCGAGATTATAAAACTGGCGAAAGACTTCAATAGAATGACTGCCAAGCTCGAGCAATACGAGCGTGAGATCCGGGTATCCAGTGCCGTACTTGCCCACGAGTTAAGGACACCTCTTAATGCAGCGGCAGGGCGTGTGCAAGGCATGCTGGATGAGGTCTTTCCCAGTGATCCGCAACAGTTGATGCTTGTCAAGGGCCAACTTGATCAGTTGAATCGGCTGGTGGGTGACCTGCATCTATTGTCTCTAGCCCGCGCGGGTCAGCTAGCGATGGAGAAAAGTCTATTTTCGGTGAGTTCGCTGGTGTCGGAGCGACTTGAGTGGGCATCACCTCAACTTGCTGTGGCTAATGTCATCACCCAGGTCGATGTTGGGCCTGAGTTAATGTTGCTGGCTGACAGAGATCGGCTTGGCCAAGTCCTTTCCATTTTGATCGATAATTTGATCCGCTACGCCGCACAGGGTCAGTGCTTAGAAATAAAGGTCAGTCAATGTGAAAGTGCGCTTCACCTGATTGTTGCCGATCGGGGACCTGGGGTGGAGGATGACCAGTTGACGCGTATATTCGACCGTTTCTGGCGAGCGGAAAGTTCTCGCGCCCGTCCTTTGGGAGGGACTGGGTTGGGCTTGTCAATTGCTTCCGCTATTTGTGACGCTCACGGCGGTTCTATCAGCGCATACAACCGTGAAGGGGGTGGGCTAGCCATTCGCATGTCAATTCCCTATGGCTGATTCAGGAGGAAGAGCATGTCGCTTGCTCACTGCTTGGATCAGCGATTAATCAAGCAACAGCAATGTGCCAATAGCATGCTTGAGATTGCCTAACCTTCCTGCTCGGTGAATTATTGAGGCTGTGACGAGTATAAGCGCGGCTCTCGAGTGCGTCCTGACAGCGCTGAAGGTGGGTAGCAGGATTCTCGGTCCTTGGCCGGCAAAGCGTACTCGAAGCGACGAAATCAGGATCCGATTAACGTCCGAATAGCATCTTGATCAAATCTTGATATTTTCCAAATCGTTTATTGAAAAACAGCGTGTAGCCTTGTTCCGAATGCTTAATGGTGTGCCGGCGTGGTTTATGTTGGTGTGCACTTTTTATTCAAGTCAGTGAGCATGTCTAAGTCCGCTTTCTGCGCTTGCGTATTAATCGAACTGACTGCCGGAACAACGTTTAGGAACACTCTTATGCATCAGTGTGATGACTGGATTATCTGTGAGCACTGCGATTCAGTCTTCGAATCCTTGCCGCTGAAGCCAGGTCAGACATCCATTTGCACGCGTTGCGATGGTGTGCTCCAGCAAGGTTCAGCGCTGACGATTGAGCAGTTGTTTGCAATCTCGATAGCCAGCGCGCTTTTGTTCGTATTTGCTAATGTTTTTCCCGTAATCGATATAAGTTTTCAGGGTGCGGGTAATCAAGCAACATTGTGGTCATCCGTATGGGCGCTTGCACGAGGAGATATTACGCCAATTGCCTTCGTAGCAGGTGTATGCATCATACTAGCCCCAGGGCTGCAAATTGGTCTCTTGTGCTGGTTACTTGGATTTGCCTACCAGGGTAGGCGTGCACCGGGGTTTAAGGGGTGTATGCGGCTTTTAGTGAAGTTGAAGCCCTGGAGCATGCTGGAAGTATGTCTGCTCGGTATTTTGGTCGCCATCATTAAACTAAGCGGGCTGTTAGATGTGCGCCCAGGTATGGGTCTGGTTGCATTAGTATTACTCTGTATTGTGAGCATCATTGTCACCAGCAAAAGTATGCAACGGCTATGGGATGAGGCAAAGGACGTATGACGATTCAACGTCCGCCAATTGCTTCAGAGTTGCAACTGGTTCTCTGTCACACCTGTAAGAAGGCAAGTTCCAGTGATGCATTAATTTGTTCGCGCTGTGGCGCGACATTGCATAGACGCAAACCCAATAGCCTTGTTAGAACCTGGTCACTTCTTATAACGGGCTTGCTATGTTATGTGCCCGCCAATTTGTTGCCGGTGATGCGCACCGATATTGTCGGTAATGGCCGCGAGAGTACGATCATGAGTGGTGTGCTCGAACTTTGGAAGGGCGGGGCATGGGACATCGCGGCGCTCATTTTTATAGCCAGCGTTGTAGTGCCCTGTATGAAGTTTCTGATTATGTTCGTGTTACTCATGAGCACCCAACGACGTAGCCGATGGCGCACCTTGGAGCGCGCTCGTCTCTATCGCGTCGTAGAGCGCATTGGCTACTGGTCGATGCTTGACGTGCTGGTCGTCGCTTTGCTTGCCGCACTGGTGCAGTTTCAAATGCTGAGCAATATCGAGCCACGAATTGGGATTGTTTTTTTCGGCCTTGTCGTGGTCTTCACCATGATGGCCTCTATGAGTTTCGATCCCCGTCTTATCTGGGATGCTGAGGTTGAAGATGTCTGATCAATTTAATGTCAAAACTCAACGAAAGCCTGAAGCGCCGGGTGTAAAGGATCGAAGTAAGGGGGTCTCGTTGGTTTGGTTACTACCCATAGTGGCGGCATTAATTGGCTTATCGATGGCGGCGCACAGCATCCTGTCAAAGGGGCCTGAAATAAAAGTGACCTTTCTCAGTGCTGAAGGCTTGGTTGCTGGAAAAACACAGGTCAAATACAAAAATGTTGTAATTGGGCAAGTCTCCGACATTACCTTGAGCGACGATCGTGACCACGCGGTGGCAACTATTCAGTTAGACCAAGCCGCCAAGGCGTTTACGGCTCAGGATTCACGTTTTTGGGTGGTTCGCCCTCGAATCGGCGCGCAAGGTATTTCAGGCGTGGATACGCTTTTGTCTGGCGCCTTCATCGGAGCTGACCCTGGCGAGTCCCATGACACTAGAATCGTTTTTAAGGGTTTGGAAAGTCCACCGCCAATTACCTATGGACAGAAAGGCAAGCGCTATACATTGAGTGCAGATGACCTTGGCTCATTGGATGTTGGTTCGCCTGTCTATTACCGTCGCATCGAAGTTGGACAGGTCGTTTCATATCAGTTATCCGCCGACGGTAAGGGCGTAGAAATCGAAATTTTCGTGACTGCTCCGAATGATGCCTTTATCACCACAGGCACTCGTTTCTGGAACGCCAGCGGTGTGGACGTCAGCTTTGGAGCGGATGGGCTGAAGGTTAATACTCAGTCAGTCGCCTCGATCGTGTCGGGCGGCATTGCGTTTATGGAGCCGCCCTATGGGAATGATGCGAAGGCAGCAGACGAGCGCGGCGCGTTTCCACTCTTTAAAGATCAGGCGACAGCTTTGGCACCGCCTGATGGTGAACCGTTTTTCATTCGTATGCATTTTGATCAGTCAATGCGCGGCTTGGCGATCAATGCCCCGGTGGAGTTTCTAGGGGTAAATATCGGCAAGGTGGTGTCAACCGATTTGGACTTCAACCGTTCGACTAATAACTTTGCAGTCGTGGTCGGTGCGGTCATTTATCCCCAGCGCTTGGGCCAGGCCTATGAACAAATACTGACAGCCTATGATGCTGGTCATGATGAAGATGGTAAAAAATCAGCCCAGCTGATATCGATCTTTGTCAAAGAGGGGCTGCGCGCTCAGGTCAAAACGGCAAACTTGCTGACGGGGCAGCTTTATGTCTCTTTTGATTTCGTCCCTCATGCCCAACCTGTACCTTTTAACCTTGCGGCCAGACCTATGGAAATGCCTACGATCCCCGGGAGTTTAGACAAGTTGCAGGATCAGGTGCAGCGGATTGTGGAAAAATTGAGCAAAATTCCGGTCGAACGTATTGCGGATAACCTCAATGCCAACTTGGTCGAAATGCGTAAGACGTTGCAGCAAGTTAACGGGCAAGTCCTTCCGCAAATGCGGGATGCTTTGGGGCAGACTCAAAAGACACTGTCGGTAGTCAATGAAAGTTTTGCTGAAGACTCACCACAGCGCCAGCAATTTGGCCAAGTCATGGATGAAGTCCAGCGTTCCGCTCGATCAGTGCGCGTACTCAGTGATCTTTTGAGCCGACACCCCGAAGCGCTGATTCGCGGCAGAGTAAAGGAAGGCGAACCCGATAGCTTTCGTTCGAGTACGTCTGCCTCATCAGCTCAACCGGCGGAGTCTTCCAAGTGAACATACGTTTCTGTTGGTTCGCGGCGTTTCTGGTATTGGCCGCTTGCAGTTCTGCGCCCACTCGCTATTACACCTTGCTTCCTGCTACAGATTCCGCCAACGCCAACGCCGCCGTGCCATTTCAATATTCACTTACGACGGTCAATGTACCCGTTCAGGTTGATCAGCCTCAGATCGTTGTTCGTCAAGGTGAGAGCAGTATGCGGATACTTGAAACGGAGCACTGGGCCGCGCCCTTGGCAGATGAGGTGAGAGTGGCGTTAAGTCATGAGTTAAGGCTGCAAATGGGCCGCGTCGACGGGGCAGGGCTTGCGCGCGAGCCTGGCTTGCCCCATGTTTCTCTCCAGGTTGACGTACGCCGTTTTGAGTCGGTCCCGGGTCGTTACTCATTGGTTGAGGCCGCCTGGAGCCTAAGACGCACTGGCATTGATGGTGCTCATCGAAGCCTGACCTGCGGCTCGGTGATTCGTCGGGGCGCCGGTACTGGAATAGAGGCCTTAGTGCTGGCTCACCAACGAATAGTTAAAGAACTCGGCAGTCGTATCGTGGGTACGGCGACGCATTGGATGGCGGACTCGAATGCTGGTTGTCAAATCAATGCCTCTCTAGCAGCTCTGGCTGGGGCAGACTAATACTTAGGCACTTAAGAGGAAACCTAATGAAAAAGTGGATTTGGCTTTTCGCAGCCATAGGGCTCGAAGTCGTGGCGACGCTCTCACTTCGAGCCGCTATGGATAACCCTCAATGGTTCGTTGTCGTCGTCTGCGGGTACGTGGGCGCCTTCGTATCGCTATCGATGGTTCTACGTAAGGGCATGGCTATTGGAGTGGCCTACGGCATTTGGGCGGCTTGTGGCGTTGCGCTTACAGCGGTAATGGCACACGTTATTTTCGATGATTCCCTGAGTTGGATCATGGGCCTGGGGATCGCTTGCATCATTGCGGGCGTATGGTTGGTCGAAATAGGCGCAGGTGCGGCGCATGGGAAAATGGAGCAGACACGATGAGTTGGGTCTATTTGATCGGCGCGATTTTGTTTGAAGTCTGCGGAACACTGTCCATGCGTGCTTCGGATGGTTTTCGCCGCAAAATCTGGATTTTGCCCGTCGCGGCATCCTATCTGATTGCCTTTTCGTTGCTGAGCTTAACCCTCGCTGAGGGGGTGAGTATTGGGGTGGCCTACGGAGTCTGGTCTGCAAGCGGCGTGGCGCTGACGGCAATTGTTGCAAAGCTACTTTTCAAGGATCCACTGACGAAGCTAATGGGGTTAGGGATTATCTTCATCGTCGGCGGAGTGTTGTTAATCGAACTCGGAGCGCAGCACGCCAGCTGATTGATCTGCAAAAGCTGTTAGTTCATCTCGTGGGGAGTGTCATGGAGCGGGATTGCTCCCCTAAGGCCGCTTGTTAGAGTCATTCCTATTTTCTAACAGTTGGGCCTTTCGCAACGCTCACTCATAATGTTGATTACGAGCAGGTATTTATATGAAAAAAATCATCTTGGGTGCTCTTGCACTCTTACCCTTATCTTTTGGCGCTCAAGCGATTGAGTTTTCTTCTGCCATTGGATCGACCAGTCAGGGTGGCCTAACCGCTCGAGCAGGCGTGGGGATGGCTTGGGATAAGTCGTGGTTCCAAAGCTCGACGGGTAAGCTGACGGGGTATTGGGACTACGGGTATACCTATTGGGAGTCTGGCAAAAAAGCCGGCGCGCGACATTCGCTCTCTTTTGCTCCCGTTTTTGTCTACGAGTTTGGCGCTTCATATGTTAAGCCCTTCATAGAGTTGGGCGTGGGAGTTGCGGTTTTTTCCGGCGGCAGTGCCGGTGACAGAGAGCTTGGATCCGCTTTCAATTTCGAGGACCGGTTAGGCGCAGGATTGAAGATAGGGGACACACAGCGAGTGGGTGCCCGGGTTATTCATTACTCAAACGCAGGTATCAAAGAGCCGAATGACGGAATTGAATCATTTTCACTTTTTTATAGTCACGCTTTTTAGCGATAGGCATCGGCGGCAATCATTTTTGAGTTTTCTTTTTGATATTGGAAAGTAAGGGCGTAATTTGATCTGATGTTCTTCCGCGTCATCGTCCACTTGATTTAACTATTCTTGTCGGATGACTCTTCTATGTTCAACTGCTCAGAAAATTTCTGAGTTTAATATAGTTGACTTCATCATGAAAGGCCGTCACTGACGTTATTGACTAATCAAAGTTAGCCCTAGCATGGGCACTCCCATGCGTGCAAAAGGAAGCGAAGATTATGCTGGTGTCTGGAATGAAGTTTTTTAATAGGACAATTTTTGTGCCGCCAAGCCGCCCTTCGATGGCAGCCTGTCAGTTGCGGTTTAGTGTTGTGTTAGCGGTCGTCATTGGCAGCATAAGTGGGTGTGCATCGCATACCCCAGTTAGGTCTGATCAGGCGCAGTCCTATCAGGGGTTGGTGTCAAGCGGGGAAAATGTCATGTCGATCCCTCCCCAACCTGGGGACTTTGGCCGATATAGGTTTGCGATAATTGAGCCGGTTCTGATTTCTCCAGCCGTATCAGAAGAAATTTCCCCTGACGTAGGCGCAGAAGTTCTCGGTGTGTTGCAGGACAAGCTCAATAGTGAAATGCAGAAACAGTTCTACCTGTCAGGCGGGGAGGGGGTTACTGAACCTATCCTACATGTCAAAGTACGCATTACGCGTATCACGGAAGCCTCTCCGGTGCTGAACACGCTCACCTCCCTCGCTATTGGTCCATTACTCAACGGCGCTTTAGCTGTTGAGTTGGAAGCAGTGGATGGGGTGACCGGCCAGCAGAAGGCGATGCTGCTGTGGGCAGACTCAGGTGGAATAAAAGAGTTTTTCGGCAATTACAGTCGAAGTTCACACGCGTTGACACTTGCTGCTAGATTTTCCGTAGAAGCAACGCAGTTTTTGTCTCCGTTGGGCAGACCCTTGCAATAAATGCCCGGCCCTCTATCGGAGGTATGAGGTAACGGGCGCGAGAGAGGCTGTATGGTGTGGTATTGATCAGCTGCTTGCGCCGCCTAGTTGGCGTTCGTTGCGCTCCAGTGTGTATATCTGCTTCGATTATAAGCGCTGGCCTTCGTCTTGCGCTCGGGTGTCAAGCCGCCCGATAGAGGATGGGGTGAACAGAAGACTCAAGTGCCATTCTTCGATGTACATGTTCATTCGTTTACCTGCATTACGCAGATGCCGCTCTGCCGGCTCGCCTACCTTCGCTGAGTATCGAGCTTGAATCGCCAAAAAATTGCATGGCGTTCGTTTTGTACGTCCTCGACAAGCTCATGGTAGTTTGTGGCATTGTTGCTTCGTGCCTCGCGTATAAGACGACGGACACTATGATCCAGATACTCATTCAGCGCTTTAAAGTGGGGGGGCGCTGCAAAGATGGCCTGGTGACACGCATAGTCCTACTCGTCGCCCAGGCGATCATTGACAATCGCATATTCCATCCCAATCAGGGCTTGGCGAATCCTTTGAGGTCCTCGACGGTGTGACGTGTTGCCGCTAGACGAGTGGCGGCTACGTCGATGGGTGATCAAAAACTCCAAGATGTGCAGGAGCGAGTTTTCTTCGCCCAACGAGACCTCGCTCAGCCTAAAAGCGTGCCGCTCTCCACGCTTGGCGACAAAGGCACCTTTGCCCCGTTGCATTGTAATCAGGTCTTCAAATTTGAGTTGCGACAGCGCTTCACGCACCACAGCTCGGCAAACGGAGAACTGTTCGAACAATTTCCGCTCGCTCGGCAGTTGATGTTGGCCGTGGTATTTTGATCGATATGGGCAGACTCCGCGTCAAGGAATATGGACCGAGGTGAAATATTCAACCATATTGATCTCATAGCTGCCGCCAAGGCTCAGGGGGTTGAGATCCAGAAGCACGATATTTTTCTTATCCGGACTGGATGGATTGGTAGGTTTTATAAAGTTTCAGCGGAAGAGTTTTATGAAGATTTTTTAGAACCTGGCCTCAGCTTCAGCCCAGAGCTGGTCCATTGGTTTCATGAAATGGAAATTCCTAACCTTGTAACCGATACAATAGCCAGCGAAGTTACTGTCGATCCGGTGAGCGGCGTCCAATTACCTCTGCATAATGCACTTATGCGAAACCTAGGCGTGACATTCAGCGAGATCATCGCGCTGGATGCATTCGCTGGAGATTATGCGCGTGATGTGCAATGGACGTTTTTGTATACAGCAGCACTTTTAAAAGTTGTAGACGGAAGCGGGGCTCCGGTGAACCCTGTCGTGATTAAGTGAGGGGGCGAGGGAGCTCGTAATAAGGGGATTGTATAGATAGTATGGTGCTGGCCTGAACTGGGTCAGCGCCGATTGTAAAAAAATTAGATAACTTTTATGTTCGGTGAGGTGTGCCAGGTAGTTTTTGTACTTTTCTGAAATCCGATCGCGATCATCATAATGGCCAGCTTCCGTCGCCGTGGATTGCACGCCGATGGTAAGCCTAACATACCGCAGTAAATACCGCCTGTCGTCCAACTGCACTCTTGTTTGCTCGTGTAATCAACCGGTCACATAGCCACAGCAATCTCTCAGAGTCCTAATAAGCTTAACGCTTTAGGCTTGATGGTCTTTGTAAATTTTGAAGGTCAATCCTTCAAATTCCCAATATATCTGATCGGGGAATGCAATGAGTTCGTTAACCCAGATTTTTCAGCAGTTTAAAGCAACCGAACCGTTTCCTCCCCCATCAGACTGGCTTCAAGGACGAACGGTTTATGGTGGCTTGTCCGCCGCGCTTTCATTGCACATAGCGATGTTAGAGGCTCCAGCGCAGCTGCCCGCACTGGTATCTGCGCATGTGTCCTTTTTGAGTCCTTGCTCTGCATCTCAGACGTTCAGCGCGAAACACTTGTATGAGGGGAAGTCGCTGATCTCAATGGCGGCAGACACTGTTTCTGAAGATAGACATATTCTACATATGGTCATGCAGTTTGCTCGCCCCCGAGTGAGTAAGATTATCCACGATTTTACGCGAATGCCTGATGTAGGCGGTCCGCATATCTACCCAGTTTTAGTGTTGGACCATAATGCTCCTCCTTGCGCTCACAATTTTGAATTTCGTCCGGCAGGCGGTGCGTTACCGTTTTCAGGTGCAGCGATACCAGAGTTAATTGTCTGGGCTAGACATGTTGACGCCGAAGGCGTCGACGCCACTGTCGCGTTGATTGCACTCGCTGACTGCGTGCCGCCGGGTGTTAGTGCTTGTTTTGATACGCCCGCGTTGTTTAGCACTGTTTCTTGGGCGTTCGATTTACCAAACCCTTCAACTGTAGGTGATTGGTTTTTGATACGTACATTTAGCCTAAAAGCCGGTAACGGTTACTCTTTTCAAAGCTTAGATGTCTGGGATGAGAGTGGAGCGCAGGTATTAACGGGGCGCCAAACAGTAGCTATTTTCATCTAGCCCAATGGATTGGAATAACCTAGTTCGTTACTAATGCTCACACTGCTTGCCAGTAGTAATGCTCGAAATTGCTCTTTAACGTCCTCAGAATCCATCACAGCATCAGGGCCGGAAAGATTGATGGCGGCCACGACGTGTCCGTTATGATCTCTGATCGGCGCGGCAATTGCGGTTGAGTAATCGGATCGGTGCAATACCCAGCCCCTGTCTCGGTCTTCGCTAATCAAATTTTGTAGTTCAAGCAACGTACGCGGTGCGGGTGCTGGATAATCGTCCAGCCGGACAAGCTGGTATAACTGCCCTAGCTCTATTTCACTCAATGAGGTAAGGAGCATGCGGCCCATGGCCGTGCAATGACAGGCGATGCGCGTACCCACTGGGATGTTTACGGAAAGCCTTTGCGCGGCAAACGCCCGATACAGGTACAGGCTATCGGTCTGCTCGCGAATGCTCAGGTGGCAGGACAAAGAGGTGCGATCACGCAGTTCGTTCAGGTGCGGCATCGCTACTTCGACTAGGTCGCGACTGGCCAGATAACTGAAGCCATCGCTTATTACCCGTGCGCCGAGTTCGTACTGGGTGTTCTGCTTGTTCAGGTAACCCATGCTGGTTAACGTGAACAGAATGCGGTAAACCGCCGAGTTACTAACGCCCAGACGCTCGGCGATATCCTGCAGGCTCAGGTTGCGTGTGTGGGCGTTGAACATGCCCAGTACGCTGAGCCCGCGGGCGAGGGCGGGGACGCTGTAGTCGGCTTCCTTGGCGGACACTTCCGCTATGTTCATGGATACTCCTTGATAACGACCTTTCTACTATCTGTGGCTCCATGGTTTGCAGGCGGTCACATCATTGAAATCGCCACTGCCGGCAAACGGAGTTGCTGCAGGGATAGAGCTCACTGAAGTGTCTCTATCTTCAGCTCCTGCCCATCGAATTCGGCCATGGCATCCAGTACAGCGCCTTTGAAGTACGCAAGCGACGCGCGGTCGAAGAGGATCTGGAACGCCGGCTGCCCTATCGATCCAAGGTTGATCACGATCACGTTGATGCGCGCTGCAGAGGTCTGCGCAACGGCGCCTGGCGGGAACGCGGCAGGACGCAGGTCGACGCCGCAGAGCTTGGCCATGACCTCGGCGATGGACACGCCGCTCAAGTGAAGCCAGGCATGGCTGTCCTCCCGGGGCAGCAGATAGTTGGCGCTGTGATCCAGCTCCCAGCGCGCTTCCTCATCGGCGATGCGTTCGCCACGGTCCTGAAGACTGCCGAGGATCAGGTATTCAGTCTGTGACAGACGCGCCACATAGCTGCCATCGGCCTGAGTGATCGCCCGGTTCGGCGCATCCGGCAGGCTGAAGCCCCGGGCCTGCAAGTAATCGGCGCTCTGCTGACCGCGAAAGCCAACCCTCGGCACTTCGGTCAGGTCGACCAGCACACATTGTTGTAGAGCGCCGAGCTGAAGTGGAGCGGGTTCGATGTAGCTTTCTGTGTTGAGGCTCGACATGTCAGAGCTCCTGGCGCTGGTTTTCAGGATCGAAGAAAGGCAGTTTCACCACGGTGGCCTGGACTATCACGCCGTCCTCGACACGAATCGAAATCTGCTGCCCTGGCTGGCTTTGATCGAACGCGGCGTAGGCCAGACCGATGATCTTGTCCAGGGATTGCGAGTACTCGCAGGACGTCACGTTGCCGCTGATGTCCCGACCGCTGAGCACCAGATGGCCTTCCAGCGGTTGCGGACTGGCCTTGGGCAGCGTGAAACCCACCAGTTTGCGTTTCTGCGGCTGGGCTTCGAGGATGTCCACCGAGCGGCGGCCTACGAAGAACGGCTTGGTACGGCTCACCGCCCAACCCATGTCGATCTCGCCCGGATGGGTCATGCCGTCGGTGTCCTGACTGATGATCACGTGGCCCTTCTCCAGACGCAGCAGGCGTTGGGTTTCGACGCCGAACGGGCGGATATCGAAGGCTTTGCCGGCTTCCATCAATGCGTCCCACAGCTTCAATGCGTGACGAGCGGGAACGTGGATTTCATAGCCCAGTTCGCCGACGAAACCGACCCGCAGCAAGCGCGCCTTGATCCCCGCCACAGTGCCCTGACGCACACCCAGATAAGGAAAACCTTCAGCCGAAAGATCCAGATCCTGGCAGACCTTTTCCAGCACTTTGCGTGAATCCGGTCCTGCCACGTTGACCGCCGAAATCGCCGCCGTGACGTTGGCGATGTCCACATTCAGGCGCCACTGTGCGTTCCACTTGAGCATTTGCTGATAGATGCGATCAACGCCGCTGGTGGTGGCGGTGACGTAAAAATGGTGCTCGCCGAAGCGTGCGCACACGCCATCGTCAATGACCACGCCGTGCTCGTTGGTCATCAGCGCATAACGGGAGCGACCAATCGGCTGCTTGAGGAAGGCGAAGGTATACATGCGGTTGAGCAATTCGGCGGCGTCCGGACCGCGCACGTCCAGACCGCCCAAGGTCGATACGTCGATGATGCCGACCTTGTTGCGCACGCGCAGCGCTTCGGCCTGCATGCATGCCTCACGCTCGGTGGTCTTGCCGTAATAAGCCGGACGCTGCCAGATGCCGGCGGGCATCATTTTCGCGCCAGCCTCCACATGCCGTTTGTGCATTGGCGTCTGCCGGTAGGGGTCAAACGCACGCCCTGCGACGTGGGCCAGCTTCTCGGCCTCAAAGGGCGGACGAGCTGTGGTGACGCCGGTTTCGCTGATGCTGCGCTGGGTCGAAGCAGCAACCAGTCGCGCTGTCGGCAATGCCGAATGACGCCCCTGGGATGGGCCCATTCCTACAGTGGAGTAGCGCTTGACCAGTTGCACGTCGCGGTAGCCGATTTTGGTGGCGTTGATGATGTCGCGCACTTGCAGGTCTTCATCGAAATCGACGAAATCCTTGCCTTTGGGGTGCGGGAAGATCGGCCACGGGAAGTTGACCTGCGCTTCAGGGCGCATCGCCAGCGGCTTGGCGGCCAGATCCAGATCAAGCGCCATGACGATATCGGCAGCGGCATGAATGGCGTCGGCCAGCACGTTGTCCAGCGCGTGATAGCCGTGGGCCGAGCCCGCAACGCTGAGGTTTTTCGGCAGACCGCTGAGGTTGAACTCCGCCAGTTGGTCGTCGTAGGCCAGCTTACCACCGGCCTGACACAGCAGCTGATAGACCGGCATGTAGCCGCCGGACATGCACAGCAGATCGCAATCGACAACCAACCCGCTGCCGGCGACCTGACCTTGCCCGGTGATCGTGCGGATGTCGGCGCCGCTGACGTGATGCATGCTTTTTTCGTGCAGCGCCTCAAAAACCGTGCTGCCGAGATGGCAGGTGATGCCGCGCTTTTCCAGCGCCAGCAGCAGTGCGCGGTCGGCGGGGTTCCTGCGCATGTCCACCAGCGCAGCCACTTCTACGCCCTGATCGTGCAGGTCCAGCGCGGCCAGATAACCGTCATCGTTGCCCGTCAGCACCACAGCGCGCTTGCCCGGCTTGACTGCGTAGAGCTTCATCAGGCGTTGCGCGGCACTGGTCAGCATCACGCCAGGCAAATCGTTGTTACGAAAAATCACCGGCTGGTCGAACGAACCACTGGCGATCAGGCATTGCGTGGCGCGCACTTTGTACATGCGCTTGCCCTGAATCACCGGCAGGTAGTTGTCAGTGAACCAGGCGTTGCAAGTGGATTTTTTCAACACGCGAATGTTGGCGTGGCCTTCGACGGCGCTGACCAGTTCACGGCGCACGGTCTCGGCGCGAGTGCCTTCGAGATCGAAGCGGGCGTAAGTCAGCGAGCCGCCGAGGACCGGCTGTTGCTCAATCAGCAGCACTTTGGCGCCAGCGTTGGCGGCAGTCAGTGCGGCCTGAAGACCGGCAGGGCCTGCGCCGATCACGGCCAGATCAGCGAACAAATAGGCTTTGTCGTAATACTCGGGCTGGAATTTCAGATCGAGCACGCCCAGGCCGGCCTTCTTGCGAATGATCGGCTCCCAGAGTTTCCACGCGCCCTTCGGCTTGTAGAACGAGCGGTAATAAAAGCCCACCGGCATGAACTTGGAGAACTTGCCGAGGTAAGCGTCCTTGTCGTTGTCCAGCGAGCCGTTGAAGTTCTGCCCGGTGACCTGCACGCCGCTTTCCAACAAGTGACTGTCGGCCAGCACGTTGGGCTCGCTGGGCAACTGCACCAACGTGTTGGCGTCTTGCCCGGCCATGGTCAGGGGGCCGCGTGGTCGGTGGTATTTGAACGAGCGAGACAGCAGAAAGCGGCCGTTGGCAAGCAGGGCGCTGGCGATGCTGTCGCCGGCAAAGCCCTGATACGGCTTGCCATCGAAACTGAAATCCAGCGGCTGACTGCGGTCGATTAACAGACCCATGGGGGCGGGAAGGCGGCTCATCGGGCGGTCTCCTTGGCAGCGACGACGAACTCGACGCGCTGGCTGAACAGCTCTTTGGGATCGAAGGTGAGCAGGATTTCGTCGCTGCCGGTGTGACGCTCGGCCAGGAACCAATAGCTGGACGGGTTGTGAATCCACCATTCGCGAACCACACCCAGAACGTCTTCGCTGTTGAACACGTAATCGGCCCACTCGGCGTCGCTGCAGGTCTGAGGATCGGGCATCTGCTTGAACTCGCCGCCGTAGGTGAATTCGCTGATATTGCGCGGCCCGTTGAGCGGGCAAGTCATGATTTTCATCTCTCTCTCCTTACTCAATGGCGGTCAGTGACTGGCCGCTGTCGCGCCCATTTCGTTGACTTGCTGGAAGGTCGAAAACCGCTCCAGACCGAACGGTCTAATCAGTTCCGGCACCTTGCCGCCGCTGGATACAAGCTCAGCCATAGTCTTGCCGCAGATCGGCGTGGCCTTGAAACCCCAAGTGCCCCAGCCAGCGTCCAGGTAGTAATTCTTCACCGGCGACAGGCCCATGATCGGGCTGTAATCCGGGGTCATGTCGGTGATCCCGGCCCACTGGCGCATCAGCTTGGCGTTGGCCAGGAACGGGAACATTTCGATGGCGTGGGCCAGCAGGCTTTCTTTCAGATCGAGTGTCGAGCGGGTGTTGAACAGCGGGTAGGGATCGGAGCCGCCGCCGAACACCACTTCGCCACGGCTGGTCTGTTGCACGTAGCAGTGCAGGGCGGACGAACTCACCAGCGGGTCGAGGAACGGCTTGAACGGCTGGGTGACCATGGCTTGCAGCGGGAAGGTCTGGATCGGCGAGCGAATCCCGGCCTTCTTCATCAGCTGCGAGCTCATGCCTGCGACGGCCTGAACCGCGCAGCCGCACTTGATGGTGCCGCGATTGGTTTTAACCGCCGTGATGGTGCCGTTTTCGATGACCAGTTCCTGAACTTCAGTGAGCTGATGAATCTCCACGCCACGCTTGGCCGCCTGCTTGGCGTAACCCCAGGCCACGGCATCGTGCCGCGCCGTGGCGCCGTCGATGTGCCACAGGCCGGCAAGTACGGGGATGTGCCCCGGATCAAGGTTGAGCGACGGCACCAGTTCGCGAATCTGCTGGCGGTCGATCATCTCGGTGCGACCTCCGAAGTGTTTGTTGACCTCGGCGCGCTGACGAAACGAACGCACAGTGGCGTCGGTGTGGGCCAGGGTCAGCTGGCCCCGGTGCGAATACATGATGTTGAAGTCGAACTCGTTGGAGAGGCCTTCGAACATGCGCACCGATTCGGCGTAGAAACGCACGCCTTCGCTGGTCAGGTAATTGGAGCGGATCACGGCGGTGTTTCGCGCCGTGTTGCCGCCACCCAGATAGCCTTTTTCCAGCACCGCGATGTTGGTGATGCCGTGGTATTTCGACAGGTAGTACGCGGTGGCCAGGCCATGGCCGCCGCCACCGATGATCACCACGTCGTAGGAGGATTTGAGTTCTTTCGGCGCAGGCAGATCGACCTCGACCGGGTATTCCGAGCTGAGCCCGTATTTCAGGAGATTGAAAGGCATACGGCCTCCAAGGGGCTGCTGTGCAATTGGGACTGCTGAACGGCAGCGGTCACGGTGTTTTTCATCAGGAAGGCGATTGTCATCGGCCCGACGCCACCCGGCACCGGGGTGATCGCCGAAACCTGGGGCAGGGCGCTGTCGAAATCGACGTCACCCACCAGGCGGCTGCGGCCGTCTTCTTCAATACGGTTGATGCCGACGTCGATGACCACTGCACCTGGCTTGAGCCAGCTGGCGTCGATCATCCGTGGACGGCCGACGGCGGCGACGACGATGTCGGCCTGACGACACAGAGCCTTGGCGTCGACACTGCGTGAATGCACCACGGTCACCGAGCAATGGGCCTTGAGCAGCAGGGCTGCCATGGGTTTGCCGACGATGTTCGAGCGGCCGATGACCACTGCGTGCTTGCCGCTCAGGTCACCGCAGGCGTCTTCGAGCAACCGCATGCAGCCGCTGGGCGTGCAGGGCGTCAGCACATCGCGCCCCTGGCTCAGGCCGCCGACGTTTTCGCTGTGAAAACCGTCGACGTCCTTGCCCGGCGCGATGGCCTGCAGGACACGGGTTTCTTCGATGTGT
The DNA here is from genome assembly GCF_055408345.1 of Pseudomonas sp. B424. Taxonomy (NCBI): domain Bacteria; kingdom Pseudomonadati; phylum Pseudomonadota; class Gammaproteobacteria; order Pseudomonadales; family Pseudomonadaceae; genus Pseudomonas; species Pseudomonas sp. B424. Next base: position 5,848 of record NZ_JBUZTL010000032.1, on the reverse strand, counting down.
GCAGGCAGCGGCAACTGCAGGAGGATGCCGTTGACGCCGTCGTCTGCGTTCAGTTCGGCGATCAGCTTGAGCAGCTGCGCTTGGGAGGTGTCTGTGCTCAGGCGGTACTCCAGCGAGCGGATCCCGGCCTCTTCAGCGCGCAGGATCTTGTTGCGCACGTAGACCTGACTGGCCGGGTCCTGACCCACCAGAATCACTGCCAGCGCAGGCTCGATGCCTTCGAGTTTCAGGTTTTGCACGTCGGCTTTGACGTGGGCGAGTACGCGGGCGGCTGCGGCTTTGCCATCGATTATTTTGGAAGTGCTCACCGGAAGATCACCGTTCTGTCCTTATTGAGGAAAACCCGGTGCTCCAGGTGGTATTTCACCGCCTTCGACAAGGCAACGGTTTCGGTGTCACGACCGGTGGCGACGAGATCATCCGGCAGATACACGTGATCCACGCGCTGCACTTCCTGTTCGATGATCGGGCCTTCGTCCAAGTCGCTGGTGACGTAATGGGCGGTGGCGCCGATCAGCTTCACGCCGCGCTCGTAAGCCTGGTGGTAAGGCTTGGCACCTTTGAAACCAGGGAGGAACGAGTGGTGAATGTTGATGGCCCGGCCTGACAGTTGCTTGCAGAGGTCATCGGAGAGGATCTGCATGTAGCGGGCGAGGACCACCAGATTGGTGTCGGTCTCGTCGACCACTCTCATCAGCGCTGCTTCCTGCTGGGCCTTGGTGTCCTTGGTCACCGGCAGGTAGATGAAACGAATGCCTTCGCGCTCGGCCATGGGGCGCAGGTCGAGGTGGTTGGAAACGATGGCGGTGATGGTCATGTCCATCTCGCCCTTGTGGTAGCGGTAGAGCAGGTCGGTGAGGCAGTGATCGAACTTGCTCACCATGAGCAGCACACGCATGGGCGCGCGGGTGTCGTGCAGTTCCCACTGCATATCGAACGCCTTGGCCACGTCTTCGAAACCGGCCTTGAGCTGGGCGATGTCGCCGGCGTGACCGTCGTTGAAACGGAACACCGCGCGCATGAAGAATTTGCCGCTGAATTCGTCGTCGAACTGCGCCATTTCACCGATGTAGCAGCTGTTGCCCGCCAGGTACGAGGTGACCGCCGCAACGATGCCGGAGGTCGCCGGACAGCTGATCTTGAGAATGAAATGGTTCTTTTCGTGTTGCATGGCATGTCCTCTGGAAGATGGCGGCAGTTCAGCAAATGGCTAACGATCAGCGCGAGAAATTCAGGGGTGAACAGGTAATTCGTGGATGAATAAAATTTCCTATCAGGAATTAAATATTCTCAAAGACTGTTTTATAGGCGAAAGGAAATGACCCGTCCAGAGGTTTCTGGAAACATTTTTAACTGGTGGGAATTATTGACTGGCTATGCTCTGTGGGAGCGCGGCGCTGAGCTGTAGCAAGCCGGCTTGCCAGCGACAGCGATTATGAAGGCGCGATCGTCGGTAAGCAGGACTGCCCGGGGATGGGGTGTGTAGCGATGAAAGGTTTTATTCCGCTGAACCGCCGTAATTCATGATCGACAACAACCGTATCGGCACCTGCACCAGTTCTTCCGGCCCATGAGGGATGTCGCCGTCGAAGGTCAGGCTGTCGCCCGCTTCCATGTGATACAGCTGATTGCCGTGGCGATACACCAGTTCGCCTTCCAGCAGATGCAGGAACTCCGTGCCCGGGTGAGAGAAGGTCGGAAATTCTTCGCTGGCGTCGTCCATGGTCACCATGTATGCCTCGAAACTCTTCTTCGGCCCGCGGGTGTGGTTGAGCAGGTGGTAGGTGTGGCCCTTCTCGGTGCCGCGTCGCACTACTTCCAGTCCTTCGTCATGCTTGACAAGCAGGGCGCTACTGCCTTGCTGGTCGTACTGGCTGAACAGCTTGGACATGGGCATGCCAAGCACGTCGCACAAGCGGCTCAGGTTATCCAGACTGGTGGAGACCTGAGCATTCTCGATTTTACTCAACATGCCCTGGCTGATTCCTGCGATGCGCGCAACATCGGACAGCTTCAATTCCTGCGCTTGCCGCTGACGCTTGATTTGGATACCCAGATATTGCTCAAGCTTCAACTTCGGTTGTTGTTCTACGGGCGTATTCATCGGGTATGCACGGTTTCCGTTCAATAAAATTAAATTCGCACCAGGAATGTGCGATTTGATTTATGGCTGCTCTATCTGCGACAGGATTATTCCCCTAGTGAAAACGATTTTCACATATGCAGAGCGGAAATTCCCCTTTATCAGCCTTTTTTTGCGCGCATTGCCGAGTTGGCAAGAGGCTTGCATTCCTGTTGAGAAAATAAGTTTCCTGCTTGGAATAAATAGCCACCAGGCAACAGAACTCTCATGCGTAGTTTTTCACCAGGAGTGAATGAATAGGATGTCGGGACGACTTTGCGTGGTCGCGATACGATCAGAGCTGCACTCGCCAAACGGTTCGCAGACTCTCCCGATATTCAGTGGACTGAAGGAAAAAACTGGATTATTGGCAACAAAGCACTCAGTGAGTGGCGTGTTCGTGGCACTGCTCCGGGGGGCGCTAACATCGATATAGTCGGCTGCGATCTATGGGAGTTTGAAGACGGGCTTATCGTCAAGAAAGACACCTACTACAAACAGAAAACATGATCGCAATGCTTCCTGCTAGTGACTGAAGCGCTAAGCTGTTGAGTTTATTTTAAAAGTGCCTCAGCAGTATGCGCAACAATGGTCACGAGCGGGATTGTTGTAGGCGAATTAAATATGCTTATTGGCAGTCAGTGCGCTTAATGGAATTGCGGGCGTGTGTTCACGACTCTTATGAAATGTCGATGAGCTTGTGGCTGTTGCTTGTAGTGGCCTGTCTCATATGAAATTAGCATTTGTAACGCTACTCCTGACGCGGGGAGCGGGTTTGAGTGATTCTATTTCTGAATAAATATCTACATCTTAACTAAGCGGATGATGACAATGCAAAAAATAATTAGAGAGGCAACACAAAACCTGTATGTGGATCCTGCTAACGCGGCCAAGACGGGGGATAGCTATATGTGTGAAGCGTCGCCCCAATTGATAATTGGCATTGGCGGTACAACCCGACCAGGCTCGTCGACAGAGCGAGCGTTGCGCATGGCATTAAAGGCAGCTGAGGAGCAGGGCGCGCGGACGATACTTTTTGACGGTCCTTTCCTTGCCTCCCTTTCCATGTATGACCCAGCTTCGGAACGTAGCGACGCAGAAAGAGAGTTGATCGAGGCTGTACGTAGTGCTGATGGACTAATTATTGCTAGCCCTGCTTACCACGGCGGCGTATCAGGTTTGGTGAAAAACGCGCTCGACCTGCTTGAAGAGACGTCTAAGGATACACGTCCGTATCTACATGGCCGACCGGTAGGACTGATTGTGACGGCGTATGGTTGGCAAGCAACTGGCGCTACCCTGGCTTCTCTGCGCACCATCGTTCACGCTCTGCGTGGTTGGCCGACACCATTTGGCGCTGGTTTTAACACCTTAGAGTCTCGATTCAGTGATGATGGGAGTTGTTCCGATGGTTCGGCTGCCAACTTGCTGGCACTGGTGGCGCAGCAAGTAATGAGCTTCAGTTTTCTTGATAAGAAAGCATAAGTAGTGGCCGTTTTTCCAAGTTCACAATAGTTCGATGGAGTACCGTATCGTTTATTCGTATGCAGGGCTATCGACAGGAGCATGTCAAGCTATGGCTGCCGATGGCAATCAAAGCTGATAATCCTTGTCGTATGCCATCATTTGGATGACTACGTGCGACCGAATGTCCAAGCACATAGCGTCGCCATGCTTAAAAGCATAGTTTTCGGTGCCTGCATTTAAATATATATTGTTGGTCTCGGTTACCAAGGGTGTTATTGGTTTTGATTGAGAGCGGCCGAAGAGTCGAGGGTTTATTTTTGTTGATGAGTACTCCATTGAGCCAAGACGATGGATGGAGTGTATAACCTCAATAAAAAATACCATAGCCTGTAGCCGGTGGCGTATTGATTCAGAATACTGGGCCTCATCGCTGCGTCGCTTGCGAGATATTAAAATATTTGTTGGTGCTCGATAAAGGGGCACCCATGTGTTGCCGCGGTGTAGGTGCGCACGCGTGCATATTTTCCATCTTGCGTTAATAACAATCACATAAGTTGATTGTTCTTCTGCTCTGCGATGCGTCCTGAAGGGGAACTGTATTAATGCTCAAAAATATATCGTTAATGTTTAAGCTCTCTTTGCCGCCAGCTGCGGCGCTTATTGGCTTGCTGCTGTTCGTAGCCTATACGGCCCTCCAGCTTGATAATAATGATGTCCGGCTCGTGACCCTGGAAGAACGAAGCTATCCGACTCTTGAAAATGCCGATGCGGTGATTTTCCAATTTTCCCGCGTGCCTGGCCTTCTTAATAACGCGGTCTCCGCTGGAGAAATGGGAACCTTTAACGATGCGCAAAAAGTTCTGGCGGAGATTGGTGTTAAGCAGCGAGCACTGCAAAATTTAACCCAAGAGCAACCTCCGCGAAATGAAGAACTGATCGCATGGATTGCCGCCGTAAAACGCTATACCGAAAATGCATTTTCGGCCACCGAGCTATTGTTAAAAGGTGCAGCTTTTGAGGATCTGCGCCCAAGCCTGGACCGTATGGCAAGCGATTTGGATCAAGCGGAAAAAGCAGGGGATTTATTTCGTAGCCACGCCTATGAGGATTTCCATACCAACCTATCGAAAACTCGTACCGAGAACGTTACGACCACTCGAGTGGGGTATGGTCTGAGCATAATCCTGGCTTTATTGGTAAGCATTGGTTCGGCAATGGTGATTCACCGAGTCATGAGCAACGTTCATGGCGTGATCACATCCCTTCGATCTATTGCCAGCGGAGACGGCGACCTCACTCGCCGCGTCAACGTCGAAACACACGACGAAATAGGAGTGATGATCAAGCTTTTCAACAGTTTCCTCGATAAGTTGCAGGTCACCATGCGGCAAATCATTGATGCTGCCGGTCCGTTGGAGCAAATGTCCAAAGACTTGTATCACCTGACCCAGGACACTGAAGAAAACGCACGCTCGCAAGAAGGCCACACCGACTCTATCAGCCGCGACATTTCTGCAATGACGCAAAGCATTCAGGAAGTGGCTCACCGCTCTCAGCAAGCCTCAGAAGTGGCGGCCGCTGCCTCCAAACAAGCAGAAACTGCACGGCAGAATATAGATAATTTGTCTTCCAGCATCAGTGACTTGGGCGGTAGTGTTTTGGGATCGGTGCAAGCGATGCAGCAGCTGGAAGAGGAGACGCAGCAGGTAGGCTCGGTACTAACAGTGATACGCAGCATTGCTGAACAAACAAATTTGCTGGCGCTCAACGCCGCTATCGAAGCTGCCCGGGCTGGCGAGCAGGGTCGTGGATTTGCCGTGGTGGCTGATGAGGTGCGCAATTTGGCCCAAAAAACAGCCATTTCAACGGCAGAAATTCAAACGATCATTCAGCGTTTGCAACTCAGTGCAAATGGTGTTTTGAACGTCATGACGCTCAACGGGGAAAAAGCTGAAGCGAGTATTGAGCGTTCCGTTGAGGCTACTCATACCCTTGAAGTCATCGCTAAATCCGTTCGTCAGATCGATGTGCTCAACGCAGGTATCGCTCAATTTACCCAAGAGCAGATCAGTCTATCTAAGTCGATTCAGAACGATACCGAAGTTCTTCAGACAGACACCCAAACAACCACCCATGGGGCCGACGCAATCGCGCGTTTAGGGAATCTCCGAACAAGTTTTCAAATGTGCTGAAATACGCCTGACCACCTGATCCGAGCCGCCTATGAGCCAGATGAGCTTTTCCGATTTCGAATACGCC
>NZ_JBUZTL010000031.1:0-43019 GCF_055408345.1 Pseudomonas sp. B424 | reverse complement strand
AAGCTGGCACTCTCGAAAACTGATCCAACTCATTGAAACTCAACGAGTTTTCCGTTTCTACTGTGCCGGAAGAGGCGCGAATTATAGGCCGTCAGAATTCTGGGTCAAGTCCTAAATTCACATTTCTGTCATATAGCTTTAAAAGCCCCTAAAAGCAGAGGCCAGCCTGACGGCTGGCCTCTCTTCTTCTATATAGAGATAGGGCTCTCGCCACCCTTACAGGCTAGGGAAGGCAAACTGCGACGCTTCATGGCTGGCACGTTGCGGCCAGCGCTGGGTAATGGCCTTGCGACGTGTGTAGAAGCGCACACCATCCGGACCATAAGCATGCAGGTCGCCAAACAGCGAACGCTTCCAGCCGCCGAAGCTGTGGTATGCCACAGGTACTGGCAGTGGAACGTTAACCCCCACCATCCCCACTTCAATCTCATCGCAGAACAAACGTGCCGCTTCACCATCGCGGGTGAAAATGCAGGTGCCGTTGCCGTACTCGTGATCATTGATCAGTTGCATGGCCGCTTCCAGGCTATCAACCCGCACGATGCACAACACCGGGCCAAAAATTTCTTCTTTATAGATGCGCATCTCAGGCGTCACGCGATCAAACAGGCAGCCCCCGAGGAAGAAGCCCCCTTCGTGATCCTTGATGCTCAACCCGCGGCCATCAACCACCAGCTCGGCACCTGCTGCTACGCCGTCGTCCACATAGCCGCTGACCTTGTCACGTGCCTGCCCGGTGACCAGAGGCCCCATGTCCAGACCACAGGATGTGCCTGCACCGATTTTAAGCGCCTTGATTTGCGGAACCAGCTTGGCCACCAGGGCATCTGCCACCTGATCGCCCACACACACTGCCACCGAAATGGCCATGCAACGCTCGCCGCATGAGCCGTACGCTGCGCCCATCAATGCACTGACCGCGTTATCCAGGTCCGCATCCGGCATCAGCACTGCGTGGTTTTTCGCCCCGCCCAGTGCCTGAACGCGTTTGCCGCGCTTGGTGCCTTCGGCGTAGATGTACTCGGCAATCGGCGTCGAGCCCACAAAGCTCAATGCTTTGACTTCCGGCGCTTCAATCAATGCATCCACCGCTGACTTGTCGCCGTGCACCACGTTCATCACACCCTTGGGCAGACCGGCTTCCAGCAACAGTTGAGCGATCAACAGCGTCGAACTCGGGTCGCGCTCAGACGGCTTAAGAATGAAGCAGTTGCCGCACACAATCGCCAGTGGGTACATCCACAGCGGAACCATGGCCGGGAAGTTGAAAGGCGTAATCCCTGCAACAACACCCAGCGGCTGGAAGTCCGACCATGCATCAATGTTCGGCCCTACGTTACGGCTGTACTCGCCCTTCAAGATTTCAGGAGCAGAGCAGGCGTATTCGACGTTCTCGATCCCGCGCTTCAACTCACCTGCTGCATCTTCCAGGGTCTTGCCGTGTTCCTCGCTGATCAATTGCGAGATACGCGCTTCGTTCTGCTCCAGCAATTGCTTGAAGCGGAACATCACCTGGGCACGCTTTGCAGGAGGGGTATTGCGCCACGCCGGGAAGGCGGCTTTGGCTGCATCAATGGCTTGTTGAATAGTCTCGCGGCTGGCCAGCGGAACCTGGTGAATCACTTTACCGGTCGACGGGTTGTATACATCGGCGGTACGACCGGAATCGTTCAGCAGCTCGCCGTTGATCAAGTGTTGAATGGTGCTCATGGATGCTCCAGAAAAGTTGTCCACAGGCGCGAACGCTGCGCGCCTGCGTAAGTGCAATAAGTGTCGCTTCTATATAGATAGAAGGATCAGTCGATCTGGTTAAGTGCTTCGCCTACAGCATCGAACAAACGGTCCAGCTCTTGCGGCTTGCTATTGAAGGTTGGCCCGAACTGCAGGGTGTCACCACCAAAGCGCACGTAGAAGCCGGCTTTCCACAGCTTCATCGCAGCATCAAACGGACGCACGATCGCATCGCCATCACGCGGCGCAATCTGAATAGCACCCGCCAGACCATAGTTACGAATATCGATGACGTTTTTCACGCCCTTCAGACCGTGCAACGCATTTTCAAAATGCGGCGCGACTTCAGCCACGCTCTGCACCAGGTTTTCTTTTTGCAGCAGATCAAGCGCCGCAAGACCGGCAGCACAGGCTACCGGGTGGGCCGAATAGGTGTAGCCATGAGGGAATTCAACGGCGTATTCCGGCGTCGGCTGATTCATGAACGTGTGATAGATCTCGCTGGTCGCAATCACTGCGCCCATAGGGATAGCACCGTTAGTCACTTGCTTGGCAATGCACATCAAGTCAGGCGTCACACCGAAGCTGTCAGCACCGAACATTGAGCCCGTACGACCAAAGCCGGTAATTACCTCATCGAAGACCAACAGAATGTTGTGCTGATCGCAGATTTCACGCAGGCGCTTCAGATACCCCTGAGGCGGAACCAGTACACCCGCGGAACCGGCCATCGGCTCCACAAAAACCGCCGCAATATTCGAGGCGTCGTGGAGTTCGATCAGTTTGAGCAGCTCATCGGCCAGTGCGATCCCGCCCAGCTCAGGCATACCGCGAGAAAACGCGTTGCTCGCCAACAGCGTATGCGGCAAGTGATCCACGTCCATCATTGCCTGGCCAAACATTTTACGGTTGCCGTTCACACCGCCCAGACTGGTTCCGGCAATGTTTACACCGTGATAACCGCGAGCACGACCAATCATCTTGGTTTTGGTCGACTGCCCTTTCAGGCGCCAGTAGGCACGCACCATCTTCACCGCAGTATCAGCGCACTCGGAACCCGAGTCTGTGAAGAACACGTGATTGAGGTTGCCCGGTGTCAGCTCGGTGATTTTCTCAGCCAGCTGGAATGACAGCGGATGGCCGTACTGGAACGCAGGCGAGTAATCGAGAGTGCCCAATTGCTTGGCTACGGCTTGCTGAATTTCCGTGCGGGTATGCCCTGCGCCGCAAGTCCAAAGACCTGACAGCGAATCGTAGATTTGCCGACCTTTATCGTCCGTCAGATAGCTACCCTTGGCACCCACGATAAAACGCGGGTCACGATGGAAGTTACGGTTGGCGGTGTAAGGCATCCAGTGAGCATCCAGCTTGAGCTGACTGGTCACTATGACTTCGGCGTTTTCGGGCATGTTCATGGGCAAAACCTCGCAAAGCAGAAAGCGGCGTGGGATCGAAAGCGTTGTTGCACCTAAATTGCCACGCCTATAAAGTCGATGAAATCCAACTCTTCTAACCTTTAGTTAGGCGTTCACTAAACTATGAGCAGCCGTCGTCCCGATGCACTGGCCCAAGTCAGCGACTTTGATATCCGATTGCTGCGCATCTTTCGCAGTGTTGTGGAGTGCGGCGGGTTCTCGGCCGCAGAGACGGTGCTGGGCATCGGACGCTCTGCAATCAGCCAGCAGATGAGTGACCTGGAACAGCGCCTGGGCTTGCGTCTTTGTCAGCGTGGGCGAGCAGGGTTTTCTCTGACTGAAGAAGGGCGAGAGGTCTACCAGTCGGCTCTGCAATTACTCGGCGCACTTGAGAGCTTTCGCACAGAGGTAAACGGCCTTCATCTACATTTACGCGGCGAGCTGAACATAGGCCTGACCGATAACCTCGTGACACTGCCCCATATGCGCATCACCCACGCCCTGGCCCAACTCAAAGAACGCGGCCCTGAAGTGCAAGTCCATATCCGTATGATCTCGCCCCATGAAGTCGAACAAGGGGTGCTCGACGGGCGCCTGCATGTGGGCGTCGTCCCCCAGGCAAGCACCTTGTCCGGGCTGGAGTATCTGCCGCTCTACAGCGAGCGCTCCCTGCTGTATTGCGCGGTGGGCCATCCATTGTTTTATGTCGATGACCGGCAGCTGGAGGATGTGCGGCTCAATGATCAAGATGCCATTGCCCCGACCTTTCGCCTGCCCTCTGAAATCCAGGCCCTCTATCAAGCGCTCAATTGCACCGCCAGTGCTTCGGACCGCGAAGGCATGGCCTTCCTGATTTTGACCGGACGCTATATCGGTTATCTGCCGGACCATTACGCCAGCCTGTGGGTTCAGCAAGGTCGGTTGCGGGCACTAAAGCCCAAAACACGGTTCTACGACTTGAGCCTGGCATCTGTGACCCGCAAGGGTCGACGTCCTCATTTGGTGCTGGAAAGCTTTCTGGAAAGTCTGGAGGCCACACGCTAGAGTGCCAAAATGATGCCTGCACGCAGAATTCCGGGCGGATTCATATCATCCTCATGGGCTGCGGCCCAACACCCCGTCACGACACTGAGTAGAGCATGCCTTTTACCCTGGCCGGCCTGTGCGAATACCGTGAAGAAATTCGCAAGAGCCGCTTTATCACCTTCGCCGGCCCCATCAGTACGGCCGCCGAAGCCCAAGCATTTATCGAACAGCACCGCGACCTCAATGCCTCGCATAATTGCTGGGCCTGGAAGCTGGCCGATCAATACCGCAGCCACGACGACGGCGAACCCGGCGGTACCGCCGGGCGCCCCATTCTGGCGGCCATCGAGGCACAGGATTTCGATCAAGTCGTAGTCCTCGTCATCCGCTGGTACGGCGGTATCCAACTGGGTACGGGCGGCCTGGCACGGGCATATGGCGGGGGCGCCAACAAATGCCTGCAAAACGCCGAGCACCTGCCGCTGATCCAGCGCACCGAACTGAGCTGTGAATGTTCATTCAGCGAGCTGGCCCTCTTGAAAGTACGACTCAATGACCTGGGCGGGCTGTTGCTCGACGAAACCTTCAACGCTCAAGGGGTGTCACTGCGGATGGCCGTGGCCGAGCCACAGATCAGTCTGTTGCAACAACAGCTGGCCGACCTCAGCCGTGGCCGCATTATCCTGCACCGGCATCGCGCCACGCCGTGACCGTCATGGCGGGTTGCTTAACCTGGCCCGCCGCTCCCCTCCCCTGCGTCTTTACCCCCAACCGCTGTGCACCGGGCTGTGGATAACCTGAGCACATACCGCTGCAGGCCTTTAGGAACGTGGCTTTGCCATCAAAGATCAAAAAATGATCAATTTAGCCAGTACGCCACTCTTTTCTCGATAAAACAGTCGCTTGCTGCTGTTTATCGCCAGTTGGAACAAGGCCCTCAGGTGCTTATGCCGAGCTTTTGCGCTTGTGCACAGTAGCTGTGGAGCAACCTGTGGATAACCCGTGCAAGAGCCCCCGTAAGGCTTGTCCGGCAGCGGCTGTATAATTTTGTACGTTTTTTGATCGAATAGCGGAAACCGATAGCTACTTATCGGTTTATCCACGCCCTGAAAGGGTGCTGGTGCCATGTAGATAACTCCCCGATGCAGCGCAAGCCCAGCACTGGTATTGCTCAGGTGGCTGGGGCAAAGTAGCCGTTTGCGACCTTCCCTGCTCAAAGGAAACACATCATGTCCGGGACAAAAAACGCACTGATTATCGGCGCCTCCCGAGGTTTGGGTCTCGGGCTGGTACAACGCCTGAAAGAAGATGGCTGGGCGGTTACCGCGACCGTGCGCGACAAGAGCCGGGCCGAAGCCCTGCGTGCCGTACCCGACGTCCATGTCGAGCAACTGGACATGGACGATGCTGGCTCCGTCAACGCTCTGCATGAGCGTCTGCAGGGCCAGGTTTTCGACTTGCTGTTCGTCAACGCCGGCGTCAAAGGTCCGGACAACCAGACGCCCGGCGCAGCCCCCGCCCATGAAGTGGCACAGCTGTTTTGGACCAACATCGTTGCGCCTGTCAGCCTGGCGCAATGTTTTACAGAAAACCTGCGCCCGGACACCGGGGTGCTGGCGTTCATGAGCTCGGGCCTGGGCAGCATTACCAGCCCCGACGCACCGGAACTGGCGCTGTACAAGGCCAGCAAGGCAGCTCTCAACTCCCTGACCAATACCTTCGTCAGTCAGTTGGGCGATCGCAAGCTGACCGTTTTGTCCCTGCACCCGGGCTGGGTCAAAACCGATATGGGCGGCGAAGGCGCTGATATCGATGTAGCCACCAGTACCCGCGGCCTCATTGATCAGGTCGATGCCTACGCCGGTAAAGGCGGTCACTTCTTCCTTAACTACAAAGGAGAAACCCTGCCCTGGTAACACGACGATCCTGCCGTCGCGCTTCACACCTCCCATGCAAACCAGTTGGTCTAGTTTTATGTTGCACTCTGTAACACGCCTGTAGAATGTCGTTTTTGCAGGCGCACTCAACCGTCATCTGCAGTACGACGGTTCAGTGCGCCTTGTTTGCACCTGATGAGAAAATTTTTTATGTATGACTGGCTGAACGCCCTGCCAAAAGCTGAACTGCACATGCACCTTGAAGGCTCCCTGGAGCCTGAGTTGCTGTTCGCGCTGGCCGAGCGCAACAAGATCGCCCTGCCCTGGAACGACGTTGAAACCTTGCGCAAGGCGTATGCCTTCAACAACCTGCAAGAGTTCCTCGACCTCTATTACAAGGGCGCGGACGTACTGCGCACCTCTCAGGACTTCTACGACCTGACATGGGCCTACCTGTTGCGCTGCAAGGCACAGAACGTCATTCACACCGAACCGTTCTTCGACCCGCAAACCCACACTGACCGCGGCATCCCGTTCGAAGTCGTGCTCAACGGCATCGCCAGCGCACTCAAGGATGGCGAGCAGCAACTGGGCATCACCAGCGGCCTGATCCTGAGCTTCCTGCGCCACTTGAGCGAAGAAGAAGCCGAAAAAACCCTCGACCAGGCACTGCCGTTTCGCGATGCATTTATCGCCGTCGGCCTGGACAGTTCAGAAATGGGCCACCCGCCGAGCAAGTTCCAGCGCGTGTTCGATCGCGCACGCCACGAAGGCTTCCTGACAGTCGCCCACGCAGGCGAAGAAGGCCCGCCGGAATACATCTGGGAAGCCCTCGATCTGCTGAAGATTCAGCGCATAGACCACGGCGTGCGGGCGATTGAAGACGAGCGCCTGATGCAACGCATCATCGACGAGCAAATCCCGTTGACCGTATGCCCGTTGTCCAACACCAAGCTCTGCGTGTTCGATCACATGTCACAGCACAACATTCTCGACATGCTTGAGCGTGGCGTGAAAGTCACGGTCAACTCCGATGACCCGGCTTACTTCGGTGGCTACATGACCGAGAACTTCCACGCGCTGTACACCGACCTGGGCATGACCCAGGACCAGGCCAAACGCCTGGCGCAAAACAGCCTGGATGCACGGTTGATCAGGCCCTGACACCTGCACGCCTCCTGTGGGCGCGGGCCTGCCCGCTCCCACAGAAGGTTCACTGTCTGCCCGGATACAGTTTGCTCAACATCCCACACCGCTCGCTGAGCATGTCGCGCAATAACTTCACCGGTTTGCTCAACTGCGCACGATGCCCACAAAGCAGATTCAACGGCGCCCGTTCACAGGTCAGCTCCGGCAATAACACCTTGAGCCTGCCAGCCTGCACATCCCCCGCCACATCCAGCCACGACTTGTAGGCAATGCCCTCCCCGGCAACCGCCCACAAGCGCACCACATCGGCATCATCACTGAAACGATTGCCACTCACCGTCAGCCCCGGCTCGCGCTTGCCGTCATTGAATTTCCAGTGGTCGTGAACCCGCGTGCCAAGCATGTACAGGAGGCAATTGTGTTGCAGCAACTGTTCGAGCTGACGCGGTTCCCCGTGGCGTGCCAGGTAAGCCGGTGATGCGCACAGCACCCGGCGATTGTCCGGGGCCACCGGCAACGCCACCAGGCTGGAGTCTTCCGGCTCGCCGTAACGCAGGGCAATGTCCACCGGCTGGCGGAACAGGTCGGCTATCCGGTCGCCCAGCAACAATCGCACTGTCAGTTGCGGGTGCTCACGCTGAAACTCGTCGAGCCAGGGCAACAGCAGATTGCGCCCGAAGTCCGACGGTGCAGACAGTTGCAGCACACCGCTGACCTGATCTTGCCCGCGGGCCAGCAGGCGTCGCCCTTCATCAAGGCTGGCCAGTGCCGTACGGGCATATTCAAGAAACCCTTCGCCCTCCGCCGTCAGACGCAAGCTGCGGGTGGAGCGCGCCAGCAGCCGCGCCCCCAACTGCGCCTCTATCCGCTTGAGTGCCGCACTGGCCACCGCAGGCGACAGGTCCATCACCCGCGCGGCTGCCGAAAGGCTGCCCAAATCAGCGGCGCGAACAAACAATTGCAGGTCATCGAAACGCAGCATCCAAAGTTCACTCGGCAATTATCAAAATAATATTGAAAGAGACTGCTGTTTTATCCGGTTTTATCATCCTGCGAAATAGCGAATCATCATCACCAGTTTCTTACCCATCTTCAGGACGTGCCCTATGAAAGCTGTTGCCTATTACCATTCGCTACCGATTCAAGACCCACTGGCCCTGCAAGACATTGAATTGCCTGAGCCGGTGGCCGGCCCCCGCGACCTGCTGGTCGAGGTCAAGGCCGTTTCCGTCAACCCGGTGGACACAAAAGTGCGCCAGAACGCACAGCCTGAAGCAGGCGCGGCCAAAGTGCTGGGCTGGGATGTTGCCGGTGTGGTCAAGGCGGTTGGCAGTGACGTCAGCCTGTTCAAGGTTGGCGACAAGGTGTTTTACGCCGGTTCCATCGCCCGTGCCGGGGGCAACAGCGAGCGTCATGTGGTCGACGAGCGAATCGTTGGTCATATGCCAAAGAGCCTCGATTTCGCCCAGGCAGCAGCGCTGCCGCTGACGGCCATCACCGCGTGGGAACTGCTGTTTGAACGCCTTGGTGTCACCGAAGGCAAAAACGATGAACAACAAAGCCTGCTGATCGTCGGCGCGGCGGGCGGCGTCGGTTCGATCCTGACCCAACTGGCCAGCCAGCTGAGCGCACTCAAGGTGATTGGCAGCGCTTCACGCCCTGAAACCCAGGCCTGGGTCCGCGAGCTGGGCGCCGACATCGTTGTCGACCATAGCCAGCCGTTGAGCGAAGAACTCAAGCGTCACGGCATCAACGCCGTCACCCACGTGACCAGCCTGACCCAGACCGATCAGCATCTGGACCAACTGGTAGAAGCGCTCGCCCCCCAAGGCAAACTGGCTTTGATCGACGATCCCAAGGCGCTGGACATTACCAAGCTCAAGCGCAAGAGCCTCTCGTTGCACTGGGAGTTCATGTACACCCGCTCGCTGTTCGAAACCCCGGACATGATCGAGCAGCATCACCTGCTCAACCGCGTCGCCGAACTGATCGACGCCGGTACCCTGCGCACCACGGTGGGCGAGCACTTTGGCCGCATCAATGCCGCCAACCTGCGCCGCGCCCATGAGCTGCTGGAAAGCGGCAAGGCCAAAGGCAAAATCGTGCTCGAAGGGTTCTGATAAAACGTGCCGGAGGACGGATACGGCCAATGTTCAACCGTCAGTCAGAGACTTGATCCCGGACATATTTGCCAAAGTATTTCGGCATACACTGACCTCCTTTGCGAACCGAAGGAGGCCAGAAATGAAAATCCTGATAAAAGCGTTAGCAAGATCCCGTAACTGCCAATGGCAGGTTCAAATCGATCAGCAGACCGTCAACTTTCGCAGCGAATCCGAGGCCCGCGCCTTTGTGGACACGCTGCAATCGCGCCTGCAAGCGCCCCACATACTCCCCGAGCGCTTGGCCGGCTGAATCAGATCGACTGCTGAGCGGCGATCCGGGCGGTATAAACACGTCGGGTCGCCACCGCGATAGCAACTGCCAACACGCCACACAGGGTAATGACCATTGCCATCGGCATTGCGCTGCCATCGTGCAACACCCCCACCAATGACGCGGCCGCCGCGGCCACACTGAACTGCAAACAGCCGAGCATCGCCGAGGCACTGCCGGCGCGCGCGCCCTGCCCGCTCATGGCACAGGCCGAAGCGTTGGGGATGATGCAACCCAGGCTGGCAATACAGATAAACAGCGGGATCAACAGCGGCCACAGTTGCTCGGTGTGCAGCGCACTGATACCCAACAACACCAGACCTGCCGCCAGATAGACCCACACCGTACGCGCCAGCAAAAAGGCCGGGCCGCGCTTGGCCAGCAAGCGGGCATTAACCTGGGCGACCAGAATAAAGCCCGCGGCGTTGCTGCCAAACAACCAGCCGTAATGCTCGGCAGGAACGCCGTAGAGTTTGATAAAGACAAAGGGTGAACCGGCTATGTAGGCAAACATCCCGGCCATGGCGATCCCCCCGGTGAGGGCATGCCCCAGAAACTCGCGATCCTTGAGCAAACTGCCATATTGGCGCAATGCACCCGACAGCGGTTGGCGCGGCACATTGGCGGGCAAGCTTTCCGGCAGGCCCAATGCCACGGCCAGTGCAGCCAGGGCACTGAAGCCGGTCAGCACGATGAAAATCGACTGCCAGCCATGCAGGTTGACCAGAACACCGCCGAGCATGGGCGCCAGGATCGGGGCTAGCCCCATCACCAGCATCAACTGCGAAAAGACCTTGGCCGAACCCACGGCATCACACTTGTCGCTGACAATTGCCCGCGACAGCACCATGCCTGCGCAACCACCCAATGCCTGAACGAACCGGGCACCGATCAGCCATTCCAGGGTAGGGGCAAATGCACAGGCCGCAGACGCTGCAGTGAACAGGCCAACCCCCACCAGCAGCGGTATGCGCCGCCCGAAACGGTCAGCAATCGGGCCATAAGCCAGCTGGCCGATAGACAAGCCCAAAAAGTAAACCGCCAGGGTGAGCTGAATGTGTTGCTCATCAGTTGCAAAGGCTTGCGCCATCGCCGGGAAGCCCGGCAGATAGAAATCGATCGCCAAAGGGCCGAAGGCACTCAGGGCGCCGAGAATCAAAATTGTTCGAAAGTTCATCAGGTATCCAGATCGGGCTGCGGTTAGCGCAGCCCGATAGTCTAGCCGTGGTTGCAGAACTTGAACATAAAGATAGCTAGCTAATAAATAGCTCGATGCCAAAGACTCTGTGGGATCGGGCTTGCTCGCGACTCAAGCGCCGCAGCCTGGCGCAGCGATACCATCGCAGGCAAGCCAGCTCCCACCATTGACCCTAGTGCGCAGTCCGCGCCTCAAACCCGGCATTGGTGATCACGTCGATGATTTGCAAAGGGGACACCTTGCTGTCCACCTTGACGGTTTTGGTCGCCAGGTCCACTTCGACTTTCGCGTCTTTATCCACAGCCTGCACGGCACGGGTCACCGCGCCAACACAACCGCCACAGGTCATACCATCTACTTTGAACGTTTGCATGATCACGCCTCCTATCTGAGAGATGACGACAGCTTCGACCTTGCCACCGTGGCAAGGTCAAGCCCGTTGTTTTACTCGCTGACTGGCAATCCATCCTCTGCTCGGCCAAGCTGCAAGCCTTGCGATTTAAAACAGGATACCTAGCCATGCGCTGGTCCGCTTTGAGCCTAGTCAGCCTTTTGGGTCTTGCCAGTTTGCCGCTGTGGGCAAATGCCGCCCAGGACTACGGCGTACTGATCATCTCCCGCGAACGCCTTGAAGTACCCACCAGTTGCGAGGTCGGTGTGTATATCGACAATCAACTGGCCGGACGTTTGTTTCAGGAACAGGCGCTGGCCTTCAATTTACCGGCTGCCAGCGTCGATATCCGTCTCAAACTGCTCCCCGGCCAGGCCCCCGGCTGCTTGCCGGGCATGCTCGTACCGCCGGCCCAGCAGTTCTCGCTGAAGGCCGGTGACGTACGCAAGTACCGTATCGCCCTCGGCAAGCAAGGCATGTACCTCATGCCCGCCAGGCTGGAATATTAAACGGGGTCGATGAGCGGCCCGACGCACAGCAAGAGGCCTTGACCTTCCCATGGGGTCAAGGTTGATTCTATGGATAGATAACTTCTTGAGGAGGAATGCTCGTGCCCACCCAATTCGATCTGCCGATTGCCGGCATGACCTGCGCCAGTTGCGCCGGCCGTGTGGAGAAAGCCCTGGCCAAAGTGCCCGGGGTCCGTTCGGTCAGCGTCAATCTGGCCACCGAGCAGGCCCGCGTCGTGGCACCTGCCGATAACCTTCCGGCACTGGTAGAAGCCGTTCAACAGGCGGGCTACAGCGTACCGGCCCATAGCCTGGAACTGGACATCAACGGCATGACCTGCGCCTCTTGCGCGGGCCGGGTCGAAAAAGCCCTGGCCAAAGTGCCCGGGGTCAAAAGCGCCAGCGTCAACCTAGCCAGTGAGCGCGCTCATATAGAGCTGCTCGGCGAGGTCGATACGAACGTGCTGATCAACGCGGTCAGCCAGGCAGGCTATGGCGCCAGCGTTCACCAAAATCAAAAAACCACTCAAGACGATCAACAAAAGCGTCTGCACCGTGAGCGCTGGGCGCTGACCCTGGCCATTATGCTGGCGCTGCCGCTGGTACTGCCGATGCTGCTCGCCCCCTTCGGTGTGCATTGGATGCTCCCGGCCTGGGCGCAGTTTGTGCTCGCCACCCCGGTGCAATTCATCCTCGGCGCGCGTTTTTATGTCGCCGCCTGGAAAGCCGTCAAGGCCGGTGCGGGCAACATGGACTTGCTGGTCGCCCTGGGCACCAGCGCCGGTTATGGCCTAAGTATTTACGAGTGGGTCACCGCAGCGCCCGGCACCATGCCGCATCTGTATTTCGAAGCCTCGGCGGTAGTGATCGCGCTGGTGCTGCTGGGCAAATACCTCGAAAGCCGTGCCAAACGCCAGACCGCCAGCGCCATCCGCGCCCTGGAGGCCCTGCGCCCTGAACGTGCATTGCGCGTAGTCGACGGGCAGGAGCAAGACGTCGCCATCAGCGACCTGCGCCTTAATGATCTGGTACTGGTCAAACCCGGCGAACGCTTCCCGGTCGATGGCGAAGTGGTTGAAGGCCAGAGCCATGCCGACGAAGCCCTGATCAGCGGCGAAAGCCTGCCCGTGCCGAAACAGCCTGGGGATAAAGTCACCGGGGGCGCCATCAATGGCGAGGGCCGACTGGTCATCAAAACCCTGGCCCTTGGCACCGAAACCGTACTGGCACGCATTATCCGCCTGGTCGAAGACGCCCAGGCCGCCAAGGCGCCGATCCAGAAACTGGTGGATAAAGTCAGCCAGGTGTTTGTCCCAGTGGTGCTCCTGATTGCACTCGCCACCCTGCTGGGCTGGTGGTTCTACGGCGCCCCCATCGAAACCGCGCTGATCAACGCCGTGGCGGTATTGGTCATCGCCTGCCCCTGTGCGCTGGGGCTGGCGACACCGACAGCGATCATGGCCGGCACCGGCGTGGCCGCCCGCTACGGAATTCTGATCAAAGACGCCGAAGCCCTCGAACGCGCCCATGAAGTCAGCGCCGTGGTTTTCGACAAAACCGGCACCCTGACCTCCGGCACTCCGCAAATTGCCCACTTCAGCGCCCTCGACGGTGATGAGGCGCAGTTGCTGCAAGCCGCCGGCGCCCTGCAACGCGGCAGCGAACACCCGCTGGCCAAAGCCGTACTGGACGCCTGCACCGCCCGCGATCTGAACGTTCCTGATGTCACGGACAGCCAATCACTCACCGGACGCGGCATTGCCGGCACCCTGGAGGGCCGGCGCCTGGCGCTGGGCAACCGTCGCCTGCTGGAAGAGAGCGGCCTTGGCCCGGGTACGCTGGCCGGGTCCGCCCAGGCCTGGGAAACCGAAGGCCGTACCCTGTCGTGGCTGATCGAGCAAAGCCCGCAACCGCAAGTGCTGGGCCTGTTTGCCTTTGGCGACACGCTCAAGAACGGCGCGTACTCGGCGATCCAGCAGCTCAATGCCCGCCACATCAGCAGCCACTTGTTGACCGGCGATAACCGCGGTAGCGCAAAAGTAGTCGCCGACGCGCTGGGCATCACCGACGTACACGCCGAAGTCCTGCCCGCCGACAAGGCGGCGACCGTGGCCGAGCTGAAAAAAACCGGCGTCGTGGCCATGGTTGGCGACGGCATCAACGACGCCCCGGCGCTGGCAGCGGCCGATATCGGCATCGCCATGGGCGGCGGCACCGACGTGGCCATGCATGCTGCCGGGATCACCCTGATGCGCGGCGACCCGCGACTGGTCCCCGCCGCGCTGGAAATCAGCCGTAAAACCTACGCCAAGATCCGGCAAAACCTGTTTTGGGCCTTTATCTACAACATGATCGGGATTCCGCTGGCCGCCTTCGGCTTTTTGAATCCGGTGCTGGCGGGCGCGGCCATGGCCTTTTCCAGCGTCAGCGTGGTCAGCAACGCGTTGATGCTCAAATTCTGGAAACCCAAGGATCTTGAATGAGGAGCCCCCAGCAATGAATATCGGCCAGGCAGCCAAACACAGCGGCCTGAGCGCCAAGATGATTCGTTATTACGAGTCCATCGGCCTGCTCAAACCCGCACATCGCAGTGACAGCGGCTACCGCCTGTACAGCGACGACGACCTGCACACCCTGGCGTTTATCAAGCGCTCCCGGGATTTGGGGTTTTCGCTGGAAGAAGTGGGCAAGCTGCTGACTCTCTGGCAGGACCGCCAGCGAGCCAGCGGCGATGTCAAAGCCCTGGCCCGTGAGCATATCGAGCAGTTGAATCAAAAAATCCGCGAACTCACCGGCCTGCGCGACACCCTGCAGGAACTGGTCGAAAGCTGCCAGGGCGACCACCGTCCTGACTGCCCTATTCTCAAGGATCTGGAATCGGGTAAATGCTGTAGCCGTGAAGGGCCCCTGAAGCAGCCATAAAAAAATCCGGCCTGGGCCGGATTTTTTTATTCATCGAATCACTGCATCCATGGTGGAGGCGGCTCTTCGGCTTTGCTCGGTGGCGCATCATCCGCAGCCCGTACTGCCTGACGGAATGCTTCGTCCAGACGTGCCGCTTCGATCTCGCGCATTACACCGCCGACATCCGCCAACTCGTCCGGCTCGTCAAACTCGCCGGTCAACACGCTACCAGGGTGCAAGGTGGCCGCTTCGTAAAGCGCCCACATTTCCTTGGCGTACTTGGTGGTCTTGAGCTCCGGCGCAAAACGCCCGAAGTAAGAAGCCATGTTGCCCACATCACGCTCCAGCATGCTGAATGCGTGGTTGTTGCCCGCTGCATCGACTGCTTGCGGCAAGTCGATGATCACCGGGCCGGTCGGGGTCAACAGTACGTTGAACTCGGACAAGTCGCCGTGGACCAGGCCAGTGCACAGCATCAGCACGATCTGCTGAATCAGGAACGCGTGATACTCACGGGCCTGATCCGGCTCCAGCGTCACGTCATTGAGACGCGGCGCGGCATCGCCGTACTCATCCGCCACCAGCTCCATCAACAGCACGCCCTCAAGGAAGTCGAACGGTTTTGGAACCCGGACACCGGCGCCCGCCAGACGAAACAACGCAGCCACTTCAGCGTTCTGCCAGGCATCTTCGGTTTCTTTACGACCGAACTTGGAGCCCTTGGCCATCGCTCGGGCCTGACGGCTGTTACGAACCTTGCGACCCTCCTGATATTCGGCGGCCTGGCGGAAACTTCGTTTGTTAGCCTCCTTATAAACCTTGGCGCATCGCAGCTCATTGCCGCAGCGGACTACGTACACAGCTGCTTCTTTGCCACTCATGAGTGGGCGCAGCACCTCGTCGATCAGACCGTCCTCGATCAGGGGTTCTAAGCGTTTTGGAGTCTTCATCAGCTTTTATTGTGGGTCCTTTATTACCAAACACGCGAATGTCACTCGTTATACGGCAATCCACTCACCACGGGGAGGGGGCAAACGATTTTGCATGATAGACGAGTAACTCGTTTAGAGCACCGACTCAGCAATGACGAAACAACTCGCCCGGGGTAAACCCGAACATTTTCTTGAAGGCGGCAATAAAGGCCGACGTCGAGTCATAACCGCAGGACAACGCGGCGCTGGTCACACTGGCCCCCTCCTCCAGCACCCGCAAAGACGACAGCAAGCGCATGCGCTGACGCCAGCGGCCAAAGCTCAAGCCGGTTTCACGGGTAAACAAACGCATCAGGGTTTTTTCCGACGTACCCAGGCGCTCGGCCCACAGGCTCAAGGTTACGTCTGTATCCGGGCGTTCGATCAGCTCACTGCACAGCGCCAGCAACCGCCCATGACGCGGCAATGGCAGCGAAAACCCGACCTCGGGCAAACTGGCAAGCTGATCGAGCAGCACCTGCACCAGCCGTTGTTCAGGGGTCTGGCCTTCGGGGTACTCCACCGGCAAGTCGCAAAAACGCTTGATCAATTCCCGGGCCAGCGGGGTGACCTCAAGCACGCGACAATGCGGCGGCGCCCACGGACAGTCCTCACGACGCACATACAGACTGCGCATTTCAGCCCGCATCGAGGTGATGACCTCATGTTCCAGCCCGGCCGGAATCCAGATACCCCACTGCGGCGGTGCAAAGAAACTGCCTTCGTCGGTATGCACGCCCAGCACGCCACTGATCGCGTACGAAAACTGCACCCAATCATGCCGATGCCGTGGCGTCCACGAACCCGCCCCCAGGCTTTCGGCCCGGGCATACAGCGCCCGGGGCAAAACATCGAGCACTGGAATCGCACGCTGGAGCCCACGTTGTCCGTTTGGCGGCATTGGTTGGCCTTATATCGCAAGACGTCAGATACATCCGACGTTAGGCTAAGTCATCAATTCTTACAATGTTGCGGTGCCCTCAATGGCTGTGCTCAAACATCTCAAACGAATGGTCACCGACTGGTTTCTGTGCGGCATGCTGCTTGCGACTTTTCTCGCGTATGTGTTTCCACACTTCGGCAGCACCGGCGGCGCCATGCACGCTGAATGGGTAATCAACATCGGTGTGTTTCTGGTGTTCTTCCTGCACGGGGTCAACCTGTCCAGCGAACAGATCAGCCACGGTCTGAGAAACACCCGCCTGCACCTGATGGTTCAAGGCTTCACCTTTATCGTGTTCCCCCTGCTGTGGGTGATCAGCGACAAACTGCTGGGGGCGCATATCCCGCCGCTGCTGATGCTGGGCTTCTTCTACTTGTGCGCCCTGCCCTCGACCATCTCGTCCTCGGTGGCACTGACCGGCAGCGCAGGCGGCAACGTACCGGCGGCGATTCTCAACGCCAGCCTGTCCAGCGTGCTGGGGATTTTTCTCACGCCATTGCTGGTGAGCCTGGTGCTGGGCAGCGGCTCCGGGGGCATTGACCTGGGTTCAACTTTGCTCGACCTGTGCGCCATGCTCTTGCTGCCGCTGGTGCTGGGCCAACTGCTGCGCCCCTGGCTCGGCCGCTTTTTCGCCCGCCACAAGCGCTACACCAACATCGCCGACAAGGTGGTGATTCTGCTGCTGGTCTACGCCGCGTTCTGCAACTCGATGGTGTCGGGCATGTGGCAAGAGCAAGGCACCTCGGTGATTATCAGCGCCTTGATCGGCAGTGCCTTGCTGCTGGCGGTGATCCTGTGGCTGACCACCCGCACCGCCCGCGCCCTGAGGTTCAGCACCAGCGATGAAATTGCCGCGGTGTTCTGCGCCAGCAAGAAATCCCTGGCGGCAGGCGCGCCGATGGCCGCGCTGATCTTCGGCGCCAACCCGGGGCTGGGGCTGATTCTGCTGCCGATCATGATCTACCACCCGCTGCAGCTGATCGTGTGCTCGGTCATGGCGGAAAGCTACGCCACTCGCAATCGCAAAGAGGTTCGGGCCCCAGTGCCCGAATAACGTCTGGAGAGACTTCAACCGTGGGAGCGAGCCTTGGCCGGTAACAGAGTGCCTATGGGGTTCAGCGCTACCGCTCAAGGATTGCCGTCACTCCCTGCCCGCCCGCCGCGCAGATCGAGATCAGCCCTCGCCCTTGCCCGGCGGTGGCGAGCAACTTGGACATGTTGGTGACAATCCGCCCGCCCGTCGCCGCAAACGGATGCCCAACCGCCAGTGAACTGCCCTTGATATTCAGCTTGCTGCGATCAATCGAGCCCAGCGGTGCATCGAGCCCCAATCGGGTTTTGCAGTAGTGCGCATCCTCCCAGGCCTTCAAGGTGCACAACACCTGGGCGGCAAAGGCTTCGTGAATTTCGTAGTAGTCAAAGTCCTGCAAGGTCAGGCCATTACGCGCCAACAACCGTGGGACGGCATACACCGGGGCCATCAGCAGGCCTTCAGCGCCATGCACGAAATCCACCGCTGCCGTTTCTGCATCGCGAAAGTACGCCAACACCGGCAAGCCGCGCTCCCGGGCCCATTCTTCGCTGCCCAGCAACACCACTGACGCGCCATCGGTCAACGGGGTGGAGTTGCCCGCCGTCAGCGTGCCCTTGGCACTGCGCTCGAACACCGGTTTAAGGGCTGCCAGTTTCTCCAGGGTCAGGTCGGCACGCAGGTTGTTGTCGCGGCTCAGGCCCATGAACGGTGTGATCAAGTCATCTTCCCAACCCGCGTGATACGCCGCTGTCAAGGCCTGATGACTGTGCAGGGCAAACTCATCCTGCTCAACCCGGGGGATGTCCCAGGCCTGCGCCATCAACTCGCAGTGCTGGCCCATCGACAGACCGGTGCGCGGCTCGCCATTGCGCGGAAACTCCGGTTTCAGGAAGCCCGGGCGCAATTGCAGCAAGGCTTTGAGCTTGTCCACAGGGGCCTTGGTGCGATTGAACTGCAGCAGCCATTTGCGCAGCCCGTCATTCAGGCCGATCGGCGCATCTGAAGTTGTATCGACACCGCCTGCAATCGCGCAGTCAATCTGCCCCAGGGCTATTTTATTGGCCACCAGCACAACGGCCTCAAGGCCAGTGCCGCACGCTTGCTGCAAGTCATAGGCCGGAGTCTGCGGCGACAAGCGCGAGCCCAGCACGCACTCGCGGGTCAGGCTGAAGTCCCGCGAATCCTTGAGCACGGCCCCGGCCACCACCTCGCCCATGCGCAGCCCATGCAGGTTGTAACGCTCGATCAACCCCTCCAGTGCAGCCGTCAACATCGCCTGATTACTGGCGCTCGCATACGACCCGTTGGAACGGGCAAATGGAATTCGATTACCGCCAATAATGGCAACACGACGCAGACTCATACGATTCCCCCTATTCTCTTTAATCCACTAATCGTTACTAGGGTCTGTTGACGTTTGGTTGTGGCTGCGCCGCTGGGTCACAACCAAACGTCAACAGACCCTAGCGTAGGCCATATCGCTGATAACGAACGACCACGGCATGTTTGTGGTCAACCCTTTGAACCCCATCTGTCGGAGAGTGTTCCATGTCAGACCGTTATATCGACTTCGTCAACTCATCCCTCGGCCAGCGCCTGGTCGGCGCGTTGGGGTTGCCGTCACCGGGCAGACTGGAACGCTGGCAAGCCGGGCGTCTGCGCCCCGTCGAAGGTCCGCTGCTGATTGGCGGCGGCCAGCTGGCTGAACAGGTCAACCGGTTTGCCAGCAAACTCACCGACGCCGTGTTCAGCTATGGCGCCGAACCGTTGATCGCCACGCCATGGATTCCTGGCCAGGGGCCCAAACTCAAGGCCGTGGTCTTCGACGCCAGCACGTTGCTGCACACCGACCAGCTCAAGCAACTGCGCGAATTTTTCCAGCCGCTGCTGCGCAATCTGGAACACAGCGCGCACCTGGTGATTCTGGGCCGCGCACCCGAAACATTAAGTGACCCTTTTGCCGCCAGCGCCCAGCGTGCGCTTGAGGGTTTCAGCCGCTCACTGGCCAAAGAGCTGCGCAACGCCAGCACCCTGCAACTGCTGTATGTCGGCGAAGGGGCCGAAGAGCAACTTGAAGGGGCGCTGCGGTTTTTCCTCTCGCCTAAAAGTGCGTTTATCAGCGGCCAAGTGCTGCGTCTTACAGCCTGCGACGCCCAGGTACAGGACTGGACGCGACCTCTGGCCGGGCGCAAGGCACTGGTCACCGGGGCGGCTCGCGGGATTGGTGCCGCGATCGCCGAAACCTTGGCCCGGGATGGCGCCGAGCTGATCCTGCTCGATGTGCCCTCGGCCAAAAGTGACCTTGATGCGCTGGCCGCACGCCTGGGCGGGCACAGCATCGCGCTGGATATCTGCGCCGCTGACGCCGCCGGGCAACTGATCGGGCAACTGGCCGACGGCGTCGATATCGTGGTTCACAACGCCGGCATCACCCGCGACAAAACCCTGGCCAATATGACGCCCGAGTTCTGGGACGCAGTACTGGCCGTCAACCTCAACGCCCCGCAGGTGCTGACCAAGGCCCTGCTCGACAGCGGCACCCTGCGCGATAACGGCCGGGTGATTCTGCTCGCATCCATCAGCGGCATCGCCGGCAATCGCGGGCAGACCAACTACGCCGCCAGCAAGGCCGGGCTGATTGGCCTGGCCCAGGCCTGGGCACCATTGCTGGGCGAGCGCGGCATCAGCATCAACGCCGTGGCCCCGGGCTTTATCGAAACCCAAATGACTGCGCATATCCCCTTTGCCCTGCGCGAAGCCGGGCGGCGCATGAGCTCATTGGGTCAGGGCGGCCTGCCGCAGGACGTTGCCGAAGCCGTGGCCTGGCTCAGTCAACCGGGCTCGGGCGCCGTCAGCGGGCAAGCGCTGCGAGTGTGCGGGCAAAGTATTTTGGGAGCATGAACCATGACCACACAGTGGCTTGACCGCGACACCCCCCCGAACTTGCCCGCGCTCTATGCTCACGCCGCGGCCCGACGCAAAATCACCGGCAGCACCTTGCCGGAACAGGGCTTGCGCTGCCAGGTCGAGGTTGAGGCCAAGCCACTGGCGGCTTTCAGGGATGCATGCGAGCTGGTGCCGAGCCCATTGCTGCCGCCTACTTATCCCCATGTCCTGGCCTTCGGGCTGCAAATGCAATTACTGACGGGCAAGGAGTTCCCTTTCCCGCTGCTCGGGTTGATCCATCTGACTAACCGGATTCGGATACTGCGCCCCATGGGGGGCGTGACGCAGCTGCGCATCGGGGTGTTTGTGCACAACCTGCAAAAACACGCCAAGGGAGCCACCTTTGAGATGGTCACCCGGGTGGACGATCTGCTCGGCCCGCTGTGGGAGGCTGAAAGCACGCTGCTGTGCAAAGGCGTCGAACTACCGGGGCCGGTGTCCGAGCCCCCGTCGCCTGCGCCGGTTGCGCTGAACGAACTGACCCGCTGGTATGCCCCGGCCGGCATTGGCCGCCAGTACGCCAGAGTGTCAGGCGACTACAACCCTATCCACCTCAGTGCTGCCAGCGCCAGGCTGTTTGGCCTGCCCAGTGCCATCGCCCACGGCCTGTGGATAAAAGCCCGCGCCCTCGCGGCCCTGACTTCGCACCTGCCGGCCGCCAATGTCGAGGTTTTCGTGGCCTTTAAAAAGCCGGTACGCCTGCCCGGCGAAGTGATCCTGCTGGCCAGCGCGCCGGGCTCCAGCGGCGACTTTCAAGTTAACGGGCCGGGCGATCTCGTCCACCTCATCGGCAACTGGCGACCGATCTGCTGAACCGACACGCCCCCTGTAGCCGCTGAGGAGCGCAGCGAGGCTGCGGCTACAACGTATTGCGTGCCAGACCCGCATGAGTTCTATGCCTTTCACTTGCACCAATGCCCGTTCAGTCGCAAGCTTTGCGCCTTCTGGAGAGCACGCCCGCAATGAATCTTGATGAACTGACCCAGCGCATGCATCGCATCCGCGATAACAACGACTGGAAGCAATTCCACAGCCCGAAAAACCTGGCCATGGCTGCCAGTGTCGAGATGGCCGAACTGGTGGAAATCTTTCAGTGGTTGAGCGAAGACCAATCCCGCCAGCTCCCCGCCGACAAACTCGCCCACGCCGGGCAGGAAGTGGGCGATATCGTGCTGTATCTCGTGTTGCTGTGCGCCGAACTGGGCCTGGACATGAACGACGTAGTGCGCAACAAACTGGCCGACAATGAAAGGCGTTTCAGCAAATGAGTGACCGTCACTTCGACCAACTGGCCACCCGCTTCGCCGAGAAGATCTACGGCGGCGCCAAGGGTGCCATTCGTCTGGCCGTGCTTCAGGCCGACCTCAAGGAATCATTGCCACAACGCCCGTTGCGGGTGCTGGATATCGGTGCCGGGCTGGGCCATATGTCTTTGTGGCTGGCACAGCAGGGGCACGACGTGACCCTGGCAGAACCGGCCGCGCCGATGCTGGAAGGTGCCCGCCAGCGCTTTGCCGAGGCAGGCCAGACGGCCACCTTTATCCAGGCACCCTGGCAGGAATTGCTGGGCCAGCTGACCGAGCCCTATGACCTGGTGCTGTGCCACGCCGTGCTGGAATGGCTGGCCGAGCCCCACGCGATCCTGCCGGTGCTGCATCAACTGACCGCCAAAAACGGCTGGTTGTCCCTGGCGTTTTACAACCGCGACGCGCTGATCTATCGCAACCTGCTCAAGGGCCACTTCCGCAAGATGCGCAAGAACGACATGGCCGGCGAAAAGCAGAGCCTCACCCCGCAACAGCCCCTGGACCCGCGGGAACTGGCCACGGCCATGGAAGGCCTGTGGCAGGTCGAAACCCGGAGCGGCGTGCGGGTGTTTCACGACTACATGCCAGTGGAGTTTCAGGCTCGTGTCGAACTTGAAGCACTGGTTGAAATGGAACTGGCCCACCGTCGCCATCCTGCCTTTGCCGGGTTGGGACGTTACCTGCATTGGGTGTGCCGCCCGGTTTAAATCGCCCTGCGGGGGAGAACATCATGTATCGCCGCGTTGCCTTAATCGTTCTAAGCCTGGGGCTGGGCGCCTGCCAAAGCCCCAACCCTTACACCCCAAGCGCCATGCCGATGCCACCGGCCCCGGCACAGGCGGCCAACACCCTGGATTTGAGTGCCTACCCGGCACCGCCACGGGACTACGGGCGCTACCAGAGCTGGGCCTGGCTCAACAATCGCCTGCCGGTGGGCACCGCCTGGGCCGACTCGGCACAAATCGCCGAAGCCGTGAGCAATGCCCTGGACCAGCGCGGTTTACGCCCGGTACAGCCCGACCGTCCGGCTGATCTGTGGGTCAGTGCTGATTTGCATACCGAAAAACGCTTGCGCCAGGTACAGGACGACTATGGTTATGGAGCAGGCTATGGAAGCGGCTACGGCCGTTACGGCAACCAGTACGGAATGTATAACTCTGTACCCGTGGTACGCACATACGAGGTTGAAGTCATGGTGGTTCGACTCAACCTGTATGACGGCAAGACCGGCCAACCGGTGTGGAGCTCAAGTGCAGAAACCAGCAGTAAAGGCAGCCTGAGCGAACGCAGTGACGCCCTGCGCGAATCACTGAACAAGGCGGTGCAGGCTTATCCTCCTCATTAAGCCTCGATATTGAAGTGGAGCAATCATCATGCTACGTCGCATTGCATTACTGGGTCTGGCCCTGATGCTCAGTGCCTGCGAAACCATGCAGGTCACTCACGACTACAACCCGGCTGTCGATTTTGCCAAGTTCCAGTCCTGGGCCTGGAAAGACCCTGCCGTGCAGTATCAGCCCAATAATCCGATGCTCAGAAGCGACCTGACCGAGCAGCGGATCATCCAGGCCGTGGGCAGCCAGCTGGACCAGCGCGGCTTGCGCCCGGTAGCAGCAGGCAGCAAGCCGGACTTGCTGGTGCAAGCCTGGCTGATCGTGGCCAACCGTCAGGAGCAGGTGGTCACCCACTACGGCTACGGCGGCCCCTGGGGCGGACCATGGGGTGGTTATGGGGCTGGCCCGTGGGAAGGCTACTGGGGCGCACCTATGTATAACGAAACCCGCAACGTGGTCTATCAGGTGGGCACATTGCAGATCGACCTGAGCGATGCCAAAACCGGCAGGCTGGTATGGCGCGGCAGTGCCGAGAAAGTCGTCGACAGCAGCCCGACGCCCGCAGAGCGCAGCGCAGCAATCCACGAAGCGGTGACCAAAATCCTGAGTACTTATCCACCCAAGTAAGTTGCACATCACCACTTGCTCACGATGTATATAAGTAAGTTCGTATTAATACTTTCGTGAGCAAGTTGGTATTTACATTAAGTTTTCGTTCATTAATCGACGGCTTTTGATCGGTCGCTCACAACGCGCCTATAAAACTGGCAACTGGCCAGCGCACTGAGCACTTCTTGACTACACTCGCTTGAACTTTGGAGAGTTAGCGCTGGGCAATGTCCAGCATCAGGAGTGCTCGATGTCTCCCCAACTACGCGGTATTGGTTTCAATGGTCCCCGGCAACAGCGTGGCGCAATCGGTTTGATGGCCGCCGTGACCCTGGGCATGGTGCTGCTGTTCATGTTGCTGGTGGTCGACAGCGGGCGCCTGTACCTGGAGCAGCGCAAATTGCAGCGCGTGGCGGACATGGCAGTGCTGGAGGCGGTGAGTTTGGGGGGTACCTGTGGCAGCACCAAGACAGCCGCCGGCTTCGCCAACCAAAACGCTACCCGCAACAACTTCAAGCCTGGTGGCGTGCAACAGGTCAGTACTACATGTGGATCGCTCAAGACCGGAAACGACCAGGTGCGCGTCTTCACCGAAGACTTGAGCAAATCCGATGCTATCCGCGTAATAGCCACTACCACCGTCCTCACCAGCGTGGCGGGGGGATTGGTGAGCATGTTTTCCAAAAGTGGGTTTACCCCTAATACCCAATTAACGGCGAGTGCAGTGGGGAGCAATGGTGGGGCGCCGTTGGCGCAGTTGACGATTCGAAATACAACGCTCGCCATTGATACCAGCAAATCGAAAATCTTGAGCTCGTTGTTTGGAGGACTGCTTGGCGGAAACGTGGCTATTGATGCAGCGGGATGGAACGGTCTACTAAACACTCAAGTCAATCTACTCTCTTATTTAAACCAACTGAAAATCGACTTGACGCTTAACGCGGGAGGTTACGACGAAGTCTTAAACTCCAACATCGCTGTCGGCCAACTAATACAGTCCACCATCAAACTACTGGACCCAAACAACACACTCGGCGCAACGGCGACAATAGTAAGTCTGAACGCTTTAAAATTAGCTGCCGGTAAAACAACTGTAGTTCTCGGGAAGATTTTAAACGTACAAAGCAGCACACCGAGCTCCGCATTAAATGTCAACATGAACTTATTTGACCTAATTAGTGGGTATGTACAACTCGCCAATAAAACCAATGGCCTGGTTGCGAATTTCCCTATCGATCTAGGGCTTACAAAAATCACCGCACGGATTCAAGTTCTTGAGCCCCCCCAGCTTTCAGCTATAGGAAACCCAGCACTGGCTATACTAGAACCCAAAACTGGCCCTCATAGTATTTATGTTAAAACAGCACAAATACGTACTGTAGTCTCCGTCGACCTTCCAGTTCTATCATTAGTACAAAAATTGGTGGATGCGGTAACATCATTAGGTTCTGCGCTTGTGGACACCCTAAAAAACCTTTTAGGCTTGAATATAGTCGGCGCGCTTGAGTCTCTTAGCTGCGTACTTGGAGCCAAGTGCACATCCCCGTCATTGTTATTACTTAACAATACTATCGACATCTACATTGATGCTCCCAGCGCAGAAAGCTATGTCACCGGTTATAGCTGCGCCAGTGAGGCCACTAAAACTTTAACAGCTACTACTAATACATCCTTAGTAAACATCAAACTTGGCATCATAAATAAGTCCCAGGCATTCCCCGGCAGCACCACCAACCCCCAACCGCTAGCTGTCGCGCCACTTCCAGTAGTCGACATAGGTACAATTGCCTGTGGAACGCCTCTGCTTCCCCTTTTCTCACCAAGAATATGCGATCCCCGGATACCATCTATAGGCGGAGGCATAGGTATAAGCCTCGATACCAGTGTCGGAGCAAACATGAAACAGCCCTACACTTATGGGCCTACAAATTTGTTACCGGTAGGGCAAACACCACTGCCTCACACTTACTCCACTAACGGAATAGTCACGAGCCTCGGCAATACATTACATGGAATAAAAGTTCATATTTACCAACCCGTGCAAAACAACATCCTTGGTGTACTAATGGGGGCTCTGGACGGCTTGCTTACAACCGTTACCCCAATACTGATCAGCACCATCAACACCGTACTGGGGCCTGTGCTCGACAGAATTATTGACACATTACTCTTGGCTCTGGGGATAGATTTAAACCAGGTTGTTGTCGGCGCCAACCTCTCCTGCAACCAAGGCGGTCGCGCCCAACTGGTGATGTAACCCCACTGTGGGAGCGGGCTTGCTCGCGATTCAGGCACCTCGGTACAGCTGATACACCGAGGTGATGCAATCGCGAGCAAGCCCGCTCCCACACAGGTGTGGTTTAAACCTCAACCACCGGCAACTCCACACAAAACCGGGCGCCGTGCCCGGTGTTGCTCACGCTTAGCCGCCCACCCATGTTGTCGATAATCCCGTAGCTCACGGACAACCCCAAACCAGTGCCCAAACCGATGGGCTTGGTGGTGAAGAACGGTTCGAAGATCCGCTCCAGCAGGCGCGGGTCGATGCCGCCTCCGTTGTCGTCCACTTTAAGCCGCACACTCTGGGCATCGGACTCGACACTCAGGGCAATCCAGGGCTCAAAGTCACGGTCGGTTTCGCGTTTGCTCATCAGCGCATCACGGGCGTTGACCATCAGGTTGATCAACACTTGTTCAAGCTGGTCCACATGGCCACGCACTTGTACATCGCACGCCTGACCCTCGCTGCGCAGCTCCACACCTTTACCGCGCAACCCTTCTCCAAGCAGGGCCAAAGTGCCCTCCAGCGCCTGCACCGGGTTGAACACTTGCTGCTCGATCTCCGAACGCCGACCGAACACGCGCAAGTGGTCGACCACCCGCGCCGCACGCTGGATTTGCCCGTCGATGCGGGTGAGTTTGTCTTGCAGGTAATCGATCTGCACATCGCCGTTGCTCAGGCGTTTGAGCACATTGACGATGGCCATGCGCATCACGTTCAGCGGCTGGTTGATTTCGTGGGCCAGCCCCGTGGCCATTTCGCCAAGGGTGGCCATTTTCGCGCTGTGGGTCAGTTGCTGCTGCGAGCGGCGCACCTCGGTGTTGTCGCGGCCCACGGCCTGCACTTCCAGCAAGTTGCCCTGCTCGTCGAAGATGCCCCGGTCCGACCACACCCACCAGGCATATTCACGACCCGGCAGTTGCAGGCTGATTTCAGCGGAGCTGACCGGCGCTTCCGGGGTCAAGCCCGCAATGCGCTGCACAAAGGCCTCACGCTGTTCGCTGGACAGCCAGCTGCTCAGGTTGATCCCCGGCAGTTGCGCGGTCGTGCACTCCAGATAGCTGGCCAGCGGCTGGTTGCCAAAGGTCAGGGTCAGGTCAGGCAGGTAACGGCAAATCATGGCAGGCGAGTCTTCAACCAGAATCCGGTAACGCTCTTCACTGTTTTTGACTCGCTCGGCCGCTTCGGTCGCATCGCTGATGTCCAGCCACAACCCGACTACTTCAACGGGCAAGCCCAGGTCGTCGCGCAACAGCTTGGCCTCATCCAGCAACCAGTGATAATCGCCGCGTCGATCACGCAGGCGATACCGGCTGCGGGCGCTGCCTTCGCGCAGCAACTGGCGCGTGCGTTCAAAATACTGCTCCCGGTCTTCGGGATGGACCCACTCGATCAAGGTCGCGCTCGTGCACTCTTCCAATGTCCAGCCCAGCAAAGGCTTGAGGCTGTCACTGAAGAATGCAGGCTGCAGCGCACCTTCGACATAGCGCTGCACGTAGATCACCGCAGGCGAACTGGCTATCAGGTTGTCCAGCCGGGCATGGGCGGCAGCGATTTGCTGCTGTTGATTCTTGATGTCGCTGACATCCAGCATGAAGCCCACGATTCGCCGCCGGGGGCCGGTCCCCAGCACCTGCCCCTGAATCCGGTACCACTGGGCAGGCTGCGCGCTCTGAGGTTGATGCACCCGCGCGAACAGCAACAGAGCCTTGCCATGCTCCAGCAGCTCATTGAAACGACCGCTGAGCTCATCCCGATCAGCTGGATGGAACAGCGCCAGCCAGGCCTCGCGGGTCAGCAGCTGTGACCCGGCTGTCGCCGTCAGGTGCGTGGCCAGTTGCGGGGCCAGTTGCAACAGTTCGTTGGTGGTTGACCACTCCCACCAGCCCGTGCCCAGCAAGACTTGCAGGGCTTCCATGCGTTCGCGCTGTTGCAGATGCTGCTGTTCGCGCAAGCGATCCAGCAGTGGTCCGGCCAACGCAGCGCACACTTGCAACCAGTCGCTGTCGCTCATCTGCGGCCCGTGCAGGGAGGCCGGGTAAAACCCCAGCATCAGCCACGCACACAGCCCTTGCTGGTCGCTGTACGGCACCAGCACGCCGTCGGCATTGCCAAACAGGTCGTTGAGCCGGGGGTTGGCACCGCGCTCTACACGCTGGGGCACCGACCCGCCGAGCGGGTCGAGCAGGCTGCCGAGGTTCTGCTCAAGCGTCCAGAGTTTGGGGGCATCAAACGCATGGAAGGTGCTGTGCATGTACCAGCCGGACTGCGCATCATCGCGCACGGCCAGCGCCATGCAGGGCACGCGCCCGTGCTGGGCCACGCTGCGTAACGCTTCGTGCATCACTTCAGGCAAGCGCGCCGCACTGCACTGGCGCAATTGCTCACTCAGGCCGAGGGTCAGTTGCGTGCAGCGCTCGCGAGCGCGGGCCTGCTGGCTGCCCTGGCGCAGGTCGCTGATATCCAGCAGCTGCAAAAGCCAGCCGTCACCCTGTGGCTGAACCCAACCCCGGGTATGCACCACGCGCAGGCCCGCGCACTGGAAATCCAGGTCAAGGCTGTGGCCCACCCAGTCAGCCGGTACGCCTTCGAGCGCCAGCGTGCTGCCCGGCACCATATAGCTCAGCAGCAGGCGCGGTGAGCCGTCGCCGCTCGAACGCGCCAGACCGTAACGCTGCAGGCCGTGAATGTCCGTGACGTAGCCTTGTTGATCGAGCATCAACTGGATGCCCGCATTGGTATGCAATTGCGGATCTGTGGATTCAGGCAAGCGATTGTCGGTCCGTCCCAATAATCGCCCGAACAGCCCTTCATTAGGGGACAAGTTGCGCACTCGACTGGGCCGTCAGATTGGTCGGCAAGTTAGGCACGGTAATGGTGCCCAATTTGAGCACCGGCATGATTGAGGTCAAGGCCGTGGCTGGCAGCGAGACGCTGGCAGTCAGCACTTTGGTGGTGGTGTTGTATGTCGCGCTCGGCATCAAATTCCCTTTCACTGCGGAGGGCACCCAGCTCAGCTTCTCGTTCAGTACTTTCTTGGCCAGCGTTTCCACCGCCCCCTGATAATCGGTCGCCGTCGGGTCCACCGCCATGCTGCGGCGGACCGCTTCGGACGTCGCGTTATTGAATGACTGCATCAGCAACAGCGGCAGGCTGTAGCTGATCACGCCGTAGAGCACCGCAAAAAAAATCACAAACACCAGTGCGAACTCAATCGCCGCGGCGCCTTTCTGCTTTTTTGGAAGTATTGCTTTCATGGCTGCGTCTACCCTGACAATCGACAGTAATATCATCATAGAATCATTGGTAAAAAAGGGACGTTAATTACGTGATCCAGTTATGTGTAGTGTTTCTGTGGTTCATCGCCTGCTCCATTCAAGACCTTCTCCAACGCCAGATTTCCAACGTCCTGACCTTTGGTGCAGCGGCGCTGGCATTGCTGTATCTGCTGTGGACAGGCCATACCTGGCTCGGGGCAAGCGCGGCCGAAGGCGGCTGGGCGCTGCTGATCACGCTGGTCTTGACCCTCCCCGGCTATGCGCTGAACAAGCTTGGAGCCGGCGACGTAAAGCTGTTGATGGCCCTGGCGCTGGCAACCGACCGTCCGACAATTCTGGGCACCCTGATCGGCGCCGGTGTCTGTACCGGGATCTGGTGGCTGTTTGCGTCAAAAATCCTGCCTTCAGTGAATCAACGACTTAAGATCTATTCATTTGGAATGGAAGTCTCAACGTCAAAAAAGCTTCCCTTCGCACCCTTCCTATTAGGCGGATTTACCCTGACTATGTGGGCTCTGAGCTAATTGATATGAGGGATTAATACCTTGTACATAGTAGTAAAGTAGGTCTACGTTTTAATCAGTCCACTCAAGTGAATGGATCAAAGAAGTCCCTGATTGGTTTACCAGGATGGAGAACCGTGTGAATACGCCAACCCCCCTAATAAAAGTGCTCGTGGTCGATGACCAACCATTGATTGTCGAAGAACTGTGCGAGTTTCTGGAAAGCAGCGGTTACCGTTGCGTGCCTTGCAATACCACCCGTGAAGCGATCAGTGCTTTCATTGCCGACACGGACATCGGCCTGGTGCTGTGCGACCTGCACATGCCCGAGATGAATGGCATCGAGCTGACCCAGCACTTGCAAAAACTCGCGGGCAAGCACCGCGCCTTTGAAAGCATTTTGCTCACCGGCCGAGCCGACAAGCAGGATGTGATCAAGGCCCTGCGTATCGGCATCGCCGATTACTATCAAAAGCCGGTTGACCTCAATGAACTGCTCGAGGGCATTCAGCGTCAGGAAGGCATCCTGCGCGAGCGCCACAAGAGCGATCAGCTGGGCCACCTGAACCAGAAGTTGCAGTTCCTGGCAGAGTCCATTGACGATCTGTATCAAGACATGGAGTCAGCTCGACGCCCTCCCCAAACGGCGTCTCACAGCACGGACCCGCAAGGCTCGATCGAGGGTACCTGGCAACAGATCCCGGCCATTTTCAAACAGCTGTCACCGCGCCAGCTGGACGTTGCCAAGCTGGTGAGCAAAGGCCAGACCAACTACCAGATTGCCTGTGATCTGGGCATCACCGAAAACACGGTAAAGCTCTACGTGTCGCAAGTGCTGCGCCTTACCCACATGAACAACCGCACCCAACTGGCGCTTGCCTTGTCCCCCAACGGCCCGTCTCAACAACACCGGCAAAGTGTGCTGTAAACGACACCCTGCCCGTATTGACGCAACCTCTGTGGGAGACCACCTCCCGCAGAATGCGTAGTCAATTCTGCTTGGCCTTGCCGCCCTCATCCTGTTTGTAATACTCAGGAATTTCGTGTTTGTAGCTGTCCAGCCAGCGCTGCAGGCTTTGCTCGCGCTCGGCCGGCGTTGCCACCTGGCGCACCGGCGATTGAGCATTGCCGCTGATTTGCAGCTGCAACCAGTGTTCGGTTTCCTGTTGGTTTCTGGACGAAGGTCCTGGCTCGATGGCCATCGCGCCAAGTGGCACCAGGGCTAACAGCACCCCCACACGAATGTAAAAAGTCATGGCAAACCTCCAACTTATTATTTGACGACAGCCACCTGGTTACTGGCTGCCTTGGCTTGGGCCTTCAACGCTTGTGCCCGGGACTGTGCGTTACTCACTTGCTCGGAGGTCAGCCCGGTACGGCTCACCAGTTCTGAAGCCTGTTTCCACTGGTCCTGATAAATCAGCAGGGTCACCAGATTCTCTGCCGCCAGTGTGTCCTCCTGCTTGAGCTCCAGAGCCGTCAAGAACTCGAACCGCGCCTCATTGATCCTGCGCTGGTTGAGGTAAACCACGCCCAGGTCATTGCGAATCTTGTCGTTGGTCGATGCCATTTGTGCAGCGCGTTCCAGATGGGTTGCCGCCAGTGCGTTATCACCGCGCCCTGCCGCCAACTGGCCAAGGCCATGCTCGCCTTCAGCGGCCAGGCAACTGCCCAATAATCCGTTATACAAAGGCTCGGCCTCATTACGGCCCAGCTGGCGGTAGATCCGCGCCTTGCGCAGTTGCACCTGCGCCGAACGCTCCGGCAGGCTTTGCAGGTTGGCCAGGCTGGCGTGCAGCTTGCCCTCTTTGGCCATGTTGTCCGCCAGGCTCAGCGACAGTTCCTGATCGTTGCTCAACTTGGTGCAACTGGCGCCCATGCCCAGCCCGCCTCCTCCGGTCGCACAGCCGCCCAGCATCAGCAGCCCGCATACGACGATGACAGCTTTCATGTTCATACCCCTGATCAAGAGAGAAAGGCTCGTGAGATAGCGACAAAACTCGGCCCGGCCAGGACAATCATCAACGCTGGGAACAGGAACACCATCATCACTACCGACATTTTGGCGGACATTTTGGAGATGTATTCCTCCATGCGTGTCAGGCGCCGGTCATCCAGCAGCTCCTTGAGCGCCTGCAACGACTTCATCGCGCCGCCGCCCTGCTGAATCAATTGTTGAAGGATCACGCAGGTGTCATTGAACTCATCCACCTCCAGCAACCTCGCGGTTTTGCTCAGTTCCTGACTCAACTCCAGCCCCGAGTCCACCCGATTGAGCACCACCCGCAATTCGCCGGTGAGTATCGGCAGCAATTGCCTCCCCTCCTGGCTCAGCACTCGCAGCGCTTGCTCGACCGCCATGCCCGACTCGAAGAGGATGCGCAGCAAGGGGATAAAGGTCGACACCTCCACCGCCACTTCCTGCTGACGCTGTTTGGCCGCAAAAGCCAACAGCCGCTTGGGGATCAGATACCCCACGGCAAGGGACAACAGCAACACGACCAACAGGTTGCCCGACTTGGGGAAGAACAGTTCATGCCCCAGAAACACCAGCCCGGCGAACGCAAACGGTGTGCCGATCTGAAAGGCGGCAAACAACGAACGCTGGCTTGCGGTACGCCAGCCCACCCGGTTGAGCAGGGTCTGGGTCTCGCTGTCCATGGTGACCGAGCGCTGGCCAAACTTGCTGTTACCCATCGCCCGCATCCACAGGCTGAGCTTGCCCGGCCCGGTCTGGTCACCTTCCAGGCGCTGCATCACCCGCTGCTGACTCAGGCGTTCCTGAACCACGTTGTTGATCAGCAACCCCATGGCGCCAAGCAATAAAACTGCGCAAATCAAAAAGGCCATGTCATACGCTCCGTACCATGCGCCACAACGCCACGCTGCCAATTATTTGCATCGCAAGCGCCGTCAGGAGCATGTGCTGGCCTCCCCCGTCTTGCCACATTTTGATCATGTAGTTGGGGTTGGTGGCCATGAAGAACGCCACCACAAACACCGGCAACATGCCCAGCACCAAAGCCGTCATGCGGGTTTCCCCGGTCATGGCCCTCAACCTGCGAGCCCCTTGATCGCGTTCGCGGATCAGTACGATCAGGTTTTCCAGCAGTTCGCTGGCGTTGCCGCCGTAGCGATGGTTGACCTTCAACCCAAGGGCAAACATGCGAAATTCGTCACGCTCATACAGCTCGGCAAAGTCCTGCACTGCCTCGGGTAAACTCACCCCCATCTGCACACTGCGCGACACCCGGCCGATGCTGCTTTTGAGCGGATCACTGGAGGCTTCGATCGCGTTCAGCACCGCATCGGTCAAGGTTCGGCCCGCCTTCAGGCTACGCACACTGTGGTCGAGCAATAGCGGCAGTTGTTCAACCATGCGCCGCACGCGACGGTGGTAACGCCAACTGACAAACACCTTGAGCAGTACCGGCGGCAACACCACAAGTGCGAGGAAAAACCACCAGCCGCCGAGCAGACCTGCCAACACTATCGCCACTGCCCATAACGACAGCCACAGGCCCAGACGCTCAGAAGGTCGCCCCAGACCGGCCTGCAGAAATGCCCGGTCCAGCCACGCGACACCCTGGATTCTTTCCGCATGCTGCGGCTGGCTTTCGCCCAGGCGATCGAGTACCCGGCTGGTTGTCGGGTCACGCAGGGCGCGATACACCAGGTTCATGGATAACGAGAACATCAGAAAACTGATGGTGAACAGCAGTAGGGCCGGGATCATATGCAGTGCCTCAGCCGTGAGCATTCAAAATGGGGTCACGACGCAACTTGTCACCTGCCGGGTTCAAGGCTTCGCGCATAAAGCCAAAGCCCGTGCGCTTGTCCAGCCGGAACAGAGTGTTGGTCACATACACATCGTCACGCACCCCCACCACTTCCAGCACCTCGCTG
Source organism: Pseudomonas sp. B424 (assembly GCF_055408345.1). Classification (NCBI taxonomy): domain Bacteria; kingdom Pseudomonadati; phylum Pseudomonadota; class Gammaproteobacteria; order Pseudomonadales; family Pseudomonadaceae; genus Pseudomonas; species Pseudomonas sp. B424. The sequence goes on along the minus strand of NZ_JBUZTL010000031.1, from coordinate 9,272 downwards.
ACGCACCGCCGACCATCTGGCATTCGCGTGAGCTGGATGATCACGTCCAGTGCGGCGCAAATCATCTGGCGCAGGGTTTTTTCCGCCACCGTGCGGCCCGTCAGGCCCACCAGGGTTTCCAGTCGCAGCAAGGCATCCTGCGCGGTGTTGGCGTGCACGGTGCTCATCGAACCGTCGTGGCCGGTGTTCATTGCGGTCAGCACATCGAGTACTTCCACACCCCGAATCTCACCAAGGATGATGCGGTCCGGGCGCATCCGCAGGGCGTTACGGATCAGGTCGCTGGATTTGACCTCGCCATGCCCTTCGGCATTGGGCGGGCGGGTTTCAAGGCGCACCACGTGCGGGTGACCAAGTTGCAATTCGGCCACGTCTTCGATGGTGACCAGACGTTCGTGGGGGTTGATCAGCTGGCTCAAAATATTGAGCAGCGTGGTTTTACCGGTCCCGGTACCGCCGCTGATCAGGATATTGCAGCGCTTGCCCACCGACTCCTGAAAAAATTCGTAGATCCCCTGGTCGATGGTTTGCATCGCAACCAGATCGGTACCTTTGAGCATGTCCTTGCGAAACTTACGGATCGACAGGCACGGACCATCCAGCGCAATCGGCGGGATGATCGCGTTGACCCGGCTGCCATCGGGCAGGCGCGCATCCACCATCGGCGAGGACTCGTCCAGGCGCCGACCCAGCGGCGCCAATATGCGTTGCATCACCCGTTCAACGTGATGATCGTCGATAAAGCGCAGATCGCTTCGGCTCAACAAACCCTCGCGTTCCACAAATACCCGGTGCGGGCCGTTGACCAGAATTTCCGTCACGGCCGGGTCGCGCAGCAGCACTTCCAGCGGGCCGAACCCGGTCAGTTCGTCGACGATTTCTTCGGCCAGGCGCTCCATCTCATAGCGGGAAATCGCCAGGTGCAGGCGCGACACATACTCGGCAACCCGCTCGGTGACGAATTGCGACAGGATCACACGCGAATCTTCCAGCAGGTTTTTGCCGGTCTCTTCAATGGCGTCGATGATGTAGCGGTGCAATACCAGTTTCAGACCGTCATGGTCCGCCCGGCCGTCCTTGTACAGGCCTGAGCCAAACAGTTGTTCATTGCTCATTTAGCCCCCCACAGACGGTTCAACCACGCGGCAGGCCTGGAAACCGCCTGTTCGGCCACCTGCGAACGGCGGGTCAGTTGCTCACCCAGTTTTTTCAGCCCCAGGCTCAGGGCTTCTCGCGGGGCCAGATCAAACAGGCTCGCGGCCTGGTTCTTGGCGTTGATTCGCAACTCGGGGCTCAGTGGCAGCGTAGCCATCACCGGGAAACCAAAACTCTTGACCAGCGCATCGGCACTGGGGGCCACACCGCGCAAATAACGGTCGACCAACAACCCCGCATGATCGAGCTTCATGCCTTTGGCACGCCAAAGGCTGAGCACATCCAGGTTGCGCCGGCAGTCGAGCACGCTTTGGTCGGTGTACCACAGCAAGGTGTCGCAATGGCTGACGAAGGTACGCAGCGCATCGCTGTCGGGCTGGCCCGAGAGGTTCACCACGATGTGCTGAAAATGCAGACGCAAGGCGCTGAGCAGCATGTACAACTCGGCCGCACTGGTTGACTCCAGTGACTCATCGCTGTCGCTGTGGGCCAGGACCCGCAACCCGCCCTCGGCCCTGGCAAAGGCGCTGTCAATCAAGGTGCTGTCCAGGCGCCGCAGATGGCGCAAGGCATCACCAAAGAAAAACGTGCTCTCAAGGCCCATCAGGGCAAGACCATCACCCCGGGGCACCCCCAGATCCAGAAACAGGGTTCTCTGCTCAGTCTTTTGCACCACCAGCCCCAAGTGACTGGCCAGCAGTGCACCGTCGGCATTGCACTGGGCACTGAACAGCACGCTCAGGCCGCCCAGCTCGGCGTTCGGCGCCACCGGCGGCAGACGCTTGCTCAGGCGGCGCACCAGCCCCGCCACTTCGCTGGACCGCGAACCATAGGCAACAAAATCCCGGGCCCCGGCGCGCATGGCATTGAGTACCAACTGGTTATCCATGCCATCGCCCAGGGCGACAATGGCCAGCATCGGCTTGGCTTCCAGCGCACTTTCAATCAGTGCGCACTGAGCCACTACTTTTTCGCGGTCCAGGCCCACAAAAATCAACCCGGCGAACGTCACATCAACCAATGCCAGCAGTTCATCCAGGCTGCTGGTGCCCGCACCCACCACTTGGCCCAAGGGCGCCAATGCACCTTGCAGCCACTCAAGATCGGTGTTGTTGCGCGTCAGCGCGAGAAACGTCTGGCTAAGGCTTTGGCTCATTGAGATAACCCGCTGCGGCTATTGAAGTTGCCGTTTTCCAGGAAGTACAAGCGGTACCAGTTAGGGTCGTAAGTGCGCAGTTTTTCGCCCGGCAGGGACGGCAGTTGCGCATTGGCCGCCAACGGCTGAACCAGGTGCGGCGTCACGATCATCAGCAGTTCTTTCTCTTCGCTGCTGGTGTTGGAGTCACGAAAAAAGGCGCCAAGAATCGGGATTTCTCCCAGCCCCGGGAATTTGTTTACCTGGGCGCTGTTTTTCGAACTGATCAAGCCACTGATCACGAAGCTCTCGCCATCGGCCAGGGAAATGCTGGTGTCGGTACGACGAACATTAAGACCCGGCACCAGTGTCCCGGCGATATTCACCGCATTGGTGTAGTCCAGCTCGCTGACCTCAGGGGCAACCTTGAGCAGGATGCGATCACGCCCCACCACGGTGGGGGTCAGCGTGAGGCGGATACCGAACTCTTTGTACTCGATCGACACGTTATCGCTGCCACTGCTCGGCACCGGGATCGGCACTTCGCCACCGGCGAGGAACGTTGCACTTTGCCCACTGAGTGCCACCAGGCTGGGACGCGCCAGGGTGTAGGCAAAACCGCTGCCTTCCAGAGCGTTGATCATGGCCCGGACCCGACCACCGCCGAAGCCGATGTTGAAGAAGTTATTGTTGGCCGGCGGCCCGCCGGTGATGACATTGGCTGCCGAGGTAATCAACGAGCCCGGCGAACCGATCAGGAAGTTGCTGCCCATACCAAAGATCGAGGTACTGGCTTCCTGCAGCTTGGTGCGGCTGACTTCAACAAAGCGGATATCGGTTTGCACCTGGCTCGGCAAGGTAGGGTCCGCGGAAGGCGACAGGGCTGTACTGGTCAGGCCCGCCGAGGCTTTACCCTTGACGAAGACCATGCTCTGGCGGGGCGTCTTCGAGCAGGCAGTCCAGATCATCAGGCTGGTGGTGCCCGGCGCTACACCGGTGAGCAAAAAGGAGTTGCTGCCATTAACGTGTACGTCTGCAACCGTCGGGTCGCCTACTGCAATACGGGTCACGCTGACCGGCGATTCCAGTGCCTGCTGGGCTCCCTGAATCACTTCCACGACCGACGGCATCTGTTCGAGTGCCGCACAATTGCTGGACGCGGCCAGGGCCATTTCAAGGGGCAAGCTGCTTAAAATCAGCGTCCAGGCTGCACGTTTGTATAACGGTACGCAACGGTGGCTCATGGTGTGCTTCCTTTAAAATCAGGATTTTTATTGGGCAGGCTGTTGGGCCATCTGATTGCCACGAATAATTTCGGTACCACGCACACGAGGCGCACCGGGGTTACTGATAACTGGCGCTCTTACCGGACCGGCCATAGCCAGTTGGTTGAACTGATACAGACTGCGTTTGGCATTCTCAAGGTTGGACGGGGACTCCTGCTCACCCGCCCAGTATTTGCTCAAGCGCTGCTCCTGGGCGCTGCGCACGGCCAGACGCAAAGTCCCGGCCTGAGTGGCGAGCATCAATTGATTGAGCAGAGGTTCAGGCACTGCCAGCACTGCGGTGCGCGCACTGGCGCGACGCTGCTCCAGCTTGAGTGCCTCTTCGGCGTTTTTCGGCTGGCTGGCCAGCTTTCCGTCGCTGGTCAGGCCCAGTTCTTCACCCACGCTCAATACACGTACTGCAGGCAGTACCACCTGAGCCGACTGCTGGGGGTTGGCGGTGTCCTGACGCAAGAACAGCAAGATATCGACGTAGTCGCCCGGGGTTAACTGCCCGCCCGCACCGCTGACTTCGTCAATGCCTACGGCCAGTGCGCGCTCATCAGGGCGAATCATGCGAGCCAATGGCCCGCCTGCCTCGAAGCTTTGCTCACTGAGCCAGGTGCCCGCCGCCAGACTGCGCCACGGGGTACGGCCCACCGCCTGATCAATTGCAGTCAAGCTGCCAGCAGGTGCAGTGGTCAGTTTTTCCAGGATCAGATCATTGGCCGTCAAGGCCACATTCGGGGGTACATCGCGGGCCAGCACCACCACTGCCTTGCGGGTCGTGTCTTCAGCGGCTGCCACACCCTGCTCGACCACCTGGGTCACAGGGACTGCGGCAACCGGCTGCTGCCGACTCAACACCAGCCCCCAATAACCGGCAGCAATAGCACCGATAAATAAAATGGCGGCCAGTATCAAACTGCGTCGATTGTTCATAAATAACTCCATTTACCACTGCCTGCTGCAGACTAAATACCCATTTATAATCAGGTGGCTATGAACCAATGACGCGCTTGCAACCTTTCGCTATTTAAAAATAGCTCAGGTGAAGCAAAATGCCATTAGTCGGCTGAAAATTCTTCGTTTAATTCTCAATACTTTGATTGACCACACATTTTTTTAATGTCCATTTGGATTAATGCTTTGTGATTAGTCCATTGTTACAGTTGTCGGAACGTCAATTATTGCCAATGCTGTGGTGGCACATAGAAATCATGTAGCGCCATTGTTATGCAGTGCCCGTCCCGGTGCACCAAGGAGAAGTCAGATGATGTTGAATACTGTTCTGAAAGTGTACGTACCGACCAAAGTATTCCTGTCGCAACAGGTCAAACGTTTCGCACAACAAACAGAGGGCGCTTCAGGTATTGAGTACGCCATTATTGCGGCAATGGTGGCTGTGGTTATTGCTGGGCTTTCACCCGATGTACAAACCGCTGTAACAGGCGTATTCACCAAAATCAAAACCGGCCTGGGAACCGCAACAGCTTAATTAATTACGGAGCGCCATTAACATGCCCCTCTCCTCACCACGCCAACAGCTTCTCCTGGTCGATGATGAAGAGGACGCACTTCTGGAGTTGGCAGAACTGTTGGAGGGCGAGGACTTTTGTTGCTTTACGGCAACTTCAGTCAAACTTGCCCTTCAGCAGTTGACCCAACATCCGGATATTGCGCTGGTCATCACTGACCTGCGCATGCCGGAAGACAGCGGTATAGCGCTGATCAAGCGCCTGCGTGAACACACATCGCGCCAGCATTTACCGGTGATTGTCATCTCGGGTCACGCCGACATGGACGATGTCAGCGACCTTCTGCGCCTGCAGGTGCTGGACCTGTTCCGCAAACCCATCTACCACGTGCGCCTGCTCGACACCCTCGACAACCTCTTCCCGAAACCCGCCAAGCTGCACCTGGCCACGCCTTAGACCATCTGTTAAAACCCAATAAAAAATTGCCGCCGACTGCGTTCTTTTAGTCTTTAAAAAGATCGCAGCCTGCGGCAGTTTTTATGCATCCAGCCTTACAACTGATAACTGAAACTCAAGGTATAACGTGGCCGGCGATTAAAACTGTCCAATGCAATGTCCGACATGGGCTTGGCAACTTCCAGGGCAATGTTGTAGTAACGCTTGTCACCAAAACGCAACCCCACTGCCGCCGACGACATGTCCGAACCTTTTAAAGGCAGTTCGTTGTACCAGGTCTTGGCCCTGTCCAAAGCCGCATAAGGTTGCAATAACTTTACCCATTCACCGTCGCGATTAAAGCTGTAGTTCAACTCATACGCCACACCCCAGCCTTTATCCCCCGACGCTTGATCATCCGGGTAACCACGACCGAAGTTCTGCCCGCCGAATACTGCACGTTCACTGTCAGGCAAACTGTCATCCGTCCAGTACAAGGCGCCCGACATCACGCCCTGCCAGTTATCGAAATAACCGTCGCTCTGCACGCCCGACAAACGCAAACGGAAGAAATCCAGGTCGTAGTGACTGCTGGTCAGATTGGTCTCGGTCTTGGCGCCCAAGCCGTTTATCCCCTGGTACAGACCGGCACTGACAATGCGCAACTGCCTGGCATCGGACTTGCGCCAGTCACCTTCAAACGCCACCGCACGGGTGTTGGTTTTTTCGCTGATGGTCTGCCCGTAGCCGACCACCTCGTAGTCCGTCTTGTCGTTGACCCCGTACAGCCGGGCAGTGGCGCTGAGCCATTCACTGGGTGCTGCAATCAGCGGGTGGCTGACGCCAATCGAGAAGCGGTCATTTTCGCGATGGGGCTTGAGCTCAAAGCCATCGCTGGTGGCAATGTTGGTGCCGGGGTCGCTGCGATAACTGGCGCCATACAGGTTCAACTGCGTGCCTTCGGCGTTCAGGTACTGCGAGTAGTCAAGGCGGTAGTAGTGTTCCTTGTCATCGCCCGGCGGGAACAATCCGCTCAGGGTCAACTGTTCCGCCATGGCCGTTTGCGAGTTGCTGCTGATCCCGAACAAGGCCTGGGTACTGTCCCGACTGCCTTCGGTGAGGCTCATGCTGGTAGTGAACGGCTGGCGGCTGGCACTGATATGCAGCGTCGACGCGCCATCGGTGGTACCCGGCGGGGGCACTTGCGCCTGCAGGGTCACGCCGGGAATCCGGCTCATCAAGGTGCTGTAGCGGTCGAAGGTTTTACGGGTCAGGGGGCGCTCGCCCTTGAGCTTGTCCACCAACTCATCAATGAAGCCTTTGACCCGCCCCACATCGCCATCTACCTGGTAATCACGGATATAACCTTCGACCAGCACCACACGCACCAGACCCTGATCAAAGTTCTGCGGGGGCAAAAACGCGTACGACAATAAATAACCGTCATCCTGGTAGCGCTGGGTGATGCTGCGGGTGGCTTCAATCAATTGGGCCAGGGTGACTTCATGGCCCAGCAACGGCTTGTACGCGGCACCCAGTTCAGTGAGCGGGTACACCGTGCCACCTTCGATCTGCAACTTGCGGATGGTCAGCCGGGTACCCATCTGTAATGGCTGGGCCTCGGCGGCGGCAGGTTTTGGCAGCTCCAGCGCAGGTGCCGACGGGCGATAGGCATCCACCGGCAAATTGGGCGCGGGCAGGTTTTGCATGCTGTCGTTGCTATTGAGGAAACGGGGAAGAGGCTCGGCGCCCGCATACGGGACCAATGCCAATAGTAAAAAGGGGACGCAATTACGCATATGACTCTCCATGTTCAACTACAGCGGCATAACGAGGGGGGGCTTCACCTTTAAGGTCTGCGCGAAGCTGCCCGAGCATCAGTCCTACAACCTGCACATGAAAAAAGACGAGAGACTCATCTGAATCTCCCGTCCCAACCAAGAGTAGGCGCTGTAGGTACGGCCGTCGAACCGGCCAGGTGCAATATCGTCAGTTTTTCTTGCCCAAGTTGCCCAGCCCGCCAAGCACTCCCCCAAGAGCACCACCCAGACCACCCAAACCGCCTGTTGTACCCGTACCGCCCGCTGCTGCACCTGTGTTGCCGGTGCTGCCTGAATCTACTTTGACGCCCAGCAAACCACCAAGCCCGGCACCCAGACCTGCCCCCAGACCACCACCTGCGGCGCCACCGGTACCCGTGACGGCACCGGCACCCACGCCAGCGCCTGCACCAACACCGACACCTGCACCTACGCCTACACCGGCACCTACGCCAGCGCCTGCACCGACACCTACGCCAGCACCCGTGCCGCCACCGGCAACTGCGCCTGCACCAGCACCCAGGCCCAGCAACCCGCCAAGACCACCCAGGCCAGTGCCTGTGCCTGTGCCGGTACCTGCCGCCGGGTTCACGTAACCACCCGCCTTGTCAGCCACACCGCCCACACCGGCCAGCACGCCGCCGACCAGAGAGGTGACCGGGTTGTCGCCGCCGGTAGCGGTTACCTTGTTGCCCAGCCCGCCCACGACACCGCCGACTTTGTTCAGCAGGCCGTCCACCGGCGCGCCCAGACCGGTCGTGGTCCCCACTTTGCCCGTCACGTTTTCCACCAGGGAAATCACCGGCACCAGCACCTTGTCATTCACGCCCCCAGTCACCTTGCCCAACTGGCCACTGGTCACATTGGTGGTCAGCGTGTTGCCGAGCATGGTCACCGTGGTGCCCACTTTATTCACTAGCCCGCCTGTGGTGTCAGTCACCTTGCCCACCACACCACCGACCAGCGGGATCTGGCTGATCGGGGTGTTATCCAGCACGGTGCTCAGGCCGGTACCGACCGAAGACACACCTTTACCCAAGTCACTGACGGCATTGGTGGCACCGGCTACGGTGAGGCCAAGCGAGTCCTTGTCTGTACCCAGCGAGCCCAGGCCGTTGGTGAGGCCATCGGTGACGGAGGTCACCGCATTACCGGTGTTGACCACCAGCCCGCCGCCCAGGTTGCCCACCACAGGCACGGTGGTCAGGGTGCTGCCAAGCCCGCTGACCGTGGAGCCCACGCCGCCAACAGCCGTGCCGACTTGCCCGACGACCTGGCCTGTGACCAGAGGCGTGGTGCCTGCACCCGTGCCGCCACCACCTGTACCGCCACCACCAGTGCCACCACCGCCCGTACCGCCACCGCCCGTGCCACCGTCGCCACCGCCTGTACCGCCACCACCGGTACCACCGTCGCCACCCCCTGTACCGCCGCCAGTTCCGCCATCGCCGCCACCTGTGCCGCCATCGCCACCACCGGTACCGCCGCCGGTGCCGCTATCCGGCGTGCTCGCCGACACATGGCTCTTGGAACCGCCACCACCGCTGCTGCAGCCAGCCAGGCTGACGGTCATGACCAACAGTAATGCTGTACTTGTTTTCAACCACAATTGAGTGTTCATGATTAATTCCCTTGCACCTGTTACGCCTGAGTTCGAGAGTTCCCTGTTCTGCGTCAGGGATACATTCATCGGTTGCAGACATAACAACGCCACGGGCCTTATCAAACAATTCACAACTTGGTATTAACCCCTTATATAAAAGTGCCGTCATCTTGCTTATGGACTAATACTTTAGAACTGACGCATTCTAAAAAAACGTTACTTATCAATACTATTTGATATCCGACAAAACGCCGGCAATAACAACCCTACTTTAGGTATAAGCCTAGGCGGTTGCAGGAGCTGAGTGCAACACGGTTATTGAATTGAAGCCGGAGCATCATGCCGCATAGCCAAGGCTTCCTGCATCACCTCTCCCATGAC